>JANPJZ010000026.1:0-35936 GCA_031425795.1 Rhodobacter sp. | reverse complement strand
AGGTCTGGTGCGGTGATGCGGTCATCCTCGGCCAGCGTGACCGAGCTGAAAATACCGGTGCGGCGCAGGCGCTCTTCTGCTTGACGCAATTCTGTCTCGCTGAATGTCTCGCCTTCAGGCAGCCCGGCGATCTTGCGGATGCGGCGTTCTCGCATCCGGGCCTCGCCCTCGATGACAAGCCCGCCAAAGCGCAAGCGCGGGCCAGGGTCCAGGCCTATATCCACGTCAAGCAGGGCTGTCGAATGGTCTGCAACCACCGCTTCACTCGCCACAGCCGCCTTGGCATGGCCAACCTCACGCCAGGCGCGAATTGACGTGTCAACCGCGTCCCGTATCAAACCGCTTTCCGCCAGGTTTCCGCTGCTAAACCCCTGTGGCAGCACGGTGTCCGGCGCAAGTGGGGCGACACGCGCACCGGAAAACCGGAAGGCCGGGCCTGGATCCACCGTCACCACCACCACGGATATGGCCTCTGGGGCGTCCAGGGCCGGAATTTGCGCGGCTTCCTGTCCGTCAACGCTGATCCCGATCACGGCCGAATAGTGCCCCTTGGCGTACAATGCACCCAGAATCCGCGCGTAGTCTGACCGTGCTGCAGAAAGCACGTCTTGCGCTGCCGGATCATCCTGAGATTGCAGCCCTTGCAGAAGCGAGGCGGCCTCGATTGCCGCCGTCACCTCCTCGTTGCCGCCACGCACCTGAAACGCCAGCCGATCCAAAGCAGCGGCAGGCGATGGCAAAGCAAGAACGGCCACGCAAGCAAAGGTCCAGGGCCAGATTCGATCAAGCCCGCCGGGCATTCCACTTCTCCTCTTGCGGGGGTGTGTCCTGAACTATTGCAGCTTGGCAGGACAGGGGCAATCTGGACTGATCACCTGCGCGGACAATGTTTCACGGTATCGGCGGGTTCCCGTTCGTCACGTGCTTGTGACACCGCTTTGGCATGTAAACCCAACGGTAGGGGCATGACATGAATGAAAGCGGCTATGACCTTGATGAAGCCTATCAGATCCACGGGCCAGAGGATGCGCGTCGCCTGTATGGGCAGTGGGCGCTCGATTATGACCAGACTTTCGGCGCAGCCTGGGGCTACATTGCCCCACGAGAAATCGCGATGATCCTGGCAGAAGAAATCCAACCCACTGCCGCTATCCTGGACATCGGCGCAGGCACTGGCCTCGTCGGTGAACATTTGCGCCACTTCACCGTGGATGCACTTGATATCACGCCGGAAATGCTTGAAGTCGCCAGGACCAAGAACATCTATCGCAGCCTCAGGCTGGGCGATCTGACCAAAACGCTGGACATCGCGGACGCCAGCTATGATGCGATCATAAGCTGCGGAACCTTCACCCACGGGCACGTCGGTCCGGAATGTTTCCCCGAGCTTCTGCGCATCGCCCGCCCCGGCGCTGTCTTCGCTTGCGGAACCATCGGCCCGGTCCTGGACGGCGCAGGCTTCGGCTCGGCGCTCGCGCGGCTCGTGGCGGTTGGGCAGATCACGCCCGTGGTCTGGCGGGATATCCCGATCTACGAAGGCGCGGACCATCCCCACAAGGAAGACCGCGGTCTGGTCATGGTGTTTCGCAGACTCTGACAAACCGTCCGGAAGACTGGCCCTTGCAGACTCGGGGTCTGCGGCGTATACGGCTTCTCAACAGCGGCTTCGGGGTCCACACCCGAAGCTACCGATCGTCACGGGCGGGCCGCATGGGCCCGCTTTTTCGTTTCTGGAACCTGAATGTCCGATCTGATCGCCAAGACTGCCATCGACCGTCGCCTTGCCGACATCATCACCCCCGTCATCGAAGGGCTGGGGTTCGAACTGGTGCGCGTGCGTCTGATGGGCGGCAAGACCCGTATCCTGCAGATCATGGCGGACCGTCCCGATGGCGGCATCGGCGTGGACGAGTGTGGCGAGATTTCCACTGCAGTATCAGCCGTCCTTGATGTGGAAGACCCGGTTGAGGACAACTACATCCTCGAAGTATCCAGCCCGGGCATTGACCGCCCGCTGACCCGCCTGAAGGATTTCGACGTCTGGAAGGGCTGGGAAGCCCGGATGGAGACGACTGAACTGATCGACGGCCGCCGCCGCTTCAAGGGCGATCTGGCTGGCATCGAGGGGGATGAGGTTCTCATCACCATCGAGGAATCAGGCGAGGAAGTGACCATCGGGCTGAAGTTCGAGTGGCTGTCCGACGCCAAGCTGATCCTCACGGATGAGCTGATCAGCGAGATGCTGCGCCAGAAAAAAGTGGCCGAGCCTGCTGAAGGCGAGTTCGACGAGATCGAAGAAATAACCGGGGACGAGGACGACGAGCCTCTGCCCGAGACGAAACACTGAGGGGAGATAACGATGGCAATCACATCGGCCAACCAGCTGGAACTTCTGCAGACCGCCGAGGCAGTTGCCCGCGAGAAGATGATCGACCCGGAACTGGTGATCCAGGCGATGGAGGACAGCCTCGCCCGGGCCGCGAAGTCGCGCTACGGGGCCGAGATGGACATCCGCGTCAAGATCGACCGGAAGACCGGCCGCGCCTCGTTCACCCGCGTCCGCACCGTGGTCGAGGATGAAGGCGTCGAGAACCACCACGCCCAAGTGACCGTCAAACAGGCGAAGGGCTTCCTTGCCGACCCGCAGCTGGGCGACGAGATCGTCGACGAGGTTCCCCCTGTCGATCTGGGTCGGATCGCCGCGCAATCGGCCAAGCAGGTGATCCTGCAGAAAGTCCGCGAGGCCGAGCGTGACCGCCAGTTCGAGGAATTCAAGGACCGCAAGGGCACCATCATCAACGGTGCCGTCAAGCGCGAGGAATACGGCAACGTCATCGTCGACATCGGCCGTGGCGAAGGCATCCTGCGGCGGAACGAAAAGATCGGCCGCGAAGCCTACCGCATCGGCGACCGCATCCGCTGCTTCATCAAGGACGTCCGCCGCGAGCCGCGCGGCCCGCAGGTCTTCCTGTCGCGCACCGACCCGCAGTTCATGGCCGAACTGTTCAAGATGGAAGTGCCGGAAATCTATGACGGAATCATCGAGATCAAGGCCGTGGCCCGCGACCCCGGATCGCGCGCCAAGATCGCCGTCATCAGCTACGACAACTCAATCGACCCGGTCGGTGCCTGCGTCGGTATGCGCGGCAGCCGAGTGCAGGCCGTGGTGAACGAACTTCAGGGCGAAAAGATCGACATCATCCCTTGGAATCAGGATCAGGCAACGTTCCTGGTGAACGCGCTCCAGCCGGCCGAAGTTTCCAAGGTCGTGATCGACGAAGAGGCCGGCAAGATCGAAGTCGTCGTTCCGGATGAGCAGCTTTCGCTCGCCATCGGTCGCCGTGGCCAGAACGTCCGACTTGCCAGCCAGCTGACGGGCCTCGACATCGACATCATGACCGAGACCGAGGAATCGGCCCGTCGTCAGGCCGAGTTTGCCGAACGCACCAAGCTCTTCATGGACACGCTCGACGTGGACGAGATGATGGCGCAACTTCTCGTGTCGGAAGGTTTCACCAACCTGGAGGAAGTTGCCTACGTCGAACTGGACGAGCTTCTGTCGATCGACGGCTTCGACGAAGGCACCGCTGGCGAGCTTCAGGCCCGTGCGCGGGACTACCTTGAAGCGGCCAACACCAAGGCAATGGAAAACGCCCGCGCCATGGGTGTCGAAGATAGCCTGGTCGAATTCGAAGGCCTGACGCCCCAGATGCTTGAAGCGCTGGCGCATGACGGCATCAAGACGCTGGAAGACTTCGCCACCTGCGCCGACTGGGAACTTGCCGGTGGCTGGACGACCGAAAACGGTGCCCGCAAGAAGGACGAAGGCGTGTTGGAGAAGTTCGACATGACGCTCGAGGAGGCGCAGACCCTGATCATGACCGCGCGTGTCATGTTGGGCTGGGTCGACCCCGCCGAGCTTGAGAAGCCCGCCGAAGACGTGGCCGAAGACGCGGAGGCCGAGGTCTGATCTCAGACCTCGGAAACCAGAAGCGTTGACGCGCGGCGGCCGGGAAAAAGAACAGGACGACCCGGAACGCAAGTGCATTGCGACCGGGGAAAGCCAGCCGAAGGCGGGGCTCGTCCGGTTTTGCGTCAGCCCTGACGGAACGATCGTGCCCGATGTCATGGGCAAGCTGCCCGGGCGGGGCATCTATGTCTCTGCCGATATGGAACTGATCGCCAAGGCCGCGAAGAAGGGTCTCTTTTCCCGGGCGGCCCGCCAGCCGGTGAAAGTGCCCGACGATCTGCCTGCTTTGGTCGAGCGGCTGATCACCCAGCGTGTGATCGACATGCTCAGCCTGGCGCGCAAGGCGGGTGACGCGGTGATGGGCTACGAGAAGGTCAAGGACTGGTTGGCCAAAGGCACGGCGGTCACGCTGATCCAGGCCAGCGACGGGTCGGAACGCGGCAAGACCAAGCTGCACGCGCCCGAGGGGAAGAACGGATTCATTGGCATTCTGACCGCTGGGGAAATCGGTTTGGCATTCGGGCGCGAACGTGCGATACACGCCGCGCTTGCCGCTGGTGGACTCAGAACACGTGTTGTAGAGGAAGCGGCAAGGCTGGCCGGCCTGAGGGCTGGCGGGCATGACGGCGGTGATACCGCCATGAAGGATACGTAAGACGCATGAGCGATACAGACGGCAAGAAACCTCTTGGCCTCGGGGGCGCCCCCCGTTCCGGACAGGTGAAGCAAAGCTTCAGCCATGGCCGGACCAAGAGCGTGGTGGTCGAGACGAAGCGCAAGCGGGTGGTGGTTCCGACCGCCGCACCAAAGCCGGGTGCGCCTGGCTCGGGCCAGTCAGCCACGCCAACCAACTACGGTGACCCGTCGAAGCGGCCTGCCGGCATCTCTGACGCCGAGATGGACCGCCGGATGACTGCGTTGCGCGCCGCCAAGGCGCGTGAAGCGGAAGACGCCGTCCGCCGTGCCGAGGAAGACCGTCTGCGCGAAGAAGACCGCGCCCGTCGCCGCGAAGACATTGAAACGCGTGAGCGTGAGGACCGCGAACGCGCGGAAGCCATTCGCGCCAAGGCCGAAGAAGAAGAGCGTGCCGCCAAGGCCGAAGCTGCAGCCCGTGTGGCCGCAGCCGAAGCCCGCCGCGCCGACGTGCTTGGAACGCGCCCCCGGTCAGCCACGCCCGCACCGGCGGCGACCGATGCCGCTCCAGCCAAGGCCGCGCCCTCGCCAGCCACTCCGGGCGGTGACCCGCGCGGGCCGGCTTCGGCCAAGCCCGGCCTTGCCCCGCGCAAGACCGAACGTGAGCGCGACGCCGAACGTGACCGTGGCGCCAAGCGCACCACCGGCGAGGACGCACGCCGAACCGGCAAGCTGACATTGAACGACGCCCTCGCCGGCGAAGGCGGGCGTACGCGCAGCCTTGCCGCGATGAAGCGCAAGCAGGAAAAGGCCCGCGCCAAGGCTTTGGGCCTGGGCCAGAAGGCTGAAAAGCAGGTGCGCGATGTGCAGCTGCCGGAAACCATCGTGGTAAGCGAACTTGCCAACAGGATGGCTGAACGTGCCGCTGACGTCGTCAAGAGCCTGATGAAGATGGGCATGATGGTCACGATGAACCAGGCCATCGACGCCGACACTGCGGAACTGGTGATCGAGGAATTCGGTCACAAGGCAGTCCGCGTGTCGGATGCCGATGTCGAACAGGTCATCGACTCGGTGAAGGACACCGACGACAGCCTCCTGCCGCGTCCGCCCATCGTCACGATCATGGGCCACGTCGATCACGGCAAGACCAGCCTCCTGGACGCGATCCGCAAGGCCAATGTCGTCTCGGGCGAAGCGGGTGGCATCACTCAGCACATCGGCGCCTATCAGGTGCAAACCGATGCGGGTGCCAAGATCACCTTCCTCGACACGCCGGGCCACGCGGCCTTTACCTCCATGCGCTCACGCGGGGCGCAGGTGACGGATATCGTGATCCTGGTCGTCGCGGCCGATGACGCCGTGATGCCGCAGACCATCGAAGCGATTGCTCACGCCAAGGCTGCCAAGGTGCCGATGATCGTGGCGATCAACAAGATCGACAAATACGACGCCGATCCGCAGAAGGTCCGTACGGACCTGTTGCAACACGAGATCGTGGTCGAAGCGATGTCCGGTGATGTGCAGGATGTCGAGGTTTCGGCCAAGACCGGCCAGGGGCTTGATACCCTGCTTGAGGCGATCGCCCTGCAGGCCGAACTCCTGGAACTGCGCGCCAACCCCAAGCGGGCGGCAAGTGGTGCGGTTATCGAAGCCAAACTTGACGTCGGCCGTGGTCCGGTCGCGACCGTGCTTGTCCAGAACGGCACGCTTCGCAAGGGTGACATCTTCGTTGTCGGCGAGCAGTGGGGCAAGGTCCGCGCGCTGATCAACGACAAGGGTGAAACGATCAGCGAGGCTGGTCCCTCGGTCCCGGTCGAAGTGCTCGGCCTGTCCGGCACTCCTTCGGCCGGAGACACGCTGAACGTGGTCGAAACCGAAGCCCAAGCGCGTGAGATTGCCGACTATCGTGAGAAGGCCGCAAAAGACAAACGCGCGGCTGCTGGCGCTGCGACGACGCTGGAACAGCTGATGGCCAAGGCCAAGGCTGACTTGGCCGTCGCGGAACTGCCTATCCTGATCAAGGCTGACGTCCAGGGTTCTGCCGAAGCCATCGTCCAGGCGATGGAAAAGATCGGCAACGAAGAGGTGCGTGTCCGCGTGCTCCACTCCGGTGTGGGTGCGATCACCGATACCGACGTGGGCCTGGCCGAAGCCAGCAAGGCCCCGATCATCGGCTTCAACGTCCGTGCCAATGCCTCGGCGCGGCAGTCGGCGAACCAGAAGGGGGTCGAGATCCGCTACTACTCGATCATCTACGATCTGGTGGATGACATCAAAGCCGCCGCTTCGGGTCTGCTGAAGGCCGAGGTTCGCGAGACCTTCATCGGTTACGCGACGATCAAGGAAGTCTTCAAGGTCACGGGTGTCGGCCAGGTTGCAGGTTGCCTTGTCACCGAGGGCGTGGCCCGCCGGTCGGCTGGGGTGCGTCTCCTGCGTGACTCGGTTGTGATCCACGAGGGTACGCTGAAGACGCTGAAGCGCTTCAAGGATGAAGTGAAGGAAGTGCAATCCGGCCAGGAGTGCGGCATGGCCTTCGAGCGCTATGAGGATATCCGTCCCGGCGACGTGATCGAAATCTTCGAGCGGGAAGAGGTTCAGCGGACGCTGGCCTGACCCGGGGTGTCCCGGGCTGGGCAGACTTGGCCGGTCCAGTCTTTTCAGTGACTTGGCTTTTGGTTTTCAGGAAGTGTTAAGAAATCGGCGGGCCATTGGCCCGCCGTTTTCGTCTACAGCCAGTCGCGCAGGATAGGGATCAGGGGCAGATCGGCCGGGGGCATCGGGTAGTCGCGCATCGCGTTCGGTCGGACCCAGGCGAGGGTCTGGCCTTCGGTCGGGCGGGGGGTGCCTTGCCAGCGGCGGCAGGCGAAGAGCGGCATCAGGAGATGAAACTCCGGATAGCTGTGGCTGGCGAAAGTCAGGGGTGCGAGGCAGGAAGACCAGGTGTCAATGTCCAGCTCTTCCTTCAATTCGCGGATCAGGGCGGCTTCTGGCGTCTCACCTGGTTCGACCTTGCCGCCGGGGAATTCCCAGAGACCTGCAAGCGACTTTCCTTCGGGACGCTGGGCAAGGAGGACGCGGCCATCGGCGTCGATCAGGGCGACGGCGGAGACGAGAATGATCTTCATCCGTGATCCTTGTGGCGACCGCCGGGGGGCCAGCCCCCCGGACCCCTTGGGATATTTTTACAGAAAGAAAGACGAAAAGTCCGGTCAGGAGCGGTAATCGGCGTTGATCTCGACATACCGGGACGTCAGATCACAGGTCCACACACTGCGCCTGGCCTTGCCAAGGCCGAGGTCGACCTGGATCAGGAGTTCGGGCTGAAGCATGTAATCTGCGCCATCCTCTTCCTTGTAGTTCGGGTTCCGCCACCCCTTTTCGGCCACCAGTATGTCGCCGAAGCGAATGCTGAGCAGGTCCCGTTCCGCCGCAGCGCCGGATTTTCCGATAGCGGCGACGATGCGGCCCCAGTTCGGGTCTTGTCCGGCAATGGCGGTCTTGACCAGCGGGGAATTGGCGATGGCGAAGGCTGCCCTGGCAGCGTCTTCGTCACTGGCGGCACCGGTCACCCGGACCTCGACCAGCTTGGTGGCACCTTCCCCGTCGCGCACCACCTGCAGGGCAAGGTCGCGCATGACGCCATGGAGGGCCGTCTCGAATGCCTTCAGGGCGGAGCCCTTCAGCTCGGCCGCCTCGGACTGGCCGGTGGCGGCGAGAAGGAGGGTGTCGGAAGTGGAGGTATCGCTGTCGACCGTGATGGAGTTGAAGGTCGCGTCCACGTTGCGTGACAGAAGTTTCTGCAGGGCGTTCGGCGAAATCCTTGCGTCGGTGAAGATGTAGACCAGCATTGTCGCCATGTCAGGCGCGATCATGCCCGAGCCCTTCGCGATGCCGGCGATCTGGATCAGGCCGCCTTCGCCCTGCACAGTGGCCGCAGCGCCCTTGGGGAAGGTGTCGGTCGTCATCATCGCATGGGCGGCCATCTCGATTGCACCCTCGGCCAAGGCGGCTACAAGGTCGGGGACCTTGGCGGTGATCCGGTCATAGGGCAGCGGCTCGCCTATGACGCCGGTGGAGGACGAGAATACCCGGTCGGCGGGAATGCCCAGCGCCTCTGCCACCGAGGCGGTGACGGCGGCGACGGCCTCTTCACCGATCTTGCCGGTAAAGGCGTTGGAGTTGCCGGAGTTGACGATGATGGCGGCGCCGTCACCCTTGGCCTTCATCGCCAGCTTGGCCTGGCAATCGCGCACGCAAGACGAGCGGGTGGTGGAGCGCGTGAAGACCCCGGCCATAGCCGTTCCGGGCGCAAGGCGCACCAGCATCACGTCCTTGCGGTTCTGGTAGCGCACCCCCGCCTCGACCGCGGCGAATTCAACGCCGCGGATCAGGGGAAGCGCGGGGAAGCTGGCGGGAGCGAGGGGCGAGACCGGCTTGGCCGCCGTGGCCTTCGCCTTGACGGGGGCGGTGTCCTCAAGCGAGCGAAGCTTTTTCTTCAGCGTCTTCGCCTTTGACTTCCAATCGGTCTTGCCCATGGTTCGCCCCCCCCGTTCTTTTGCGGTCAGTCGATCAGCGCCGAGTTCTTCAGCAAGGCGGGGTCAAGACCTTCGCCTTCCCGCGTGACGGCTCCGGCATCGGTGAGTTCCTTTACCCTTGCTTCGACTGCGGCGCCCTCGATTTCGGCGGCAAGCTCATCCCGGATCTGGTCCAGCGGCGGATTTTCGGCGACCCGGGTTTCCTTGACCAGGATAAGGTGCTGACCGAAGTCGGATTGGATGGGGCCGGTCACCTCGCCGATCGTGGCGCCGACGATGGCATCTTCGAAGGGCTTCACCATGACGCCAAGGCCGAACCAGCCGAGGTCACCCCCATTTGCGCCCGAGCCGGTGTCGATGGAGTTGGCTTTGGCCAGCTCGGCGAAGTCAGCGCCGGCGGCGAGGTCGGCCTTGATCTTTTCGGCCTCTTCCAGGGTTGCCACGAGGATGTGGGCGGCGTTGTATTCCGTTTGCGGCGCGGCGGCCTTGAAGCGCGCTTCATAAGCGGCCTGAAGGGCTTCATCCGTCACAGCCTGCCGGATCACGCCTTCGATGGCGACGCCCGAGATGTAACCCCGGGTGTCATTCTCCAGCGTGGCAGTGTGGCGGGGCGACAGGTCGCTGACCGATTGGCGGAGAAGTTCCTGCTGGACCAGTTGTTCGTAGATCCCCTTGAATAGCACGTCGTCTGGCAGCGACTGGTATTGTTCCGGCAAGGTTTCGCGCAGGGCGATCATCTGGCCCAGGGTGATCGTCACGCCGTTGACGGTGGCGACCACGGTATCGGCGGTTTCACCTTCGGCAAAGGCCGGGGCGGACAGCGCGGCCATGAGGGCCAGCGCGGTGAGAGCCCGCGAACGTTTCATCATTTCACCGTCTCCTGATCGGGCGGCATGGGCCTGCCACGTTGACTATGCCGGGCCTACCCCTTACATCGCGACAGTCGCGTGCAACGGGGCCGTCCGGCCTTCTATCTGGCTCTTCTAAGGAAGGCGATAAGGGCGGGCAAGTCCGAGAGCCACACGATGCTGTCAGGAACGTCGCCCCACGGAGTAAACATGCTGGGAATTGGTGCACTCGGGCGGAAGGTGTTTGGCACCCCGAACGACCGCAAGGTGAAATCCGTCCGTCCGCTGGTGGCGCAGATCAACGCGCTGGAGCCGGAGTTCCAGAAGCTGACGGATGAAGAGATCATCGCCCGGACTCACGCGCTGCAGAAGCGGGTGCAGGAGGGTGGCGAAAGCCTGGAGGCCGTGTTGCCAGAGGCTTTCGCGAACTGCCGGGAAGCGGCGAAGCGGGCGCTTGGGCTGCGGGCCTTCGATGTGCAGCTGATGGGCGGGATCTTCCTGCACCAGGGCAACATCAGCGAAATGAAGACGGGCGAGGGCAAGACGCTTGTCGCGACCTTCGCCGCCTATCTGAATGCGCTGACCGGCAAGGGCGTGCATGTCGTGACGGTGAACGACTATCTGGCCAAGCGCGACTCGGAATGGATGGGCAAGGTCTATGGTCAGCTGGGCATGACGACAGGCGTTGTCTATGCCCATCAACCGGATGACGAAAAGCGCGAGGCCTATCGCGCCGACATCACCTATGCGACGAACAACGAGCTTGGATTCGACTATCTCCGCGACAACATGAAGTCCTCGCTGGATGACATGGCGCAGCGCGGGCACTTCTATGCCATCGTCGATGAGGTGGACAGCATCCTGATCGACGAGGCGCGGACGCCGCTGATCATCTCGGGCCCGAGTCAGGACCGCAGCACGCTGTATCAGGCCGTGGATGTGGTGATCCCCAGCCTGCAGCCGGACCATTACAAGCTGGACGAAAAAGCCCGCAACGTGACCTTCACGGAAGAGGGGAACGAAGAGATCGAGAACCTGCTGCGGACTGCCGGCATCCTGCCCGAAGGGCAAAGCCTGTATGCGGCGGAAAGCACGACCATTGTCCACCACGTCAACCAGGCTCTGCGGGCGCACAAGCTGTTCCACAAGGACCAGCAATACATCGTCCGCGATGGCGAGGTGATGCTGATCGACGAATTCACCGGCCGCATGATGAAGGGCCGCCGTTTGTCCGATGGCCTGCATCAGGCGATCGAGGCGAAGGAAGGCGTGGCGATCAAGCCCGAGAACGTGACTTATGCCAGCGTCACCTTCCAGAACTACTTCCGGCTTTACGAAAAGCTGGGCGGGATGACCGGCACTGCCTCGACCGAGGCCGAAGAGTTTGGCCAGATCTACGGGCTGGGCGTGGTCGAAGTTCCGACCAATCGGCCGGTCGCTCGCGTCGACGAGCATGACCAGGTTTACCGCACTGCGCGTGAAAAGAACGAAGGCATCCTGAAGTCGATCAAGGAAGCCAACGCCAAGGGTCAGCCGATCCTTGTTGGCACCACTTCCATCGAGAAGTCGGAACAGCTTTCAGCGATGTTGAAAGAGGCTGGCATCACCCACAACGTCTTGAATGCGCGTCAGCACGAGCAGGAGGCGAAGATCGTTGCCGATGCCGGCAAGCTGGGCGCCGTTACCATCGCCACCAACATGGCGGGGCGCGGTACGGACATCAAACTGGGCGGCAACGTCGAGTTCAAGGTGCTTGAGGCCATCGCAGCCGAGCCAGAGGGTGACCATGTTGCCATCCGGACCCGCATCGAATCCGAGCACACGGGCGAGGAAGAGGCCGTGAAGGCTGCCGGGGGTCTCTTTGTCCTTGCCACCGAAAGGCACGAAAGCCGCCGGATTGACAACCAGTTGCGAGGCCGGTCCGGTCGTCAGGGCGATCCCGGACGGTCGTCCTTCTTCCTCAGCCTTGAAGACGACCTGATGCGCATCTTCGGCTCGGAGCGGCTGGACAAGATCCTTTCGACGCTGGGCATGCAGGAAGGCGAGGCGATCGTTCACCCTTGGGTCAACAAGAGCCTGGAGAAGGCGCAGGCCAAGGTCGAAGGCCGCAACTTCGACATCCGCAAGCAGTTGCTGAAATTCGACGACGTCATGAACGACCAACGCAAGGCCATCTTTGGCCAGCGGATGGAAATCATGATGGCAGAGCGGGTATCGGACATCGCGACCGATATGCGGCATCAGCTTGTTGAGGATCTTGTCGATCTGAACATGCCGCCGAAATCATACCCGGATCAGTGGGACGTCGAAGGTCTTACTGCCGCGTGCCGCGAGATGCTGAGCCTCGACCTGCCGATTGCTGCCTGGGCGGCAGAAGAAGGCGTGGATCAGGCAGCGTTGCTGGAGCGTGTGGTCGAAGCGTCAGACAAGATGATGGAAGAGAAGGCCGCGGCTTTCGGTCCCGCCACCATGCAGAACATCGAAAAGCAAGTGCTACTGCAGGCCATCGACGGCAAGTGGCGAGAGCATCTTCTGCGGCTGGAGCATCTGCGGTCCGTCGTCAGCTTCCGTGGCTATGCCCAGCGCGACCCGCTTAACGAATACAAGACTGAGGCGTTCCAGTTGTTCGAGACGCTGCTGAACTCGCTTCGCGAACAGGTGACACAGCAGCTTGGACGGATCCGACCGGTCAGCAAGGACGAGCAGGAGGCGATGATGCGCCAGATGCTTGCGGCACAGCAACCTGTCGGCATCCAGGCTACGGAACAGGCAGCCCCTGCCGAAGCAGCCGCCCCAGCGGCAGCCGCTTCGACCGATGCGCCGGTGCTGGAGCGGGCCCCGGCACTTGCCGGCTTCGATCCGGCGAACCCTGAAACCTGGGGAAATCCGGGCCGGAACGACGCCTGCCCCTGCGGATCCGGAGAAAAGTTCAAGCATTGCCACGGCCGTCTGGTCTGACCCTTCTGCCCGGCCGCCAGGGCCGGGCAAGTTGTGTCAAATTCGTGGCATAAACGGGATTCTTTTCGCCAATCGGCCCATTCTCTGCCGGGATTGACCGTTAATCCTTTCTCATGTGATTCGGGGTGGGGTGGTATGATCAGCCGTAAGCGGTTCGTTCGGGTTGTTGCGGTACTGGCTGTTGCGGTTGCCGCAGGCCAGGTGGTCGAGACCTTGCGGACTCCGCACGGCAAGATCTCCGAAACAAGCATGAGCGTCGATGCGGCTGTCGTCGTCTCGGGGCTGTCCCAGAGAGCGGCGGATTCCGACCTTCCGGCCCTGCAGGGAATAACGCCCGTTGCTGCGACTGCGGAAGGCCTGGAGGCTGACCGCTGCGTCCCGACGCTATCGTTGGTTGCGGCCCCCTCGGCAATGATCGAACTTTCCCTTTCGGCGCCGTGCAACAGGGCCGAGCGTGTGGTGATCCGGCACGCTGGTCTGTCGTTTACAGCGAAGACCGGGCCGGAGGGCAAACTGCGTCTGCAGATGCCAGCGTTGCAGGCTGACGCCATGGTTGCGGCCTATTTCAACAGCGCGCAGATTGCCCTTGCGAGCGTTCTGGTGCCCGAAGCGGCCGATATTGTGCGCTTTGCGGTGCAGATGGGCCACCCGTTTGACCTGCGGGCGGATGAAGGCGGCCAGGTCTATGTCGGCAGTCCGGGCCTTGAAGCGCAGTCGCTTCGCATGGCAACGCTGGGCAGTGCGAAGGTGACGCAGCCTTTGGCCGCACAGGTCTACAGCTTTCCGGGCGCGGACATTGCCGCAACCGACCTGACTGTTGAAGTCAAGATCACCCCCGAAACGTGCGGACGGACCATCCCGATGGAAACGCTGCTTGCGCGCGGGGGCAAGGTGACGGTGACGCAGCTTTCGGTCTCCGTGCCGCTATGTGGCACTTCGGGCGACATTCTGGTGTTGAAGAATCTTCTCCGCGACATGACACTCGCCTCTCCTGAATAAGGCCGAAGGCAGGGGTTGGCGTGAAGGTGGGGGGCGCGGCACTTTGTGCTGCAATCATGTGTTTTGGTCCCGCCCTGGCGCAGGACGTCAGCCTTGTGGCGCGGGAAGGTGGCATTGTGCTGACCGGCTCGCTGCAAGGCTATGACGGAGAGTTCTACCGGATCGAGACGTCATACGGGATGCTGACGGTGGATGGGCAGGGCGTGATTTGCGAAGGCCCCGCCTGCCCCGACCTTGCCGCGCCGCGGGCCGTGATTCGTCTCGTGGGCGCGGAGGGGCCGGGACTGGCACTGCTGCCGCCACTGTTCCGCGTCTTTGCCGAGCGTCGGGGGCTGGTCTACCAGCCCGTGGAGGGTGACGGGTACGGCGCGGTGATCCTTGAGCCGGAAAGCGGGAAGGAACTGGCGGTCATCAGTTTTGCGCCGATGGAACCAGACGCGGCGAGTGTGGCGGTGGGCGATGGCAGCGCCGATCTGAAGCTGAGCTTTCAGGATGAGGCTGGCCTTGGCAGCCATGGGCTTGCGATGGATGCGCTGGTGGCGATCGTCGCCCCGGACAATCCGACGCCGGAAATCTCGACGGTGAGCCTTGTCAGGGTGCTGGCGGGGGAGGTCAGCAACTGGTCCGACATTGGCGGGCCGGACATGCCGATTGTCCTGCATGCGCTGCGGCCCGAGACGGATATGCAGCGCGCGCTGACTGACCGGCTGGGCGCGCCGATCGCGGCTACGGTGCTCCACGGTGATCAGGTCAGCCTTGCCGATGCCGTGGCGCGTGATCCGTGGGCGATTGCGATCACCGGGCGGGCCACGGTGCAACCGGCGCGGCGCATTCCCTTGACCGACAGTTGTGGATTTCCGCTGCTGCCCAGCCCGCTGGCCGTGAAGGCAGAGGATTATCCGCTGGCGCTGCCGGTGGTGCTGCTGACGCCCCAGCGCCGGTTGCCGCTGCTCACGCGGGAGTTCCTGGACTTCCTGCGCACGCCGGCCGCGCAGGCTGTGGTTGCGGCGGGGGGCTATGTCGACCGGTCAGCCACGCGTCAGCCGATGACAGCGGACGGGCTGCGCCTGATCAACGCGATTCAGGGGGCGGGCGACGACATTACGCTGGCGGACCTGAAGCGCCTGGTGAACGTGATGGACGGGGCGGACCGGCTTTCGCTGACATTCCGGTTCGAGGATGGGTCTTCCACGCTGGACGCTCAGTCGCTCGACAACCTGGCCGATCTGGCGCAGCTCATCGCCTCGGGGCAATTCCGGAATGAGCGCATGGTTCTGGCCGGATTTTCGGATGGGTCCGGTGATGCGGCGGCGAACCTTGCGCTGTCGGTCGGGCGGGCAGAGAAGGTGGCGCAAGAACTTGCGGCCATTGCTCCTGACCTTCCAGCCGAAGCGCTGCCCGTGGTGGAGGGCTTTGGCGAGGCGCTGCCGATGGCCTGTGACGAAACTGCCATTGGCCGACAGCTGAACCGGCGGGTGGAGCTTTGGCTGGTGCCGGATTTCACCCCGACGCCAGAACCGGTGGACCCGCTATAGATATCCCTGCGCGCGAAAGCTGAGTTCACGCGACTTGCCGATGATCAGATGGTCATGCAGTGTCAGGCCCAGCGCCTCGCAGGCTTCGCGGACCTGACGGGTCATCGACAGGTCAGCTTCGGACGGGGTGGGATCGCCTGAGGGGTGGTTGTGGACCAGTATCAAGGCGCTGGCGTTCAGTTCAAGTGCGCGTTTCACGATCTCCCGCGGGTAGACGGGGACATGGTCAACGGTGCCCTTGGCCTGTTCCTCATCCGCGATCAGCACGTTCTTGCGGTCAAGAAACAGCGCACGGAACTGTTCGGTTTCACGGTGCGCCATGGTGGTGTGGCAATAGTCCAACAGCGCGTCCCAACTGGACAGCAATGGCTGGTGCATCACCCGCGCGCGCATCAGCCGCTGGGCGGCGGCTTCGACCAGCTTCAGTTCAAGCACCACGGCGGGACCGGTGCCCTTGACCATCTGCAGCCGGGCGGGTGAGGCAGAGACGACGCGGTTGAAATCGCCGAACGTATCCAGAAGAAGCCGGGCCAGCGGCTTCACATCCTGCCGGGGGATGGCGCGGAAAAGCACAAGTTCGAGCAGTTCATAGTCCGGCAGCGCCGTGCCGCCAGCCTGGGTGAACCTGTCACGCAGGCGCTGGCGGTGATCGGCGATGTAGGAGGGAAGCCGGTCCGGCAAGGCGACAGGCGTGGCTTCATCCTCATCCCCCGGCAAGGGAGCAAGCGGCAGGAAAGGTTCGTTGAACGAGCGGCCCATGCCCCGATACTGCCGGGACATGGTTGAAGAATGGTTAATCTCGCTGGGTCAGTCTTGTTCGCAGACCTGGCTTTGGGTGCCGAGGCCTTCGATCCCAAGCGCTACCCTGTCGCCGGCGACAAGGTAGCGCGGGGGCTTCATTCCCATGCCGACACCGGGCGGGGTGCCTGTCGAGATGATGTCGCCGGGGTGCAGAGTGAAGAACTGGCTGAGGTAGGAGATGATGTGTGCGACCCCGTAGACCATGGTGCGGGTGGACCCGTTCTGCATGGTCTGGCCGTTCACCTTGAGCCACATCGCAAGGTTTTGCGGATCCGGCACCTCATCGGGCGTGACAAGCCAGGGGCCGGTCTGACCGAAGTTGTCGCAGGATTTGCCCTTGGTCCACTGGCCGGAACGTTCGGTCTGGAAGGCGCGTTCCGACACGTCGTTGATGACGCAGTAGCCGGCAACATGGTTCAGGGCCTCGCCCTCGGTGACGTATTTCGCGGGTTTGCCGATGACGACGCCAAGCTCCACCTCCCAGTCGGTCTTTTCGCTGGTGCGGGGGATCAAGATCGGATCATCCGGGCCACAGATCGCCGAAGTGGCCTTCATGAAGATGATCGGCTCGGGCGGGACTTTGGCACCGGTTTCTGCGGCGTGGTCGGAGTAGTTGAGGCCGATGCAGATGAATTTGCCAGTGCCCGTGACACACGGGCCGATGCGCGGCGTGCCTGAGACGAGCGGAAGGCTGTCCAGATCAATGCCTTCAAGGCGGGACAGGTCGGTCAGGACCGCGCCGCCAAGGTCCGGCACATGGGCCGAAAGATCGCGAATCTGGCCTTTGCCGTCGATAATGCCGGGCTTTTCCTGGCCCTGCGGCCCGTAGCGGAGGAGTTTCATGCTGTCGTCCTTGTCGGTTTCGCTGACATGTTAGCGGGCCTTGCCGGTCAGGCCAAGGGCGGAAGACCCGCAGCGGCGCGCAAGTCCGGGGAACGGATATCCAGTTCTTGGCCCGCCAGCGCATCGGCGGCCGGGGTGCAGAGCCAGGCGATGGCATTGCCCGGCTGGTCGGCGGGAGCAAGGTCTTCACGCGGGATCCTTGAAACGGGGTTGATGCCGCTGGCGCGGATCGTGCCTTGCATGTCTGTATCGACGACCCCAGGGGCAAAACCGAAGACACGGATGCCCTGGGCGCTGTACTCCAGGTGGACAGACCGAGTCAGCATGGCAAGCCCGGCCTTGCCGGCACAGTAAGCGCTCCATCCCTCTTGCGGGCGGTGGGCTGCGCCGGAAGAGATGTTGATGATCGTGCCGCCGCCTTGGGCAACCATGAGCCGAAGCGCCAGCTGGGTGGCGGTGAAGGCGGCAGTGAGGTTGGTGGCGATGTTGCGCGCCCAGTCGTCGGCGCTTACGTCCAAGATGCGTCCGATCGGGTCGATGATGCCAGCATTGTTGACGAGGATGTCAAAGGGTTGGGCCATCAGGTCGGACATGGCTTTGCGGTCGGTCATGTCGGCCACGTGGCCGATTGCCGAAGCGCCGACAAGCCCCTTGATTGCGGCTTCGATGTTGGCGGCGCTGCGGGCGGTGAAGTGAACCATGGCTCCGGCGCCTGCGAGGGCGCATACAGCGGCAAGGCCGATGCCGCGATTGCCACCAGTGACGAGGGCGAGTTTTCCGGACAGGGTCATGCTGAGCCTTTATTGGTGGTTCATGTCTTACGTTGCGCAACTGGCTCGGAACGGCAACTTCCCGCGGCTAGCGGCGGCGCAGGTAAACGTAATAGGCGCCGGAGCCGCCGTGTTTCAGGTGCGCTTCCGTAATCTGCAGCACGGCCGGGCCAAGCGGGCTCTGGCGCAACCATTGCGGCACCTGATGGCGCAACGCGCCCATCCGCTGGGGTATCGGGCCATGGTCTTCGCGACGCTTGCCTTTGCCGGTGATGACGAGGACCAGCCGCAGGCCCGCGCCTTGGGCGTTGAGGATGAAACGGACGAGTTCGGGGTGGGCCTCGGCCAAGGTAAGGCCGTGCAGGTCGATCCGGGCTTCAGGGGCAAGTTTGCCGCGTGTCATCCTGCCGTGGGTCTTGGCATCCATCTGCAAAGGTGCTGCGCCCATCGCTTCGGACACTGTGGGCGCGAGCTGGTTCCGCTCGGGTTTTCGGGACTTTTCTCCCAGCGCAAAGGGCGACAGGCGGGGACGGGTGTGAGTCAGGAGTGGCGGCTCGGCGACGGGGGTGGGGGCGGGCGCGGCGGGGGTGCGGAACATCGGGTGTTCGTGCAGGGGCCGTGCGGTCCGCGCAACGCTGCGCCAAAGCTCTTCCTCGTCCGGGTGGAGGGTGCGGCGGCGGCGCATCGGGATCAGCCGCCTTCCAGCATGGCGTAGGCCCGGTCGATGGGGAGCAGCAGGACCATCCGTCCGCCGTCCTTGACCGTGCCGGCGGCATCACCCGCCCCCGCGCCGGTGCCGTAGAAGATGTCGGCCCGTTGCATCCCCTTGATCGCACCGCCGGTGTCCTGCGCGACCATCAGCCGGCGGATCGGGCCAGGGCCGTCCTTCTCGATCCAGACCGGGGCGCCGAGGGGGGTGAACTTCGGATCGATGGCGACAGAGCGCATCGTGGTGATGGACCGACCCATCGCGCCGATAGGGCCGTCTTCGGCTGCAAGCGTGGCGATCTTGCGGAAGAAGACGTAGGAGGGGTTGGTGTGCAGAAGCTCTCGCCCTGGGCCGGGGTTGCGACGGACATAAGCGGCGATTTCCTGGGCTGAGACCTGGTCCATGGTATGGCTGCCACGGCGGACCATTTCCTGCCCGATAGAGCGATACGCATGGCCATTCGCGGCGGCATAGCCCAGCCGCATGACGCTGCCATCAGTCAGCCGGATACGACCGGAGCCCTGGACTTGCAGGAAGTAGAGGTCGATCGGATCGTCAAGCCAGGCGATCTCAAGCCCGCGGCCGGCCAAAGCTCCATTGTCGATGGCGGCGCGGCTGTGGAAGACCATTCCATTCTGCAGCTCGGGTGGGCGGCGGTAGAGCGGATACTGGAACCGGCCCGTGCGAAAGAGGGAACCTTCAAGCTCTGGCTCGAAGTAGCCGGTAAAGAGGGCGGGGGGTTCGCCAACGATCACGGGCTTGAAGAACAGTTCGAAAAAGCTGCGGGCGGAAACATCGTCTTGCGGCACGTCGGCAGCAACGGCACAGATCGGGCGCCAGTCCGGAGCGTCGATCAGATCGCAGGTGCGCAGGAATGTCGCAAGCGCGTCGGCATGGGCGTCCTCACGCCAGTCATCCAGCGCCTCGAAGTCGAGCATCTGTGCGGAGGCGGGGGTAGTGGCCATCAGGGCCACAATGACGCCAAGGATGCGAAGTTTCCCGCCCATCGCAAGGCGTCAGTCGCCGGTCGCCACAAGTTGCCAGTTCGGATCATCGCTGCCCATCTGGCGCGCAAACGTCCAGATGTCACGCTGGCGCTTGATCTCGCGCGGGCTGCCTTCGACGATCTCGCCGGCCTTGTTGCGCACGACATAGGTCTGCTCACCAACGAAGCGGACCGAGATTTCGGCCATCTTGGTTTCGGTGTTGAAGGTTGCGTCCTGGAAGGCCAGTTCCTTCATTCCGACGAAGGCGGCCTCGACGGTCAGCCCGTCATTTTCCCGCGCGGCAATGGCTTCGCCGAAGCTGGCCTCGACATCGTCGGACAAGAACGGCCGGATCGAGTCGATGTCACCACGTTCGAAGGCCATCAGGATCATCTCATAAGCGCCGCGCGCGCCTTCGAGGAAAGGCGTGACGGCAAATGACGGCTCGATCTGCTTCATCGCCAGGAGCGCACGCGCGGCATCCGAGCCTTCGGGAGTGTGGTCGGTGATGTCACGGTCAGCCCCACCTTCGATCACCTCGAAATCGCGGCGGATGCGGGGGCGTACCTCTTCCAGTGGAATCGGCGGCTTTTCAAAACCGTCTCGGGTGCCGAGGACGGACCGCAGTTTCAGGATGAGAAAGATCGCGATCCCGGCAAGGACCAGGAGTTGGATCATACCGTTCATTGAAGACCTCTGAAGGCTTGACGTTCCGATGGGCTTGCGCCCGGTTTGCCCTTATGTAGGGTGAGGGGCTTACGAAGTCTACCAGTGCGCTGGTGGAAACCCCAAGGGATATGGATATGTGGGTTTTTCTGGCCATATTGGCAGTGCCGCTGATCGAGATCGGGCTTTTTGTTCAGCTGGGCGGTGCGATAGGGCTTTGGCCAACGCTGGCCTGGGTGCTGGTGTCGGCCGCATTGGGCCTCGTGGTGCTGAAGGGCATCGCGACACAAGGCGCGATCTCGTTAAGCCGGGACATGCAGGAGCTGCGGGATCCACTGTCGCCGCTGGCACACCGGGTGATGCTGGTGATGGCCGGCGTTCTGTTGCTGCTGCCGGGTTTCCTGACGGATTTCTTTGGCATCCTGTTGCTGATTCCCCCGGTACGCACGTTGATCATCCAGGCAATCGGCCGGAAGCTGCGGGCAAAAATGCCGCAAACTCCGGCCCCTGCCGCGCGCTTGGACATCATCGAGGGCGAATGGCAGGAAGCAGAACCCGGACCCAACCCGCGCGCCGACGATTCACCGTCCAAGTGGACGCGGCATTGAGCGTTCAGGACCGACCTGCTAGAGACGCGGCAAAATCGTGAAGGAGTGCGTTTGATGGCCGAAGAAACCCCAGCGGGGAACGGGGCTGCCGCTGCCGCGACGCCGCCGCAGATTCGGATGCAAGTCCTGGCGCAGTACGTCCGTGACCTGTCGTTTGAGAACCTGCTTGTGCAGAAGGGGCTGAGCAGCGCCGAGGTTCAGCCTGACATTCAAGTGGCTGTCAGCCTGGACGCGCGCAAGCGCTCGGTTGCGTTCCAGTATGACGTGATCACCAAATTCAAAGTCACCTCGCGCAACAAGGTGGGCGGCGAGACGCTGTTCCTGCTTGAGCTGGAGTACGGCGGAACCTTTCACATCGAAGGCGTGGCGGATGACCAACTGCATCCCTTCCTGCTGATCGAATGCCCCAGACTGTTGTTCCCCTATGTGCGCCGCATCATCTCGGACGTGACGCGCGACGGTGGCTTCCCGCCGCTTAACGTGGATCAGGTGGATTTCATGGCGCTGTATCGCCAGGAGTTGGCGCGTCGGGCCCAGACCCCAGCACCAACGCCGGCGGAAAATCTGAACTAAGGCTTCAGGCCCGCTTCAGCCAGATGGCCGCATCGCCCAGCTTTGCGACCATCGCCTTATGTGCGGCAGCTTCGTCTGCCGTCATGCGTGGCGGCAACGAATTGGGGCGCGGCTGCGGGCGCCAGATGGTCTCTGCCTGCCCCATGGGGCGGGGGCTGGCCGCAGTGCCGCCCAAAATCAGGTCTGGCTGACGACCACCGACGAGCTCCAGATACACTTCGGCCAGGATTTCGCTGTCCAGAAGCGCCCCGTGCTTTTCACGCATCGAGTTGTCTACACCGAACCGTCGGCAAAGCGCGTCCAGCGAGGCGGGAGAACCTGGAAACCGGCTGCGCGCGATCATCAGGGTGTCGGTCGCGCGGGCGGCGGGAAGGCCGGGAAGGCCCGCACGCTCAAGCTCCCAGTTCAGGAACTTCATGTCGAAGGCGGCGTTGTGGATGACCAGTTGCGCTTCGCCGATGAAATCGAGGAAAGCGCGGCCAATCTTGGCAAAAACCGGCTTGTCGCGCAGGAATTCATCGCCCAGGCCATGCACCTCGAACGCCTCTTTCGGCATCTGGCGTTCAGGATTGATGTATTGGTGGTAAGTCCGGCCCGTCGGCAAATGGTTCATCAGCTCTACCGCGCCGATCTCGACGATGCGGTGACCTTCTGACGGTTCAAAGCCGGTGGTTTCAGTGTCGAGAACGATTTCACGCATCTTGGGCAATCCGGCGGCGAATGTCGGCCAGCACATCCTTTACCGCCGCACGGGCGCTGGCAAGACTGGTCGTCGGGATGACGTACTCTGCCCGGGCGCGCTTGTCAGCGTCGGGCAATTGGCGTGAGAGGATGGCGGCAAGCTCTGCCCCGGTCATGCCACGCGCGAGTACACGCTCGCGCTGGATGTCGGCGGGGGCGGAGACGACTGCGACGGCATCACAGTCTTGCTCAATGCCGGATTCGTAAAGAAGGGGTATGTCGAGGAGGACGATGGCCGCAGCCGTGTTGTTGGCGAGAAATGCAGCCCGGTCCTGTGCCACAAGGGGGTGCACGGCGGCGTTGAGTTGGTCCAGGGCTGCGGGGTCAGCGGCGACAATGCCCCGCAGCTGGGCGCGGTTCACGCTGCCGTCGGCGTTCATAGCGGTGGGGAAAAGCTGCGCGAGGGCAATCGCAGCGGGTTGCCCGGCGGCATAAAGGCTGTGCACCGCGGCGTCTGCGTCCCAGACGGGAAGCCCCTCCTCGGCAAACATTGCCGCTGTGGTCGATTTCCCCATGCCGATGGAGCCCGTCAGGCCAAGTCGGAAGGTCATGCCTGAAGCACGGCCTTGCGGGTCGCCTCATCCACTTCTGGCCGCGTGCCGAACCAGCGTTCAAAGCCGGGGGCGGCCTGGTGGAGAAGCATGCCAAGGCCATCGACGACCGTGCAGCCTGCAGCCTCGGCTTCGATCAGGAACTGGGTTTTCAGCGGGGTATAGACCAGATCGGTGACCAGCGCCCTGGGGTTCAGCCGGTCCAGCGGCACGCGAAAATCCGGTTTGCCGGTCATGCCAAGCGAGGTGGTGTTGACCACGGTCGCCGCTTCTTCAAGGAGATTTCCTGCCTGCACCCACTCGTGCACGTGAATCTTTGCCCCGAAGTCGGACCGCAGGGCATCGGCCCTTGGTCGGGTGCGGTTGGCAAGGCGGATCTCCGGCACCCCGACCTCGATCAGCGCGGCGACGACGGCCCGTGCCGCCCCTCCGGCCCCCAGGACCACGGCCGGACCAGCGGAGGGTGCCCAGTGCGGCGCGTTCTGGCGAAGGTTGGCAATGAAGCCCGATCCATCCGTGTTGTCGGCGTGGATCTTGCCGTCCTTGCGGAAGATCAGCGTATTTGCCGCACCGATCAGCGCCGCCCGGTCGGTGACGATGTCCGCAATCTGCAGGATCGCCTCCTTATGCGGGATCGTCACGTTCAGGCCGACAAAACCCAGACGCGGCAGGGTGCGGATCAGCTCGGGCAGCTCGTTTGGGGCGATGTCGATGGGGATGTAGTGACCTTTGATGCCGTAGCGGCGGAGCCAGTAGCCATGCAGCGCCGGGCTACGGCTGTGGGCAATGGGGTGGCCAATGACACCGGCAAGCGGGATGCGGGGATGGTCGATCATCTGTCGATCATGCCCCGAGTTCCCATCCAAGCCAACAGGGGCAGAAGCGGCAGGCCAAGAATGGTGAAATGGTCGCCAATGACGGCGGAGAACAGCCGAACGCCCTCTTCCTCGATCTTGTAGCCACCGACCGAGTGGCGGACGCTGTCCCAGTTCCGCTCAAGGTAGGCATCAAGATAAGCGTCGGAGAACTGGTGCATCGTCATGCGGGCCTCCCCGACGTAACGCCAGACGGGTTCGGCGTTCTCATAGGCCACCAAAGCCGAGTGCAAGCGGTGTGTCTTGCCGCGCAGGTGTCGCAGTTGGGTGCGTGCGTCATCCACAGTGGCAGGCTTGGCGAAAACCTCTGCGTCCAGAGCAAGGATCTGGTCACAGCCCAGCACCACGTCGCCCGGCCTGCGCTCGGCCACCTTCCGGGCCTTCATCTCGGCCAGCATGTCAGCAATGTCACGGGGCCTTGCCACTTCGGCCACCAGCGCATCGCGGACCGAGGCTTCATCGACCCGGGCGGCAACGGCGTCAACTTCCAGGCCTGCCGCCCGCAGGATCTGCAGCCGTGTCGTGGAGGTCGAGGCAAGAATAAGCGCCATCGCAAAGCCTGTGCATAACCGCGGTTTGTTCCGCTGGAGGAATTGGGCGAGCAGGGCCCTAACGGCGCGTGGTCCGAGTTTCACCCAGCGCCAGCCCAATCCGGGCAGAGATATCCCGCTGTGCACCGACTTGTCACGCTCTTTGGGACAAGCGGGCTATCCCGAATGAACGGCTTGGGTGCCATCCATTCTATCCGGTGTTTTCTCCAGCGTAACCATTTGATATTTATGTACTAAATGTGTTTCATCAAAGTCTTTTCAGATCTATCCCTGGCTTATCCCCATCCAGGCGACTGTGGACAGGTCGGGGGATGCCTTCCTGCATCCCCTTCTGCACAGGCCCTACATCATCATCATTTCCTCTTTCAAATCTTCTTTATAGAAAGAAGGCAGAGCAGCTTGGGAACTTAGAGATGTGGAAATGATCGCGGGCTGGCTTGCAGACTGGTACCTCGTGACGAAGTCGCTTCATGTGATTTCGATCATCACCTGGATGGCGGGGATCTTTTATCTCCCACGGCTCTACGTCTACCACGCCGAGCAGGTGCAAGCTGGCAGTCGCACCGACAAGATGTTCCAGACGATGGAGCGGAGGCTGTTGCGTGGGATCATGAACCCGTCGCTGGTTGCAACCTGGGTCTTCGGTCTGGCGCTGGTCTTCACACCGGGCATAGTGGACTGGTCAGCCTGGTGGCCTTGGGTGAAGGCAGGCTCCGTGCTGGGGATGACGTGGTTCCACGGCTGGCTGGCCGTGCGGCGAAAAGAATTCGCCGATGGGACAAACCAGAAGAGTGGCCGGCATTATCGGATCATGAATGAAGTGCCGACAGTTCTGCTGCTCCTCATCGTCTTTGCAGTGATTGTGAAATGGTAGCCCTGTTGGGCAGCAGGGCGCCGCAGGGTGCCGCAGGGTGATTGACTCAGGCTTGCCTGCCGGTGTAATTGGCATCCAGCAAAGCCGTCCGGCCCATGCGCTTCCCGTTCCAGCACTGCGATGATCCGCCCCGAACGGGCCGATCCGCCCTAGGTATTTCCCCCAAGGATCCTCGATGACCGTTGAACGACTGAACCTCGCCGACCTCAAGTCCAAGACTCCGGCCGACCTTCTGGCCATGGCCGAGGAATGGGAGATCGAGAACGCCCCCTCCATGCGCAAGGGCGAGATGATGTTCTCGCTGCTGAAGGAACATGCCGAAGAGGGCTGGGAGATCGGCGGGGATGGTGTGCTTGAGGTCCTGCAGGACGGGTTCGGGTTCTTGCGCAGCCCTTCTGCCAACTATCTGCCAGGGCCCGATGACATCTACGTCTCGCCCGATATCCTTCGGCAGTTCAGCCTGCGAACCGGCGACACGATCGAAGGCCTGATGCAGGCCCCGAAGGAGAACGAGCGTTATTTCTGCATGACCAAGGTCACGCGGATCAACTTCGATGACCCGGAAAAAGCCAAGCACAAGGTCCACTTCGACAACCTGACGCCGCTTTACCCGGATGAGCGGTTCAAGATGGAAGTCGAGGATCCGACGATCAAGGACCGCTCCGCCCGCATCATCGACCTTGTGGCACCGCTTGGCAAAGGCCAGCGCGGGCTGATCGTGGCGCCACCGCGGACGGGCAAGACGGTGCTGTTGCAGAACATCGCCAACTCCATCGCGCAGAACCACCCGGAGTGCTATCTGATCGTCCTTTTGATCGACGAACGGCCAGAAGAAGTCACCGACATGCAGCGCACGGTGAAGGGGGAGGTTGTCGCCTCCACCTTCGACGAACCCGCGACGCGGCACGTGGCTGTGGCCGAGATGGTGATCGAGAAGGCCAAGCGCCTGGTTGAACACAAACGCGACGTGGTGATCCTGCTGGACAGCATCACGCGTCTGGGCCGCGCGTTCAACACCGTGGTCCCGTCGTCGGGCAAGGTGCTGACCGGCGGTGTGGACGCGAACGCCCTGCAGCGCCCAAAGCGCTTTTTCGGAGCCGCCCGGAACATCGAGGAAGGCGGGTCGCTGACCATCATCGCCACCGCGCTGATCGACACCGGCAGCCGGATGGACGAAGTGATCTTCGAAGAGTTCAAGGGCACCGGTAACTCCGAAATCGTGCTGGACCGCAAGGTCGCCGACAAGCGCGTTTTCCCGGCGATGGACATCCTGAAGTCCGGCACCCGGAAAGAGGACCTGCTCGTCGACAAGACCGATCTGCAGAAGACCTACGTCCTGCGCCGCATCCTGAACCCGATGGGCACCACCGATGCCATCGAGTTCCTGATCGGCAAATTGAAGCAGACCAAGTCGAACGCGGACTTCTTCGA
Organism: Rhodobacter sp.; assembly: GCA_031425795.1. GTDB lineage: Bacteria > Pseudomonadota > Alphaproteobacteria > Rhodobacterales > Rhodobacteraceae > Tabrizicola. The sequence continues at coordinate 9,476 of JANPJZ010000026.1, read as the reverse complement.
TTCGATGAACACCTGACCCAGAGGCGGCGATGGACACGATCTATGCCACCGCCACGGCGCGGGGTCGTGCCGGACTTGCCGTGGTCCGGATTTCTGGCCCGGGCGCCTTCCCCGCCGCGATCGCCTTGTGCGCCCGTCTGCCAGAGCCGCGTGTGGCCAGTCTGCGGCGCCTGCACTGGAACGGTGAGCTTCTGGATGAAGCGCTTGTCCTGACCTTTGCCAGCGGCGCCAGCTTCACTGGCGAGTCGGTTGTCGAACTGCATCTGCACGGTGGGGTTGCTGTCGTTGGGGCTGTGCTGCGCGCTCTGGCGGACCAACCCGGCCTTCGTCTTGCAGAACCGGGGGAATTCACCCGCCGCGCGATGGATAACGGTGTTCTGGACCTCACCCAGGTCGAAGGCCTTGCCGATCTGATCGATGCCGAGACCGAGGCTCAGCGGCGTCAGGCAGTGCGCGTGCTTTCTGGCGCTGTCGGTGTCCGGGTCGATCGGTGGCGGCAAGACCTGATCCGTGCAGCGGCGCTGCTTGAAGCGACAATCGACTTCGCCGACGAAGATGTGCCTGTGGATGTGGGGCCTGAAGTGCTCGGGCTGCTGGACAGGCTGATGGCCGACCTGGGGCGTGAAGCCGACGGGGTGACCGCTGCGGAACGCATACGCGACGGATTTGAAGTGGCGATAGTTGGTGCCCCGAATGCTGGAAAGTCGACACTCTTGAACCGGCTGGCAGGGCGTGAGGCTGCGATTACCTCCTCCATTGCGGGCACGACTCGTGACGTGATCGAAGTTCGGATGGAGATTGGCGGTTTGCCGGTGACCTTTCTCGATACGGCCGGGTTGCGGGAAACCAAGGATGTGCTGGAGCAGGCTGGTATTGATCGCGCCGTCGCTCGGGCTGAGGATGCGGATCTTCGACTATTCCTGATTGTTAGCGATGAAAAGCCAGGTTTGCCCCCCAGAGGTGACGATCTAGTAGTTATCGGGAAATCTGACACCACATCTATGACAAAGGAGTTGGCTGTCTCTGGGCTTACGGGTGCTGGTGTCCCTCAGCTTCTGACGTGCATCAGCGATATCCTGCAGCGCCGTGTGGCTTCAGCCGGCGCCCTGGTGCGTGAGCGGCACCGTCTTGCCGTAATGGCGGCCTTGTCTGCTCTGGCCGAAGCGCGGGTGGAAGTGCTAAAGGACAACCAGCGAGTCGAGTTGGCGGCCGAGCATTTGCGACGCGCCGTCCGGTCGCTTGATGCGCTTGTCGGGCGGGTGGATGTGGATGACCTGCTGGGCGAGATCTTTGCAAGTTTCTGTATCGGCAAGTGAGGAGTGTTCCACGTGAAACACTACGATGTCATCGTGATTGGCGGCGGCCATGCGGGCACGGAGGCCGCAGCGGCTGCAGCACGAATGGGTGCGTCTACGGCACTCATCACGCTCCGCGTTGAGGCGATCGGAGCGATGTCCTGTAATCCAGCGATCGGCGGGCTGGGGAAGGGCCATCTCGTGCGCGAGATTGACGCGCTTGACGGAGTCATGGGACGGATGGCAGACCGGGCGGGTATCCAGTTCCGCCTGCTCAACCGCCGAAAGGGACCGGCTGTCCAAGGCCCGCGCGCGCAAATCGACCGCCGCTTGTATCGCGAGGCTGTGCAGCGCCACCTGGCGCAGCAGCCCGGCTTGCACATCATGGAAGGCGAGGTTGCCCGGCTAACGGTGGAATCAGGCGCTGTTCGCGGGGTGGAGCTTGCATCCGGCGAGCACATCCTTGCCACTCAGGTCGTTCTGACAGCTGGCACCTTTCTGAATGGGGTCATCCACATTGGAAACCGGCGAATGCAGGGCGGTCGAATGGGCGACTCGCCTTCGCGTGCGCTTGCAGCGCAGCTTGCCGAGCTGGCGCTGCCGCTGGGCAGGCTGAAGACAGGGACTCCACCGCGACTTGATGGCAGGACAATCAACTGGGCACAGCTGGAAATGCAGCCGGGTGATGATGATCCTTCCCTCTTTTCCTTCCTGAACACCCTCCCCGAAGCGCGGCAAATCGCTTGTGGAATCACGCATACGAGCGAACAGACACACCAGATCGTGCGGGATAACCTCCCTCTTTCAGCTATGTATGGTGGGCACATCGAAGGCCTCGGCCCACGTTACTGCCCATCGATTGAAGACAAGATCGTTCGTTTTGCAGACAAGACAAGCCACCAGGTTTTCCTCGAGCCTGAGGGGCTGGACGATCCAACAGTCTATCCGAATGGGCTTTCGACGTCGTTGCCCGAAGATGTGCAGTGCGCCTACATCCAAACCATTCCCGGTCTGGAGAAAACGGTCATTCTTCAGCCCGGCTATGCTATCGAATATGACTTCTTCGACCCAAGGGCCTTGCGGCGGACTTTGGAAACCAAGGCTGTCCGGGGGCTTTACTTCGCAGGGCAGATCAATGGGACGACGGGCTATGAAGAAGCTGCCGCTCAAGGCCTGGTGGCAGGGTTGAATTCTGCCGCCGCAGCGCTGGATCGCGGCCCTGCCGAGTTCAGTCGCGCAGAAAGCTACGTCGGTGTCATGATCGACGACCTCATTTCGCGTGGCGTCACTGAACCGTATCGCATGTTCACTTCGCGTGCGGAGTTTCGGCTGACTGTACGGGCTGACAATGCGGATCAGAGACTTACGCCAATGGGGAAAAGCATCGGCTGCATCGGCGCCGCGCGCTGGGAAGCGTTTGAAAGAAAAGCTGGAACGCTCGAATCTGGCCGACAGCTGCTGGACAGTGAGCGCTTGGGTCCTAAGGCACTGAACGATGCGGGGGTCGCTGTAAGTCGGGACGGCGGAAAGCGGAGCGCGTTTGAAGTGCTCGCATTGCCCGGCGCTGAGATTGAGACTCTCGTCAAGGCGTTCCCGGTCTATAGTGGGCTTTCCACGAAGGATCTGGTCCAGTTGCAGACGGAAGCAGTCTATGACCAATATGCCCATCGCCAGGCGCGGGAAGTCGCCGACTTGCAGCGCCAGGAGAATCAGGCGATCCCGTCAGGGTTTGATTACGACCGACTTTCCGGTCTGTCGAATGAGATGAAGACGAAGCTTATGCGCATGCAGCCCGAGACTATGCTCCAAGCGTCGAGGATCGAAGGAATGACTCCGGCAGCCATGCTCCTGATCCTTGCACATCTTCGCCGACCCACGGACCGGCGGGCCGTATGACCGGGCATTCGGTCTTGCCGGATCGGGATGTTTCACGTGAAACAATTTTAGCGTTGCAGGCTTTGGAAGCGCTTGTCACGCGGTGGAATCCTGCGATCAATCTTGTAAGCAAGGGAAGTCTGGCAAACCTCTGGGACCGACATATCCTTGACTCTGTTCAGCTTTTTGATTTGCGCCCAGAAAGGGCTGCGCATTGGGTCGACATGGGGTCTGGGGCTGGATTTCCCGGACTTGTCGTGGCAATCCTTGCAAAGGATGCGCATCTGCAGATGCAGGTCACTCTTGTCGAGGCCGATTCGAGAAAAGCGACCTTCCTGCGGGAGGCCGGGCGCACGCTGGGTCTGACCGTGACAGTCCTGAATGATCGTATCGAAGCGTCGTCCGGTCTTGATGCGGACGTTGTGTCGGCCCGCGCGCTGGCTCCCCTGACCGATCTGCTGGCATTCGCCGCGGTGCATTTGCGGAAAGGTGGTCTCGCGATCTTTCCGAAGGGTGCAAGATACGCTGACGAGGTTGCCACGGCCAAAGACCTCTGGACTTTCGACTGCGAAACGCACCAAAGCCAGACTGAACCAGACGCCGCTGTCTTGACGATCAGGAATATCGAACGTGCAAAGTAAAACCACCCGCAGCGGCTGCCACATCCTTGCTCTTGCCAACCAGAAGGGCGGCGTGGGTAAGACGACAACGGCCATAAACCTTGCAGCCGGGCTGGCGGAGCTTGGATTGAAAGTGCTTCTCGTTGACATTGACCCCCAGGGAAACTCGTCGACCGGCTTGGGTATTCGGCCAGAGCAAAGGAAGAAGACAAGCTACGACTTGATCGTTGACGGTGCCAGTCTCCAAGATGTTGTGCTGCCAACCGGGCTGGTCGGGGTGTTCATGATCCCCGCCAACGCTGATTTGTCCTCCGCCGATCTGGAAATTGTCGCGAACGAAAGGCGCAGCTACCTCTTGCACGACGCCCTTCGCCAGCCCGAGATGGATGCCTATGGGTTCGATTATATCCTGATCGACTGCCCGCCCTCGCTAAGCCTGATGACAGTCAACGCCATGGTGGCCTGTGATTCCGTCCTTGTGCCGCTCCAGTGCGAATTCTTTGCGCTTGAGGGGCTGTCTCAATTGATCCTGACAATCCGCGATGTCCGTCGCTCGGCCAACCCTGCGTTGCGAATCGAGGGGATCGTCTTGACGATGCACGATAGCCGCAACCGGTTGACCGCTCAGGTCGAAGCAGATGCGCGCAGCAATATGGGCGACCTTGTCCTTAAAACGACGATCCCGCGAAACGTGCGGATAAGCGAGGCGCCGTCGCACGCGATGCCAGTGCTGACCTATGATCCGTCGTCGAAGGGTGCGGCGGCCTACCGGGCGCTGGCCCGTGAAGTTGCCGATCGCCGTAAATCCACAGCAATATCCGAGGCTTGAGCCATGAATATCAAGAATGAAAAGCGTGGCCTTGGTCGTGGCCTTTCGGCGCTGATGGCAGACGTCAATCTTTCCGGACCGGATCAGGCGGGAGCGCGGCGGGCCGAGCAGGTCTTGCCAATCGACAAACTAGAGCCGAATCCTCAGCAGCCCCGACTGGATTTCAAGCGCGAAGATCTGGAAAGCCTGGCTGATTCGATCCGACAGAAGGGCGTTATCCAACCGCTGATCGTCAGGCGGAAGGCGGGCCGTGATGTTTATGAGATCGTGGCCGGTGAACGGCGGTGGCGGGCGGCGCAGATGGCCCAGCTGCATGAAGTCCCGGTCGTGATCCGCGACTTTGACGACAGCGAAGTGCTTGAAATCGCTATCATCGAGAACATCCAGCGCGCTGACCTCAGTGCCATCGAGGAGGCGCTGGGGTTTCGTCAGTTGATGACCCGCTTTGGCCATACTCAGGAAAAGCTGGCGGAAGCGTTGAGCAAGAGCCGCAGCCACGTGGCCAACCTTCTGCGTCTCTTGACCCTGCCGGCCGAGGTTCAGGACATGGTGCGGGACGGCAGCCTGACGGCCGGTCACGCCCGCGCGTTGATTGGCAGCCCGAACGCCCCGGAACTCGCAGTACAGATCGCGGCGAAGGGCTTGTCGGTCCGCGAGGTTGAAAAGCTGATCAAGACCCAGGCAACCGGCAAGAAGACCTTGGCCAAGCCCAACGCCCTGCCTGAAAAGGACGCCGACACCCGGGCGCTCGAGGCAGACCTTTCGGCCAATCTCAAGATGCAGGTCCGCATCGGGCATGAGGTTGGAGGGCAGGCGGGGCAAGTCACCATTCGGTATGGTAGTCTGGAAGACCTCGATCTGTTGTGCCAGATTCTGTCTTCACCACAAGATCTGCGTCACGGCGACTAAGCGCTGCCGCGCCCGGCCAGCAGGGCGCGCAATACGCCATTCAGCATGAGTACTCCCGCGTTGGTGGTCCGAAGCCGGTCACCCTCAAGCGTCACTAATCCAAGGCTCAAGACTTCAGCCAGCTCCGAAGCGGGCAAGGGGGCTCCTGCCAAGGCGGCGAAGCGTTGCACCGAGGCGCCTTCGCGAAGGCGAAGCGCGAACATCAGATATTCCGAAGCGCGGTCGTCAGCCGGTAGCGTCTGCACCCGCTCCGCTGACCCTGCGGTCGTCAAGGTGCGATCCAGCCAGGCGGTCGGCATCCGTTCCGCTTCCGTCGCGACGCGTCGGTTGCCAATGGTCAACCGGCCATGCGCACCCGGCCCGATCCCGGCATAATCGCCCATCCGCCAATAGATCAGGTTGTGGAGCGATTCGTCGCCGGGGCGGGCGTGATTCGACACCTCGTAAGCAGGCAAACCAGCGGCCGTGGTGATTTCCTGAGTCAGTTCGAAGAGGTCGGCAGCCAGGTCTTCCTGCGGCAGGCCGCGCAGCAGGTTCTTCGCGTGCATCTGGCCGAAGACGGTGCCATCTTCGATGGTCAGCTGGTACAGCGAGAGGTGGCTGGTCTGCAGGTCCAGTGCCCGCATCAGCTCCTCACGCCAAGCGGCAAGGGTCTGGTCCTGCCGCGCATAGATCAGGTCAATGCTCACGCGAGCGAAGGTGTTCTTGGCAATCGTGATCGCCGCGCGGGCCTCACCGGCAGAGTGCATTCGCCCAAGTCTTCGCAAATCGCCATCGTCAAGCGCTTGAATTCCCAGGGAAACGCGGTTGACCCCGGATGCGGCGTATCCTTCGAACCGGCCCACCTCGACAGAGCCTGGATTGGCCTCCAGCGTCACTTCAAGGTCATTGGCTGTCGTCCATGTGGCGCGGATTCGGTCCAGAATGCCCTGCACCAGAGCAGGCTCCATCAGGGACGGGGTGCCCCCGCCAAAGAACACCGTGTTGAGCACGCGGCCCTGTGTCAGCGCGCCGATCCGGTCAATCTCGGCTTGGAACGCGCTCAGCCAGCGCGTCTGATCCACCCCGGAGGCGACATGGCTGTTGAAGTCGCAATATGGGCATTTTGACTGGCAAAACGGCCAGTGCAGGTACAGCCCGAAGCCTGCGTGGCGCCAATCCTCCATTATCGAAAGCAGGCCGCGACCAGCTTGCCGAAGGCGTCGGCGCGGTGGGACAGGCGGTTCTTTTCCCATCGGTCCATCTCACCGAAGGTGAGGGTGTAACCGTCGGGCTGAAAGATCGGGTCAAACCCATGGCCCTGGTCACCTCGGCCAGGCCAGACCAGGCGACCAGCGGACTTTCCTTGAAAGACAATATCTTCGCCATCGGGCCAGGCCAGAACCAGCGTGCAGCAGAACTGCGCAAGGCGTGGTTCCGGGGCTGATATCGCTTCAAGCTCACGCCAGACGCGGTGCATTCCGACGGCAAAGTCGCGGCCGGTCGCAGTGGTGGCCCAGTCCGCGGTGAATACCCCGGGCGCGCCGCCAAGAGCATCGACGGCCAGACCGGAGTCATCGGCCATGGCCACAAGTCCGCTCGCCTTGGCGGCGGCATGGGCCTTGAGGCGTGCATTGCCGGTGAAGGTGGTCTCGGTCTCTTCCGGCTCGGGTAGCCCAAGTTCAGCCGCGCCAACGACAGTCACGCCGAAGGGTGCCAGAAGATCGGCGATCTCCTCAAGCTTGCCCGCATTATGCGTAGCGACAAGCAGGCGGTCCCCGATCGGCCGTGGCATCACAGCCCCAGCGCCGCCTTCTGCGCCGCAACAAGCGCGGCATTGCCAGTGCGTGCCAGGTCCAGGAGCTGCAGTAGTTCTTCCTGGCTGAAGGCCGAACCCTCTGCGGACATCTGCACCTCGATCAGCTTTCCGGCCCCCGTCATCACGAAATTGCCGTCAGTGCCGGCGGCCGAATCCTCCAGATAGTCAAGGTCGAGCACCGGCTGTCCGGCATAGACGCCACAGGAGACGGCCGAGACATGGTCAAGCATCGGATCGCTGATGACCGTACCTGCCGCCATCAGCTTGTTCATCGCCAGACGCAGCGCCACCCAGCCGCCGGTGATCGCTGCACAGCGCGTGCCGCCATCAGCCTGGATGACGTCGCAGTCGATGACGATCTGCCGTTCACCCAGCGCGTTCCGGTCAACCCCGGCACGCAGGGCACGACCGATAAGCCTTTGAATTTCTTGCGTTCGTCCAGACTGCTTGCCCGCAGCCGCCTCACGCCTCGTGCGGGAGTTCGTCGCGCGCGGCAGCATGCCGTATTCCGCCGTGACCCAGCCCTGCCCGGTGTTCTTCAGGAACGGTGGCGGCTTGTCCTCGATCGAGGCGGAGCATAAGACATGTGTCTCGCCCATCTTGATCAGGCAGGACCCCTCCGCGTGCTTCATGACGCCGGTTTCGATTGAAACCGCCCGCAGATCGCTTAACTTCCTACCAGACGGGCGCATTGTCGGACCTTTCCCTTGGATGCGGCCACATACGCAACCAGAGACGGCGGATGCAACCCCGATTGAATCCGGAATCGGACCCCAGCAACCCATGACCAACGCCCAACCAATCCTGTCCGACATGAACGACCGCACCCGTGAGGTCTTCCGCCGCGTCGTTGAAGGCTACCTCACCTCGGGCGAGCCGGTCGGCTCTCGCACCCTGACCCGCAGCCTGTCGGAAAAGCTGTCTGCCGCCACGGTCCGCAACGTGATGCAGGATCTGGAGTATTTGGGTCTCCTCGACAGTCCCCACGTCTCGGCCGGGCGGGTGCCCACACAGGCGGGGCTGCGGATGTTCGTCGATACCTTGCTGGAAGTAGGAACAGTCGCGCCCGAGGATCAGGAGAGGATCGACGCCACCCTCGGCACCAATGATCGCGACATGACCTCGCTTCTTGACCATGTCGGGGCCGCGCTGTCCTTCATCACCCGGGGCGCCAGCGTGGTGCTTGCCCCCAAGACCGAAGCGCCGATCCGCCATATCGAGTTCGTCAGCCTCGGGTCCGACCGCGCGCTGGTTGTCCTCGTCTTTGCCGATGGCCAGGTGGAGAACCGCATTTTCACCCCACCAGCGGGGCAGACCCCGTCCTCGATGCGCGAAGCGGCGAATTTCCTGAATGCGATCGCGGAGGGCCGCACCCTGTCGGACCTGCGGCACCGAATCGTGGGCGAGATCGCGGCGCGGCGGCAAGAGATCGACAGCCTGGCGCGCGAACTTGTCGAGGGCGGACTGGCCCTGTGGGAAAACGCCGGTGAGCCGTCCGAGCGTCTTTTGGTCCGTGGGCGCGCAAACCTGATCGACGGGGCTGCAGACGGGCAGGAAATCGAACGGATTCGCGTGCTTTTTGACGATCTGGAGCGCAAGCGCGACATTGCCGAATTCCTGAACCTTGCCGAGGCTGGCGAGGGTGTGCGGATTTTTATCGGCTCAGAGAACAAGCTTTTCTCACTTTCCGGTTCAAGTCTGGTCGTTTCTCCCTATATGAACGCTGACCGGAAAATCATTGGCGCAGTTGGCGTCATCGGTCCGACCCGGCTGAACTATGGCCGGATCGTCCCGATCGTCGACTACACCGCCCAGTTGGTGGGCCGGCTGGTCTCGGATCGGGGCGTCTCGGACCGGGGCAAAGGCTGACAGACAGATGAGGATGTGACGATGTCGCAGGATGAAACGGCTTTGCCTTCGGTGGAGCTGGAAGACTTTGGAGCAGACGCCGCCGCGCAAGAGCTGGAGGCCGTAAGGGCCGAACGCGATGACATGCGTGACCGCTTCATGCGTGCGCTGGCCGATGCTGAAAACTCGCGCAAGCGGGCCGAGCGTGACCGCAAGGAAGCAGAGCTTTACGGCAGCACAAAGCTGGCCCGTGATCTTCTCCCGGTATTCGACAACCTGACGCGCGCGCTTCAGGCCATTCC
>JANPJZ010000025.1:0-2434 GCA_031425795.1 Rhodobacter sp. | reverse complement strand
TGGCGCTCCGGTCGCAACTCCGGTCGATCCACGGCACCGACTGGTGACCACGAAGTACAACCCCGCGCGCACCTGGACGCCCGAGAACGCGGTGGGGATCGGCGGGGCCTACATGTGCATCTACGGAATGGAGGGACCGGGAGGCTATCAGCTCTTTGGCCGCACCATCCAGGTCTGGAACACCTGGGCGCGTACCCCTGCCTTCAGTGACCACCCATGGCTTCTCGATTTCTTCGACCAGATCCGCTTTCACCTCGTCTCGCCAAAGGAGTTGGCCGAGGCACGCATGGCCTTTCCGCAGGGCGCATATCCGCTGCGGATCGAGGAGGCGGTCTTCGACTGGGCCGCCGAAGAATCGGCGCTGTCGCGCGAAGCCGACAGCGTTGCGGCGGCCAAGGCACGCCAGCAAAGCGCGTTCGAAGCCGAGCGGATGCGCTGGAAAGAGGCGGGGCTGGACAGCTTCACACCCTTCGAGCAGGCTGGCAGCGCACCGGCCGATCTGCCTCCCGGTTGCATCGGCGTGGAAAGTCCGGTCCCAGGCAGCTTGTGGAAGTTTCTGTCCGAGCCGGGCTCCAGGGTGATGGTGGGTGACACAGTCGCCATCATCGAGTCGATGAAGATGGAGATAGCTGTCACCGCACCCGTTTCGGGGCGGTTGCACAGCGTGACCTGCAGCCCGGGGCGGACAGTCCGCGCAGGCGAAATTCTGGCCGTGATGGAGAGCGAATGATGCTGCCCCGGATGCTGACGATCGCTGCTCTGCAACGCGCCTATTCAGGCGGACTGACGCCACTGGACGTGGTGGAGGAGGTGATCCGCCGCCGCGATGCCTTGGCCGATCGGGCGGTCTTCATCACCGAGACACCTGCAGATGCCTTGCGTGAAGCGGCCCGTGCGGTCATGGCTGGGCCGGGCGACCTGCCGCTGTGGGGCATCCCCTTTGCGGCCAAGGACAATATCGATGTGTTTGGTCTGCCGACCACGGCCGCCTGCCCCGCATTTGCCTATGCTCCCGCAGCCGATGCCACGCTGGTTGCCCGGCTGCGCGCGGCTGGGGCCATTGTCATCGGCAAGACCAACCTCGACCAGTTTGCCACCGGGCTGAACGGCACGCGCTCGCCCCATGGGGCTCCGCGGTCGGTATTCGATGCGGAGTATGTCTCGGGCGGGTCTTCGTCGGGCTCGGCGGTCGCGGTCGCCTCGGGCCTGTGCTGCTTTGCGCTTGGCACCGACACGGCCGGATCAGGCCGCGTGCCTGCCGCGTTCAACAACCTTGTGGGCATCAAGCCAACGCCCGGTCTGGTGCCCAACAGCGGTGTGGTTCCTGCTTGCCGGTCGGTCGACGTGGTGATCGTCTTTGCCGGCAGCGTGAGCGACGGTGTTGCAGTTCGCAAAGTTATCGAGGGCTACGATCCTGCCGACCCCTTCTCGCGCGCGGCCAGCCCGACGGCCTTGCCCCCAGCCTTGCGGATCGGCGTTCTGAGTGGGGACGAGCGCGAGTTCTTCGGAAACCGGGAGGTCGAGGCACTGTATGACGCAGCCATTGAGCGCGCGCGATCTCTGGGAGCCACGATCCTGCCCTTTGATTATGCACCCTTTCGCGAGGCGGCGGCGCTTTTGTATGACGGCCCCTGGGTGGCGGAGCGTCTGGCGGCAGTGGAAGACTTCTTTGCAACCAACGAGGCGGATTTCGATCCCACCGTCCGCAAGATCATCGCTGGCGCCAAGGGGCGGACGGCAGTCGAGGCTTTCAACGGCATTTATCGTCTGAACGCACTCGTTCAGCAGGTGAAACCAGTGTGGAACACGGTTGACGTCCTGATGCTGCCGACGTCACCGACGACCTGCACCGTGGCCGATATGCTGGCCGATCCGATCGTGCGGAACAGCCAGTTCGGACGCTATACCAACTTCGCAAATCTCATGGGCCTCGCCGCAATTGCCGTGCCGGCAGGCTTTGGCCTCTCGGGTCTGCCTTCGGGGATAACCTTGATCGGGCCCGCCTTCAGCGACGACGCGCTGGCACCCTTCGCCGGGGCCATGCACAGCGCTGCCGCCTGCGGCATGGGGCACGACCGCAAGGCCGAAGTCCCCGCTGCGCATTCGCCTCAAGTTCCTGCCGGATGGTTGTCAATAGCCGTTGTCGGCGCTCATCTTTCGGGCATGCCGCTGAACCATGAACTGACCGGGCCGGGCGGAGTTAAACTGGCTGAGACGACCACGGCACCCGGATATCGGCTATACTCTCTGTCAGGCACAGTGCCGCCGAAACCCGGCCTTGTCTGCGACCCCGGCCACAGCGGCCCCGGCATCGCGGTCGAGGTCTGGGCCCTCCCCGCGGCTGCGTTCGGGACCTTCGTCGCCCGTATCCCGGCGCCCCTGGGGATCGGCAAGCTGGCACTCCGTGACGGCTCCACGGTCAGCGGATTTCTAT
>JANPJZ010000024.1:0-33151 GCA_031425795.1 Rhodobacter sp. | reverse complement strand
AGCACCTTCATCAGCGTGGACTTGCCTGCACCGTTCTCGCCGCAGATCGCATGGATCTCGCCGGCCTCGACAGACAGGCTGACCCGGTCAAGTGCCTTCACGCCCGGGAAGATCATCGAGATCTCCCGCATGTCCAACAATGCTGTCATCGTTCCTCCGCCAAAGCGGAACCCGCCTGCACCGGTGGGGTGCGGGCGGGCCCTTCGGATCAGCTTACTGCAGCTGGTCTGCGGTGTAGTAGCCCGAACCGACCAGAATTTCTTCGTAGTTGGTCAGGTTCACCGAAACCGGCTCCAGAAGGTAGGACGGGACCACCTTCACGCCGTTGTCATAGGTCTCGGTGTCGTTGATCTCGGGCTCCGAGCCCGACAGGACGGCGTCAACCATGCCCACGGTGACTTTCGCCAATTCGCGGGTGTCCTTGAACACGGTCGAATACTGCTCGCCCGCGATCATCGACTTGACGGACGGGATTTCCGCGTCCTGGCCGGTAACGATAGGCATCGGCAGGTCGCCCGAGCCGTAGCCCACACCCTTGACCGAGGACAGGATGCCGATGGACAGCCCGTCGTAAGGGGAAAGCGCGCCGTGCAGCTGCGTGCTGCCGTAGTTCGAGGACAGAAGGTTGTCCATCCGCGCCTGCGCCACCGCGCCATCCCAACGCAGGGTGCCGACCACGTCCATGCCCATCTGGCCTGACGGAATGGCGATGCTGCCGTCGTCGATCAGGGGCTGCAGGACCGACATCGCGCCGTTGTAGAAGAAGAAGGCGTTGTTGTCGTCCGGCGAGCCGCCGAACAGTTCCACGTTCCACGGCTTCACGCCGGCGAAGCGCTCGTTCAGGCCCGCGACCAGGCTTTCGGCCTGCTGCACGCCGACCTTGAAGTTGTCGAAGGTGGCATAGTAGTCGACCGAGCCGGAATCGCGGATCAGCCGGTCATAGGCGATGATCTTGATGCCTGCGGCGGCTGCGTTGTCCAGCGCGTTCGACAGCGTGGTGCCGTCGATGGCCGCGATCACCAGCGCCTTCACGCCGGAGGTGATCATGTTCTCGATCTGGCTCAGCTGCGTCGGGATGTCATCCTCGGCATACTGCAGGTCAGCGGTGTAGCCCGCGTCGGTGAAGGCCTTCACCATGGATTCCCCATCGGAGATCCAGCGCGACGACGATTTCGTTGGCATGGCGATACCGACGATGCCCTTGTCCTGGGCGAAGGCCGGCAAGGCCGAAAGTGCAGCCGTAGTTCCGGCAAGGGCCATCAGGCCGCGGCGAGTAAGGATCATCTGTTTCCTCCCGATGATGCTCAGTTTTCATTCCGCGTCAGGCGTCTTTCGGCCCTGTCTCGCGGACGAGGCGCAGATTGCGCAGAAGTTCCATAGCTGTCAAATGGTGGTTCAGCGGTTATACATAGCGGAACTGTCATGAGTCTGAACGCCACCGGCCTGGCCCTGCAGCTGCAACAGCTGAAGCCGGTGCAGCTGCGCTTGCTTGCGGAATTGCTGGAGGTCGGCGCGCTTGGGCTTGCCGCGGGGCGGATCGGGATCGCGCAGCCTGCCGCGTCGCGCCTTCTGGCCGAGATGGAGGCGGCGCTGGGCCTGCAGCTGCACGAACGCCAGGGACGCGGGCTGAAGCTGACGCAGGTGGGCACGGCACTCGCGCGGCGCGCGGCGCGCATCCAGATCGAACTCGCCGACGCCGCCCGCGAGGTGAACGAGGCGGCGACGGGCCGGGCGGGGGTGGTGCGGGTGGGGGCCGTCACCGGGCCGGCACTCAGCCTGGTGCTGCCGGTCCTGACCGAGTTCCAGCGCACCCACCTCGCCTTTGGCGCGGAGGTGACGGTGGGGACCTCGGCGCTCCTGTGCGAGCAGTTGCGCGACGGCCGTCTGGATTTTGCGCTTGCCCGCCTGCCGCCCGGCGAGACCCAGCTTGAGGCACGGCTGATCGCTGCCGAGCCGCTGTCGCTGGTCGTGCGCCGGGGGCATCCGATCCTGATGCTGCCGCAGATCACGGTGATGGACCTGCTGCGCTATGAATGGGTGATGGGGGATGAAGAAACGCTCCTGACCCAGACGGTGGTTGCCCGGCTGACCGAGCTGCGGATGCCGCTGCCGCAAAGGCGGATCCTGACTTCGTCTTTCCTTTTCACCCTGGCGCTGTTGAACCAGACCGACTGCATCGCGCCACTGGCCACCCCTGTGGTCGACAGCCTTTCGGGAAACCCGTCGGTTCCTTTCGTGTCCCTGCCGATCGATCTAGGGCTGACGGTCGCCCCGTTCAGCCTGGTCACCCGGATCGGCGCACAACTGACCCCCTCGGCCCAGCGCTTGGCAGATGCGATTCTTGCATTGGCCTGATGTGGCGGACAGGGAACAAAACCCTGCGGTCTGGCGTTTGAAAGGCAAGACTTCCTCTTACAAGGAGACACCCCTGATGGAATCCCAACTTCCCGCGATCATCGTCTTCGGCATCCTGCTGGCGATCACGCTTTACGGCCTGGCCGTGTCCAACCGCAATTCCGACCGGCGGAACGCGTCAACTGACCAGCGCGTCGGTGCGCAGTCGACCTATCGGCCGCTTGAAACCGGCGTAAACTGACACACCCGGTGCCTCCGGCCTGCATCCTGACGCGCAGGCCGGAGATCCCTCCCCCGACCGCTTGCTGCACGGCAGCCACACCAAAGATCATGCGCTGCGAGGACGCGCCACGTCGTTCGCGCCCTCCTCCTCCGGCCCAAGGCCATAGGACATGCGCGTCATCTGCATAATGACGCGGCCCATTTCGTCATCGGACAAGACCGGCGGCTCGCCCAGAACCAGTGCCTGCTGGTACATCCGCGCAAGGGTCTCCACCTCCACCGCCATCCAGAGTGCCGCGTCCAGGGTCTTGCCCAGGCTGATCTGGCCGTGCTGGCCCAGCAGGCAGGCCTTGCGCCCCTCCAGCGCCTCCAGTGCCGCATCTGACAGGGCTTGCGTTCCATAGGTGGCATAGCGGGCGCAGCGCAGCGTCGTACCGCCCATCACCCCAACCATGTAGTGGAAGGCGGGGATGGTGCGGTGATGGCAGGCGACCGAGGTCGCGTATAGCGAGTGGCAGTGCAGCACCACGTTCATGTCAGTCCGCGCCTTCAGGATATCGCGGTGAAAGCGCCATTCAGAGGAAGGACGGCGGCCGACATAGGTGCCGTCCCAGGCCATCTCCACGATGTCCTCGGGCTGCATCGTGTCATAGGGCAAGGACGAGGGCGTGATCAGGAACCCGTCGCCATTGCGCAGCGACAGGTTTCCTGCAGTGCCCTGGTTGATGCCCTTGGCATCCATGGCACGGCAGGTCTCCACCATCTCGTGCCGCAGTTTCCGATCTTCGGGGGTCATCTTGGGTCTCCTGCAAGGGCGCGCCAGCGGGCGGCGTAGGGGGCGAGGCCGGGAAAGTTCAGGGGCTGTGCGGGGGTCAGTTCAAGGGGCACGATGCCGGACGGTCGGCAAAGCAGGGCCGCACCCGAGGCGATGCCATAGCTTTCCGGCGCGGTGCTGGTGGTCTGGCCGGGGCGAAGGGCGGCAACAAGGCCGGCAAAGGCCGGATCACGCAGAAAGCTGCCATCCAGCACCCAAGGGCGGACGGCGTCCAGCATCGACCCGCAGGTGACGGCCAGAAGGGCACAGTAAAGGACGGCCAGGGCGTGCCGGTCTGCGGGCATGTCCGGCACGGGGCCAAGGATGCGGCCCTTTCCGGCGCTGCCGGGAAACTGCCCGTCATTGGTGCCGAAGGTAGGCAGCGCCATGGTGCCCTGGGCGATCAGTCGGGCAATCGCTTCGGTCGTGGCCTTCGCGCCCTGGGGCTGGTCACCCGCGACGGCGGCGTATTCGCGGCCACCCATCGTCAGCACCCCGCCAAGGGGCTTGCCCTCCATGTCGGCGTTGCAGGTCATGCCGCACGCCTCGTCCAGGCGGGACAGGTCCATCCGGTCGGCAAAGCAGACGATCCAGGTGCCGGTGGAGACCAGGACAAAGTCCTGCAGCCCGGCGGCCTGATAGCGAAAGAAGCTGACGCTGCTGTCATGCGCCCCGGCATGAACGCGCAAGGGCGGCAGGCCGTGCCGTCGGGCCAGATCGGGGCGGATGGGGCCAAGGTCATCGGCGGCGCGGGCGAAGGGAGGCATCAGGCGGCCCCAGCCGCGCGAGCGGACGATAGGGGCCCAGGCCCGGTCCTTGACGTTCCAAAGGTGCGATTGCGCGCCAAGGATGCTGGCTTCGGATACCGCCCGGCCCGTCAGCCGCCAGGCCCAGTATTGCGGGATGCCAAGGCACCAGCGGGCCCGTGCAAAGGCCTGTGGCTGTGCAGTTTCGGCCCAGAACATCTGCCGGGCGGTGTGGGTTGCCGCCATCATCACCGCCGAGCCGCGATCAAAGAACCCGCCCGACTGCGTCCCATAGGCCGCGTCCAGACCCGGCGGCAGCGGTTGTTCATAGTCGATCATCGGAAGGACAAGTCCGTCGCCCGCGTCGGGATCATCGCTCACCAGCATCCCGCCCGAGCCATGACCGGACGCCACGAAATGCGCCAGCGGATGGCGGCGAGACAGGGTGGCCAGGCCTTCCAGCACGAAGGCGTTCTGCGCGGCAAGGTCATGATGTGCCCAGGGCGGGCCGGGCAGGACGGCGTTCGGCAGGGTCAGCGTTTCCACGATATGGCCGTCGGCCGTGCAGGCCGACAGCTTCACGTTGGATTTGCCGACGTCCAGGACGGCGACGGTTCCGCCCGTCATGGCACCCTCAGATCAGCCGATATTGCTTGGCCTTGTTGCGCAGGAACGGCAGGCCCTTGTCCATAACGGCCTCGAAATTCTCGGCCACCGGACGCCAGACCGCAAGGCCGTAGCCGACTTCGGGCGGCATGTTGATGAAGCTTTCCATTGCCAGCCCGCCCTTGAAGCCGATGGCGGCGAGGGTGGCGTAGACCTCATCCCAGTCGCAGGTGCCTTCGCCCGGCGTGCCGCGGTCGGATTCGGACAGGTGGATGTAGCGCAGATGCTCGCGCGCATCGAGGATGCCGTTGCCCGCACCCTTGTCCTCGATGTTCATGTGGTAGGTATCAAGGTGGATGAAGATGTTGTCGGCACCGACCTTCTCGATCATCCACCTGGCCTGCGCGCCGGTGTTGATCAGGTGGGTCTCGTAGCGGTTCACCGGCTCGATCCCGAAGGCGATCCCCAGCTTTTTCGCGTGCTTCGCCGCAGCGGTCAAAGCCTTGGCGATGTTGTCATATTCGGCCATCGTCGGCGGCAGGCCGGTGCGTTCGCCGATGCCACCGTAGGTGACGCCCGACAACGCCTCGGCCCCCATCTCGGCCGCCTTGTCCATGCTGCGGGTCAGCTGTTCGATCGCCCCGTCCGGGTTCACGCTGGCCCAGTTCTGCTGCGGCAGGCCGAGCGAGCAGACCGCCCGCATGCTGTGCTTGTCCAGCAAGGCGCGGGTGTGGGCGGCATCGACGATAGCGGTGTTCAACAGCGCGATCTCGATGAAATCCATCTTGTAGGCGGCGGCGGCGGGAATGGTCCTTTCCGCCCCGGCCCGGTCCCAGTGCATGGTCCACATGCTGGTGTGTACGCCAAAACCTTCCATCCTCAACTTCCCTTTCGTCTTCGTTCGGTTATTCGCGCGGCACCCCAGCGCAGGATCATGACACCGACAAGGAACAGGCCCCAGACGGCGGTAGAGAGGTGCTGATTTGCACCCAGAAGGTTCAGCCCCGAAGAAAGGACCTGCAGCACGATCAACGCGATCACCACCGGCAGCACGCGGCCGAAGCCGCCGAAAGGATCGACGCCGCCCAGAAAGCAGGCCAGCACGGTGACGAGGAGGAGCGCCTCGCCATGTCCGACGCGGACCGAGTTGAAGCGGGACAGCATCAGGATGCCGGCAATGGCGCACATCACGCCCGAGAGGGTGTAGATCAGGATCAACGTGCGCTTGGTATGCACGCCGGAATAGGCGGCGGCGCGGATGTTCGAGCCGATCATCCGGACGGAAAAGCCGTGCCGGGTGTGGGTAAGCAGGATATGCCACAGGACCGCGCAGACCAGAAACAGGATCAGCGGCACCGGGATGCCCCAGACCGTGCCATGGCCGATGGTCGCCATCCAGAGCGGAAAGCCGGAAATGTCGCCGCCCTTGGTCAGAAACTCGCCCAAGCCCCGCAGGAAGATCATCATCGCCAGCGAAACAAGGATCGGATGCGCGCCGATATAGGCGATGACGGCACCCATGACCGCGCCGGACAGGGCCCCGACGCCGATGGCAAGACCCACGCCGACCACGAAGGGCCACAGGCCCGCATCGACGCCGCCGTATTGGTTCAGGACAAAGGCCAGCGTCAACCCGGCCATGTTCGCGGTGTAGATGATCGCCAGGTTGAACCCGCCCGAGATGATGGGCATCAGCATCGCAAGCGTCAGCAGGCCCAGTTCCGGCAACTGGAACGCGATGGAGCCGAAGTTGGCCCCGGTCAGGAAGTTCGGCGCAAAGACTCCGAAGACAACCAGGACCAGCACGAGAAACCCAAGGAGGCCCGGAACCTCGGGCCCGAAGGCAGATGAAAGGCGGCGGTAAAGGTCGGTCACGCCTTGCCCCCTTTCCCGAACCACTTGGCGGGGTCGAGGTTGGAGGTGGAGATCGCCAGAAGGATGATGATGCCAACCACCATCTTGAACGCATAGGGTGAGACGCCCAGCAGGTTCAGCCCGTTCTGGGTGATGGCGACCAGAAGGACGCCCAGAAAGCAGCCCAGCACCGACCCGCGCCCGCCACCCAGCCTTGCGCCGCCAAGAACGACGGCGGCCAGCACCTCAAGCTCGCGGCCCATCAGGGCGTTGGGGATCACCTCCTTGGTGATGTGCGACTGCATCAGCCCTCCGATCCCGGCCATCATTCCGCACCAGCCGAAGGCGATGGCCTGCATGAGCCCGATGGGGATGCCCGCCCGCCGCGCGCCTTCGGGGTTGTCGCCAAAGGCGTAAAGCTGCCGCCCGGTGGTGGTGCGACGGATCAGGGCCCAGGTCGCCGCCATGCAGACGGCCATGACAAGGACGGGCAGGATCAGCTCCGCCCAGGTGCCATTGGCGGTCTGGTATTCCCACAGGATGACGCGGTTCGACCACCAGGAGGGCAGATTGTACAGGAACCGGCCCGAGGAGAAGAACATCAGAAGGCCGAAGAAGGCGTTGAAGGTACTGATCGTGACGACGATGGAGATGATGCGGAACTGGTGGATAAGGAAGGCATTGATCAGCCCGAGGGCCAGACCGAAACCGCCCGCAAATAGAAAGCCTATGGCCCAGTTGCCGCCTCCGATGGCCGCAAAGGCGTAGACACACAGGTATTGGACAACGGATGCTGCGACGGCGAAGGAAATGTCGATCCCGCCCGCGATCAGCACGACCAGAAGTCCCACGGCCCAGATGACATTGACCGCGTTGTTGTTGAGAAGGCTGGTGAAATTCACCAGCGTCAGGAAATCGGGCGAGGCGATGGAAAGGCCGGCGCAGAGGATCAGCAACACTACCAGCAGTTTGGACTCGGTCGGGTAGGCGCGCAGGAAGCTATGCATAGACGGCGGCCTCCATGTCCTGCAGGCCGGTCTGGCGCGGGTCCCATTCATGGGCGATCCGGCCCCCCGCCATGTGCAGGACGCGGTCGGCGTTCAGATAGACCTCGGGCACTTCGTCGCTGACCAGAAGGATCGCCAGACCCTTTTCGGCCAGTTGCCGCACGATGCGGAAGATGCCCGCACGCGCGCCGACATCGACGCCCACGGTCGGGCAGTCCAGCAGCAGGACCTTCGGCCGGGTCGCAAGCCACTTCGCCAGCACCACGCGCTGCTGGTTGCCGCCGGAGAGCGTACTGACCGCGTCGGATGGCTTGCCGATCTTGACGGCAAGCTCGCTGATCCAGTGGCTGACGGTGGCCTCCTTCTGCTGCGACGACAGCAGCCCGCTTGCCCCGCTGACCTGCCGCAGCACCGACAGCACGGTGTTGTCGGCAATCGACTGCGGCTGGATCAGACCCAGCGCCAGCCGGTCCTCCGAGACATAGGCGATGCCCTCCGCCACCGCGTCGCGATTGGAGCGGAGATGCAGGTCCTGCCCGTTCAGGGTAATGCGGCCACGGTCGGCGCGGGTCATGCCGAAAAGGGTGTGGCAAAGCTCGGTCCGGCCCGCGCCGATCAGGCCGGTCAGGCCCAGAACCTCACCCGCGCGCAGGGTGAAGGAGATGCCGTCATACTCCCCCGCGCGGCTCAGGCCCTCGACACGCAGAACCTCCCGGCCAGTTGCGTCGCGAGCCATCACGTCCTGAGCGAAAGACGTGCCGGTCATCAGCTCGGTCAGGCGCGATTGCGTCATGCCTTCGGTGGGGAAGACGCCCACCAGCCTGCCGTCGCGCAGGACGGTGACGCGCGAGGAGATTTCAAGCACCTCGGCCAGACGGTGGCTTACGAAGACCACCGCCACGCCGCGCGCGGACAGGGTGCGGACGACTGACAGCAGCGCGTCGGTTTCCGACTGGGTCAGGCTGGCGGTCGGCTCATCCATGAAGATCAGCCGCGCGTCACTGACCAGCGCGCGGGCAATTGCCACGATCTGGCGCTGCGCGATGGGCAGGTCGCCAAGA
The DNA here is from genome assembly GCA_031425795.1 of Rhodobacter sp. Classification (GTDB taxonomy): domain Bacteria; phylum Pseudomonadota; class Alphaproteobacteria; order Rhodobacterales; family Rhodobacteraceae; genus Tabrizicola. The sequence goes on along the minus strand of JANPJZ010000024.1, from coordinate 24,486 downwards.
CGGGCATCAAGGTCCAGGTCGACGTCCAGCCGTGCCAGCGCCGCCGTGGCCGCCGCGCGAAGCCGGGCATAGGACACCCCGCGCGGGCGGTTGCCAAGCAGGGTCTCGAAGGCGATGTTTTCAACCACGGTCATTTCGGCGAACAGCGCAAGGTCCTGCCAGATGACGGCAATCCCGGCCTTTCGCGCCTGGGTGGGGGTGATCTGGGCATAGTCCTGCCCGAAGATCTGCACCCGGGCGCCCGGTTCGGGCTGGTAGACCCCGGTGATGATCTTGATCAGTGTCGACTTTCCGCTGCCGTTTTCACCGGCGAGGCAATGCACCTCGCCCGCGCCGACGGTGAACGCCACGTCATCCAGCGCCTTCACGCCGCCGAAGATCTTGGAAACGGCGGTAAATTGCAGCGCGGGTGGGGCAACTTCAGGCATCATCATTCCAGGTTGGTGTGGTTCGCGCGCATGTCGTCGGCGGAAATGTCCAGCCGGTCTTTCAGCTTCAGAACCATCACCTCGAACAGGACGAAGAGCGCGCCCTCGAACAGGCTGCCCATCGGCAGGACCGAGGTCTTCCGCTCGCCCAGGTCATCCGCCATCGTCTGCGCGGGCAGATGGAGGATCAGGTCTGCCAGCGGTGCACAGCGGCCGGTGGGTTGGGCGGTGATGAGCAGCACCTCGGCCCCGGCCGCTTTGGCGACCCCCATCAGCGCCTCGGCAGTCGAGATGTAGCCCGGCCCGCAGGTCACCAGGAAGACATCGCCGGGGCCTACGGCCGGGGTGGTCATGTCGCCTTCCACCGCGGCGTTCAGCCCCATGTGGAAAAGCCGCATCGCAAAGCCCATGATCTGCAGCCTTTCACGGCCGCCGCCGAAGACGACGATCCGCCGGGCCCGGGCCAGCCGTTCGACCAACTCGTCCACGGCGCGGTCATCCAGGCGCGCGAAGGTGCCGCCCAACTCGTCCAGTGCGGTTTGATAAAGGCTCATGCCTGTCCCCATCGGAAAGGTCCGGGGCCGCGGGAGCGGACGGTCCCGGACAAGTGGCAGCGTCGATCAGAGACCGAGGTCTGCCAGACCATCAACGGTGTCGGCGTTGATGGCGATCAGGTTGTCGGTGATGATGTCCTTGCCGGCGGCATCGGGCGACACCACGCCAAGACCCGGAATGTCCGTGCCTTCTGCGATTTCGCTGCCGTCCAGCAGCATCTTGCCCATGGTCACGAAGACGCGGCCCGCTTCGGCCGGGTTCCACATGAACCCGCCCGATATCGCGCCCGACTTGACCAGTTCACGCCCCTGCCCGGGCGAGAACGGCCCGATGACATGGACGGTGCCCGTGGCGCGGCGTTCCTCGATGGCGCGGCCAGCCCCGATCGGGCCCTGGCTCCCAAAGCCGAGGAAGCCCGTCAGGCCCGGATTGGCCGCCATGAGGTCCAGCGCGGTCTTGCGGCTGTCATCCACGTTCTCGGCCACGCCGTAGCGTTCGCCGATCAGCTTCATCTCGGGGTATTTCTCGGCGATGTAGGCATTCGCAAAGTCGGCCCAGGCGTTGTGCAGAGGCACGGTGAGCGAGCCGACGAAGACAGCATACTCACCCTTGCCGCCCATCTTCTGGGCCAGCAGTTCGGCATGGGTTTCGCCAAAGCCCTTGGCCGAGGCCATCTCGAAGTTCCAGTCGACGTTGTTGATGCCGGGGCCTTCATGGCTGACCACCTTGATGCCGGCGGCGCGGGCCTTTTCAAGAACCGGCTCCAGCGCCGCCTCGTCATTCGGCACGACGCCAATGACGTCGACGCCCTTGGCGATCAGGTCTTCGATGGCGCGCACCTGCAAAGCCGGATCGGCGCTGGTGGGGCCGATCATCGTGGCGTCGATGCCAAGTTCAGCACCCTTTTCGGTGATGCCCATCTCCATCGCGTTGAACCACGGGATGCCACCGATCTTGACGACCACACCCATCGTGGGCTTGTCCTGCGCCAGCGTTCCCGTCGCCAGCGTTGCGGCAAAGGCGACACCCGCCATCAGCGCGCCGAAGGTTCTTCTTTTCATGATCTTCCTCCCTAAAGGGCCCGCAGAAGGGCCGTGTCCCGTTGCTGCATCGATTGTGCGGCTTGCCCTGAGGGCAATATGGCCGTTGCTCTGCCCGTGTCGTGCTGGTCTCTCCTCCCAGATCGATCAGATGCACAATCGATATTGCGTATTGAGCAGCCACCGGCCTAGACTCGTCAAGAAGAATTTTCCTGACCGGACGACGTGATGACCCGAGCCAGCCGCAAGGCCACCATCTACGACATTGCCCGGCTTTCCGGCGCCTCCCCCTCCACGGTATCGGCGGCCCTCGGGGAAAGCTGGCGCAAGCGGCGGATTTCCGAGTCCACCGTCGAGGCCATTCGCGGTATTGCGGCCGAGCAGGGCTACTCCGCCAACATGCAGGCGCGTGGCTTGCGTCAAGCCCGGTCGGGGCTGGTGGGCATGGTCATTCCGCTGCATGACAACCGCTTCTTCTCCTCGATGTCGCAAAGCTTCGAGGCGCTAGCGCGTGATCGCGGCATGGTGCCGGTCATCGCATCGTCGATGCGCGACCCGGCCGAAGAGCTCCGCATCGTGGAAACGTTGATTTCCTACGCGGTCGAATATCTGATCATCGCGGGCGCGGCCGATCCCGATGCTGTCACGGCGCTGTGCCGGGGGGCCAACCTCCGCTTCATCTTCGTCGACCTTCCGGGGCAAGGCGCTCCTTCTGTGGTGTCGGACAACTACAAGGGGGCGGCCGACCTGACCCGCCGCCTACTTGCCGACCGGGCGATCACCGGCACCAGTGGGAAAGACCGGCTTTACCTGCTTGGCGGCGACATGGGCGATTATGCCTCGGCCCGCCGGATCGAGGCATTTCGCGACGTGCTGACCGAGGCGGGCCAGCCTCCCCTTCCGGAACAGATCATCGGATGCGGCTATGCACCCCGCCGTGCGATGCAGGAGATGGCCCAGCTGTGCACCCGGATCGGCGGCCTGCCATCCGGAATCTTCGTGAACTCGCTGACCGCGTTCGAGGGGGTCCTTCGTCATCTGTCGGGCCTGCCGCTGGAAGATGTGCGCGCGTCCGTCATCGGGTGCTATGACTACGACCCCTTCGCCGCCTACCTGCAGTTTCCCGTTCACATGGTGCGGCAGGATGCCCACGGCCTGATCCGCGAAGCCTACCGGATGATCGACGAAAACCCGCATGATCCCGTGCTGAAGATGGTCGCGCCCGAGCAGATCGCGCCCCGCACGTTCTACGACAGCCCGTTCTCCGACCGGGGATGACTGGGCACTGGCGCTGACTTGCTCCCCTGCTTTAGCGTCCCTGCCCCGGCCTTTGCTCTTGCTCCACGCAGTTCCACCCAGACCGGCGCGTGGTCGCTTGTCCGGTCCCAATCGCGCACATGGCGATCCACGTCGGCACCGCTCAGTCGGCCGGCAAGACCTGGCGAAAGCAGGATATGGTCCAACCGCAACCCGGCATCCCTGGCCCAGGCGTTCCGGAAGTAATCCCAGAACGTGTAGATCGGCCGGTCAGGATGAACCGTCCGCAGCGCATCGGTCCAGCCCTGGGCGACCACCTGGTGAAACGCGGCCCTGACAGCCGGCAGGAACAGCGCATCCTTCTTCCAGCGCTCTGGCTTGTAGACATCAATCTCGGTCGGGATGACATTGAAGTCGCCAAGCAGCGCGACGGGCACGTCCATGGCAACCAGCGCCCTGGCATGCGCTGCGAAGCGGTCAAGCCAGCGAAGCTTGTAGTCCAGCTTGGCGCCCGGGGCGGGATTCCCGTTCGGCGCATAAAGACAGCCGATCAGCACCCCGCTTACCGCCGCCTCGATGTAGCGGCTGTGTGTGTCGTCAGTCCCGTCCGGCAGCCCCCGCCGCGTCTCGACGGGCTCGGCGCCGCGCGCCAGGATCGCCACGCCGTTCCAGCTTTTCTGACCCTGCCAGACCGCCCCATAGCCCGCCGCCTCAAGCGCGCGGACCGGGAACTTCTCGTCGGGCGACTTGAGTTCCTGCAGGCAGACGGCGTCTGGCTTTGCCTCTTCCAGCCAGCGCAGCAAGACCGGCAGGCGACCGTTGATCCCGTTGATGTTGAACGTGGCCAGCTTCATCGGGAAACAACCGCAACCCGCGTCAAGCGTTCCTTCCGCGCAGCGCAGGCTTGCGATCCACCCGAAAGGAACGCAAGGGAAACTGCGGCTGGCGGGAGGGCGATCAACAGCCACGCTGCGCCGCTGCCGCCCTTTGCAGCACCCTATCCGCGCGTGGCCACGGCCCGCTGATACGTCTCCAACTGCGCAAGCAGATGCGCGCCGGTCGGGACGTCTGCGCGCGCGCAATGCTCGCCCCAGACCGCGGCATAGGGCAGGTCACGCAGCTCTTCGGTCAGGACCAGCCGCCCGGTGTAATCAAGCCGCTCCTCCACCTCTTTCAGCCGGGCTTGCGGCAGAAGGAACGCCCGCAGCAGCGCCTTTTGCATGTTGCGCACGCCGATCACCCAGGCGGCCGTCCGACTGATCGTGGCGTCGAAGTAGTCGAGCCCGATATGCGTGCGGGGCAACAGGTCGGCGAAGACAAGTTCCTGCGCCATCGCCAGAAGGTCGTCGTTCAGCAGCACGACATGGTCGCTGTCCCACCGGACAGGGCGCGACACGTGGAGCAGCAGCCGATCCACCGACAGTGCCACGGCGGAAAGCTTGTCGGCCACACTTTCTGTTGGATGGAAATGCCCCATGTCGAGACAAAGCGCAGTGCCCTTGCGGATTGCGTAACCAAGGTAGAACTCGTGGCTGCCGACGGTCATGGATTCCACGCCGATGCCGAACAGCTTGGACTCGACAGCGTCAATCAGCGCGGCCTTTGGAAGAGGCTCCGCAAACACCGCGTCAAGCGACGCTTCAAGCCTGCGCCGGGCGGCCATCCGGTCAATGGACGTGTCCTTGGACCCATCCGGCACCCAGATGTTGTTTACCGCCGCCGAGCCCAGGTCCTGTCCCATCCGGGCGGCAATCTCGCGGCAGCGGCGGCCGTGTTCGATCCAGAAGTCGCGGATCCCGGCATCGGGGTGCGACAGGGTCAGGTTGTCGTCGGCCTTGGCATGGGCAAAGAAGGTCGGGTTGAAGTCCAGTCCCAATCCCCGGTCCTTCGCCCAATCCACCCAGGGCGTGAAGTGGCGGTAACCGATCTGGTCGCGATCCGGCGTCTCGGTCGTGTCCATGTAACAGGCGTGCAGGTTCAGGCGGTGCTTTCCGGGGATATGGGCAAAGGCAAAGTCCAGATCGCCGCGCAACTCGTCGGGGCTGCGCGCCCGCCCGGGATGGTTGCCCGTCGCCTGAATCCCGCCGCCTGACGTGCCGGATTTCCGCTCAAACCCCCTGACGTCATCCCCCTGCCAGCAGTGGACCGAGATTGGCACCGCTGACACGGCCCGCAGCGCGACCTCGGTATCCACGCCCCATTCGGCAAAGGCCTCGCGCGCAAGATCATAGGATTTCGTCATGGCCGTCCCCCCGAACCTTCACTTACCGCGTGAAGGCTTCCTTGTTGCCCGCATCCACGTTCAGGATGTTTCCCGTCGACTTCGCCGTCAGATCCGACGCGAAGAAATAGACGCCCTCGGCTATGTCCTCGGGCAGCACTGCACGCTTCAACAAGGACCGCTGGCGATACATCTCCTCCAACCCGTCCTTGTCCGTCTTGTAGGTGCTGGCACGCTGGTCCAGCCATTCGCCCGACCAGATCTTCGACCCGCGCAGCACTGCATCCGGGTTGACGACGTTGACCCTGATCCCCGCCTCGGCCCCCTCCAGCGCCAGACAGCGGGCGAGGTGAATCTCCGCCGCCTTCGCGGTGCAATAGGCGGCCGCGTTCGGGCTGGCGGCCAGACCGTTTTTCGAGGCGACAAAGATCACCGACCCGCCAATCCCTTGCGCCCGCAGCATCCGGAACGCAGCGCGGCTGACCAGAAAATACCCGGTGGAAAGGATATCCATGTTCCGGTTCCAAAGTGCGAGCGTGGTGTCCTCGATCGGCGCGGAAGACGCGATCCCGGCGTTCGACACCAGAATATCCACCCCCCCGAACTCCACCGCCACGGTCGCATAGGCTGCCGCCACCTGATCCTCATCCGTCACGTTCATCTCAACCGCGCGCACCACATCGGCTCCGTAGACGCGGGCCATGCCCGCCGCCACATCCCGCGCCGCCGTGCCGTCGATGTCGGCCAGCATCACGCAGGCCCCGTCCTTCAAGAGCCGCTCTGCCGTGGCCGACCCGATGCCCCCGGCCCCACCAGTGACCAGCGCCACCCGCCCGGCCAGCGCCTTCGGCTTTGGCATCCGCTGCAGCTTGGCCTCTTCCAGAAGCCAGTATTCGATGTCAAAGGCCTCCTGCTCCGGCAGGCCCTGATAGGTGGACACCGCGCTTGCCCCCCGCATCACGTTTATCGCATTCACGTAGAACTCGGCCGAGATTCGGGCGGTGGCCTTGTCGCTGGCAAAGGTGATCATGCCGACGCCGGGCACAAGGTAGACCACCGCGTTCGGGTCCCGCAGCGCCGGGCTATCGGCGTGTTTGCAGCGGTCGTAATAGGTCGTGTAATCGGCGCGGTAGGCGTCCACCGCTGCGGGAAGGCTGGCAAGAGTTGCGTCAAGGTCGGGCTTGGCGGGGTCAAAGGCGACCACCAGCGGCGCAATCTTGGTGCGCAGGAAATGGTCCGGGCAAGAGGTGCCCATGGGCGCCAGCGTCCCCAGCATGGCTGATCCCACGAACTCCAGCACTTCCGCGCTGTCGTCGAAATGGCCGACCTTGTGCCGGTCCTTGCTGATCAGCCCACGAATCGCCGGCATCAGACGCGCCGCCACCTCCCGCCGTTGGCCTGCCTCCAGCGTCGGCCGAGACGCACCGCCAAAGGCCGGCTTTCCCGCCGACCGCGCCGCCAGCCAGTCGGCGGCGGTGTTGATCACTTCAAGCGTGGTCAGGTAGCAATCCTTCGCATCATCGGCCCAGGTGAACAGCCCGTGGCTTTCTAGAACCGCCCCACGCATGCCAGGGTTTTCCACGGCCAGCTTGTTCAGCCACAGCCCCAGCTCAAACCCCGGGCGTTTCCAGGGCAGCCAGCCGATGCTGTCGCCGAAGACCTCTGCGGTCAGCGCCTTGGAGTTCACCGATGCTGCAAGTGCAATGATCGCGTCGGAATGGACGTGGTCCACATGTTTGCGCGGCACATAGGCGTGAAGCGGCGTGTCGATGCTGGCCGCACGCGGGTTCAGGTTGAAGGTGCAATGGGGCAGGTAGCCGACCATCTCGTCCTCAAACTCCACACCCCGGTAAAGGCCGCGCAACGCCTCGACCTTCTCCATGTAAAGTGTTGAAAAGCCGTCCATCTTCATGGACCCGATATCCCCGCCGGACCCCTTGACCCACAAGACCTCAACCATCTTGCCGGTCAGGGGATCGCGCTCCATCACCTTGGCGCTGGTATTGCCGCCGCCAAAGTTCGTCACCCGCTTGTCAGACCCAAGAAGGTTCGACCGGTACAGGAGCCTCTCCGACTCGCTCATCGCCGCCGCGCGGGCGTCATCCCACAGATTCTTCAGGTGATTTTCCCGCGCGGTCATCGTGTCCCCCCGTATTTCACCCATGAAACTGCGCTGAAAGCCTTCCTGAAGTCAATCACAACCGATCATCTTCAATCATGCTGCAGTGCAGAACCACAGATAATGATTGAAAATGATTGACAGCGCGCGAATCCAGTGGATGCTTAGCCACAGGGGGAGCCTATGCACGAAACCGAACGCCACCGGATCATCCTGTCCACCGTCGAAGGGCGGCCCGTGGTCAATGTGGCCGATCTGGTCACCCTGACCGGTGCCAGCGAGGCGACGATCCGGCGCGACATCGCGGCGCTGCATGTCCAGAAGAAACTCCGCCGGGTGCGCGGCGGGGCGGAGTCGATCTCGCCGCCGCAATTCGTCAGCATCAACGCCCGGCCCTTCAGCGTGAACGAAGGCCTGCGCCTGGCCGAAAAGCGCGCCATCGCCCGCGCGGCGGTGGAAATGTGCAACGATGGTGAGGCGATCATCATCAACGGCGGCACCACGACGTTCCAGATGGTCCACCTCCTCACCGCCAAGCGCCTGCAGGTCTTCACCAATAGCTTTCCCATCGCGGAACACCTGCTGAAACACTCAAAAAACACCGTTTTCCTGCCGGCAGGTGCCATCTACCGCGAACAGAACATTATCCTGTCGCCCTTTGATGAGGATGGCAGCCGCACCTTTTATGCCAACCGCATGTTCATGGGCTGCCGTGGCCTTGGCCCCCTTGGGCTGATGGAGGGGGACCCGATGCTGGTGCAGGCCGAACAGAAGCTGATCGGTCAGGCCGACGAACTCGTGGTGCTGGCCGACAGCACAAAATTCGCCGCCCGCTCCAGCCTGCTTTTGTGCCCGCTGGCCCGGATCAGCACCGTCATCACCGATGACGGCATCGACGACCGCGCCGCCGCCATGCTGGAGGCAGCCGGGGTCCGGCTGATCGTGGCGCGCATGGGGGCGGCAGACAGAACCGCCGACAAGACCGCCGACACGGCGGCCGACTAAGACCAAGACCCGTGCAGGCGACGCCTGACACGAGACGAAACGCTCACAGGGAGGAACTGACATGAGCATCTGGAAGAAAGCACTCACCACCGCCGCAGTGGCAACGGCCCTCATGGCCAATGCCGCGGCGGCCGAGAACGTGAAGATCGCCATCCTGGTAAAGGCACTTGGCATCGGGTTTTTTGAGGCCGCCGCCAAAGGCGCGGAAGAGGCTGCAGCGGAACTGGGTGATGTGGAAATCATCTACACCGGCCCGACCAGCACCACCGCCGAAGGCCAGATCGAGGTGATCAACGCCCTGATCGCGCAAGGCGTGGATGCCATCGCCATTTCGGCCAACGACCCTGACGCCGTGGCCCCTGCCCTGCAAAAGGCGATGGAGCGTGGCATCACCGTCATCTCCTGGGACTCGGGCGTCGCCAAAGAGGGCCGCCTGATGCACCTCAATCCCTCGTCCTCGGCGCTGATCGGCAACACGATCATCAAGCTTGCCGCCGATCATCTGCCCGATGGCGGCGATGTGGCGATCCTGTCGGCCACCTCGACCTCGACCAACCAGAACGTCTGGATCGAAGAGGCGACGAAGGTCCTGCCGAACTATCCGGGCATCAACCTGGTGGCCACCGTCTATGGCGACGACCTCGCCGACAAATCCTACCGTGAAGCGCAGGGCCTTATCGCGACCTACCCCAACCTGAAGGCCATCATCGCGCCGACCACGGTTGGCATTCTGGCCGCAAGCCAGGCTGTGACGGATGCGGGCAAGATCGGCCAGATCAACGTCACGGGTCTTGGCCTGCCGTCCGAAATGGCCGGCGCGGTCGAGTCCGGCGCGACCGTCAGCTTCGCGATCTGGAACCCGATCGACCTTGGCTACGCCGCCACCATGATCGCCTACAACCTGAACAAGGGCACCGCCACGGCTGAACCCGGCGCCTCCATCCCCATGGGCCGCATCGGCACCGCCGTCCTGGACGACAACAACGAAGCGGCCATGTCGGACCCCTTCACCTATGACAAGTCGAACATCGAACAGTTCAAGTCGATCTTCTGATCTGCCTTGATCCCCGGCCGGATGCTCCCCCGGCCGGGGGTTTCTTTTTCAAAAGGACAGCCCATGCACCCCGTCCTGTCGCTGCGCGGCATTTCCAAGTCATTCCCGGGCGTCAAGGCGCTGCAGGGCGTGCAGCTTGACCTCTACGCAGGACAAGTCACCGCGCTGATCGGGGAAAACGGGGCTGGCAAATCGACCATCGTCAAGGTGCTGACGGGGATCTACCAGCCCGAAGAAGGCACGATTGACATCGACGGCACCCCTACCCGCTTTGCCACCGCCCAGGCGGCTGCCCGCGCCGGAGTCACGGCAATCCATCAGGAAACCGTCCTCTTTGACGAGCTTTCCGTCGCCGAAAACATCTGGCTTGGCCACGCCCCGCGCACCCGTTTGGGCCTGATCGACCGCCGCGCCATGCGCGACGGGGCCAAGCGCCTCCTGGACAGCATCGGCGCGACCCTCGACCCTGACCTGCGGCTGGGCGACCTTGGCATCGCCTCCAAACACCTCGTCGCCATCGCCCGCGCCCTGTCCACCGATGCGCGCGTGGTGATCCTGGACGAGCCCACCGCCGCCCTGAGCCACAAGGAAATTCACGAGCTCTACGAGCTGGTCGAAACCCTTAAGGCCCAAGGCAAGGCGATCCTCTTCATCAGCCACAAGTTCGACGAGGTGTTCCGCATCGCAGACCGCTACACCGTCTTCCGCGATGGCCAGTTCGTCGGCGAAGGGGCCATGGCCGACGCGACCGAAGACAAGCTTGTCCAGATGATGGTCGGCCGCAGCGTCGACCAGATCTTCCCGCCCCGCAGCCACAACATTGGCGATCCGGTCCTGACCGTTGCAGCCTACAGCCACCCCACCGAATTCGCCGACATCAACTTCACCCTCCACAAGGGCGAGATCCTGGGGTTCTACGGCCTTGTCGGCGCTGGCCGGTCCGAAGTGATGCAGGCCCTGTTCGGCATCACCACCCCCTCACGCGGCGCAGTGCGCATCGACGGTCAGGTCCGCGTCATCCGCTCGACCCATGAGGCAATTGCAGCCGGCATCGTCTATGTTCCCGAAGACCGCGGTCGTCAGGGCGCCATTCGCGGCTTGCCGATCTTTCAGAACGTCACCCTGCCCTCGCTGGCCCGAACCGGTCGTTCAGGCTTCCTGCGGCTGGCCGAAGAGTTTCACCTGTCGCGCGACTATACCCAGCGGCTGGACCTTCGCGCCTCGAGCCTCGATCAGGAGTTGGGCCTTCTGTCCGGCGGCAACCAGCAGAAGGTCGTCATTGCCAAATGGCTTGCCACCAAACCTCGCGTCATCATCCTGGATGAACCGACCAAGGGAATCGACATCGGTTCGAAGGCCGCCGTTCACGAGTTCATGGCCGAACTTGCCGCCGAAGGGCTGGCCGTGATCATGGTCAGCTCGGAAATCCCCGAGGTGCTGGGCATGTCCGACCGCGTCATCGTCATGCGCGAGGGCCGCATCATCGACGAGGTGACGGGCGTGCGCATGACTCCAGAAACCCTCGTGCGCGCCGCCGCCGGCATCGCGGAGGCGGCATGACCCTCTTGAAACACCGCGAGGTCCTGCTGGCGCTGGCAATCGGGCTTCTCGTATGGCTGGTTGCCATACGTTTTCCAGCCTTTTTGCAGCCGTCCAGTTTGGTCAACGTCTTCAACGACACATCCCCCCTCATCCTGCTGGCCATCGGCCAGATGATCGTGATCCTGACCAAGTGCATCGACCTGTCGGTGGCGGCCAACCTCGCACTTTGCGGGATGGTCGCGGCTCTGCTGAACGGGTCTGGTGTGCCCTTGCCGCTGATCCTGGCCCTGGCAATCGCGCTTGGTGTTTTGCTTGGCGCAGTCAACGGGCTGCTGGTCTGGAAACTGGAAATCCCGTCCATCGTCGTCACTCTTGGAACCATGACCATCTACCGCGGCACGATCTTTCTCATGACCGACGGCGCCTGGGTGAATGCTCACCAGATGAGCAGCGATTTCAAGGCCTTGCCCCGCGCGGTGATCCTTGGACTGCCGGTGATGAGCTGGGTCGCCGTCGCCGCCATCATCGTTTTCACCGTTCTTCTGACCCGCACGCCGCTTGGCCGCGCCTTCTATGCGGTTGGCGGCAACCCGCATGCCGCCGTCTACACCGGCATGAACGTGGGCCACACCCAGTGCCTCGCCTTCATGATCTCGGGCGGACTTGCCGGGTTGACCGGCTACCTCTGGGTCGCCCGTTATGCCGTGGCCTACGTCGACATCGCCGACGGATTCGAGCTTTCGGTCGTCGCCGCCTGCGTCATCGGCGGCGTCGCCATCGCGGGCGGAGCGGGCAGCATCGCGGGTGCCGTCCTTGGCGCGCTTTTCCTTGGCGTTATCAACAACGCCCTGCCAGTCGTCGGCATCTCGCCCTTCTGGCAAATGGCGATCTCGGGTAGCGCGATTGTCGTTGCCGTGGCCTTCAACGCCGCCCAGTCCCGCACCCCTGGCCGCATCATCCTGAAACCGCAGGAGGCCGCACGATGACCCCGGCCGGCCGCAGCATTCCCGACCGCCTGCAATCCCGCAGGACCCGTGCGCTTCGCAGTTGGGAGATGATCCTTCTTGTCGTGGCCGTGGTGGTGTTCATCATCAATTCCTTCGCCTCGCCCTATTTCCTGAATGCCTGGAACCTCAGCGATGCGACCTTCAACTTCACCGAAAAGGCGATGATCGCCTTCGCGATGGCGATGCTGATCATTGCGGGCGAGATTGACCTCTCGGTCGCCTCGATCATCGCCCTGGTCTCCACTGCCATGGGCTTGGCAATGCAGGCCGGGGCCGGGGTGCCGCTTCTGGTCGTGATCGGCCTTGGGACCGGCCTTCTTTGCGGCGCGGTCAACGGGTTTCTGGTCGCAGGGATGGGCTTGCCCTCCATCGTGGTGACCATCGGCACGATGAGCCTTTTCCGCGGCATCTCGTACATTGTCCTGGGGGATCAGGCCTTTACCGGATACCCCGACGGGTTCGATTACTTCGGTCAGGGCTATGTGTGGTGGGTGTTCAGCTTTGAACTGGTGCTTTTCGCGGCAATGGCGGTGGCGTTCTGGGTGCTTCTCCACCGAACAAGCTTTGGCCGAGCGGTCTATGCCATCGGCAACAACGCAACCGCCGCGCAGTTTTCCGGCATTCGCGTCGCCCGCGTGCGGTTCATCCTGTTCCTTCTTACCGGCCTCACCTCCGGTATCGCCGCGATCTGCCTGACCTCGCGCCTTGGCTCCACCCGACCTTCGATCGCCACGGGCTTCGAGCTTGAGGTGGTGACGATGGTCGTCCTGGGCGGGGTCAGCATCCTTGGAGGATCAGGGTCGATTTTGGGCGTCGTGCTGGCCGCCTTCATCATGGGCATGGTCACCTTCGGCTTTGGCCTTCTGAACGTGCCGGGCATCGTGATGAGCATCTTCCTTGGCCTTCTTCTCATCGGCGTCATCGCCGTGCCCAGACTGCTGCGGGGGAAGTGATGCAGAAATACGCCTTCAAGATGCACCTCAACCCCGGCATGGCTGAGGAGTACAAGCGCCGCCACGATGCGATCTGGCCCGAGCTTGTATCGCTTCTGAACGACGCCGGCGTGCAGGACTACTCCATCCACCTCGACCCCGAAACGAACATCCTGTTTGGAGTGCTCTGGCGGCGTGACGATCATGGGATGGCAGACCTGCCAGGCCACCCGGTGATGCGGCGTTGGTGGGCCCATATGGCCGACCTCATGGAATGCCACCCTGACGACGAGCCGATCGCCACCCCCCTGGTCAACATGTTTCACATGCCATGAGGCACGTTGCCGTCATTGACGTCGGCAAGACCAACGCCAAACTGGCCCTGGTAGAAGAAGGCAGCCTGCATGAAATCTCGGTCGTAACCCGCCGGAACACGGTCCTTCCCGGCCCGCCTTACCCGCATTTCGATCTTGCGGGTCACTGGCAGTTCTTCCTGCACCATCTCCGGTCGTTTCAGGCCACATGGGGCATCGACGCCATCTCGGTCACCACGCACGGCGCATCCGCCGTCCTGCTGGACAGAAGTGGACAACTGGCAGCGCCGATGCTGGATTACGAACACGCGGGCCCGGACCAGATGGCAGCCGCCTATGCCGCGCTGCGACCAGATTTCGCGGAGACCGGTTCGCCCAGCCTTCCCTTCGGCCTGAACCTTGGTGCGCAGTTGCACTGGCTGCTTGCGAGCCAGCCAGACCTTCGGGTAAAGCTTTCACATGTTGTGACCTATCCACAATACTGGGGCTGGCTTTTGACCGGAGAGCTTGCCTGCGATGTCTGCTCGCTTGGCTGCCACACAGATCTGTGGAACCCGCAGGGGGAATGTTTTTCCGGCCTTGTTGACAGGTTGGGCCTGGCGGGCAAGTTTGCCCCGGCGCGGAGGCCGAACGAGGTCCTTGGTCATCTGCGCCCCGACGTTGCGGCGGCAACCGGGCTGCCGGTCCACACCCCGGTCAGCATTGGCATCCACGATTCCAACGCGTCCCTTTACCCCTACCTCCTTGGTCCACCGCGCGCGTTTTCGGTGGTGTCGACCGGCACCTGGGTGATCTGCATGGCGCTGGGTGGGACAAGGATCGATGCCGACCCGCTGCGGGACGTTCTGATCAATGTGAACGCCTTGGGTCATGCCGTTCCTTCCGCCCGGTTCATGGGCGGAAGGGAATACGAGATCATAAGCAAGGGTGACACCGTTTCCGTCACAGCCGAGGACCGCGCTGCGGTGCTGTCGCGCGCCGTCATGCTCTTGCCCGCTGTCGAAAAGACCTCCGGCCCGTTTCAAGGGCGCACTGCAACCTGGACGGCGGAACCACAGACCGCCGGTCAACGACTTCTGGCGCTGTCCTGGTATCTGGCCCAGATGACGCGCCTATGCCTTGATCTTGCGGGCGCGCGCGGTCCGGTCATTGTCGAGGGGCCATTTGCGCGAAACGCCGACTACCTCGACATGCTGGCGAGCCTTTCGTCGGACGGCGTGGAAACCTCCGAATCTGCAACTGGAACTTCAGCCGGCGCGGCGCTTCTTTGCCTTGGCGGCGCCGCGCCGCCGAAGACCTGCCCTGCGGAGCTTCCCAAGGACCATGCAGCGCTGAAAAGCTACGCAGCCCGCTGGATGCAACTTGGGTCAAGCTGAGAGGCGTCTGACAAAGACGCCGGTCCCTTTGTGAACACAGTCCAGTCACAGTTTTGCCCGCCCGGGTAAGCAACACTCTGCACAACCTGGAGAGGTGCTGCACTGCTGTAATCCCTCTGCCCTAGGCGCCTTTCGCAAGACGAACATATTGGGAGCCCGAATGAAAACCCTGGCAGCGTTCCTGGTCGCCTTGAAGATGATGGAATCGGATGGAGACTATCAATCCGTGAACAGCCTGAATTTCCTTGGAGCCTACCAGTTCGGCGAAGCAGCGCTGACCGATCTTGGCTTCGTCCGTTATGACGGCGACGCCTATGACAACGACTATGGCGGCGGTTGGACGGGCAAGTATGGCGTCAAGTCCAGCAAGCAGTTCCTGAACAGCGAGCGCGCGCAGGACAAGGCGATGGAAGAATGGCTGGGCGTGATGTGGAGCCATATCGAGCTTCACAATGTGGACCGCTACGCCTGGAGCGAGGTCGGGGGAGAGCAATTGACCCCGTCAGGCATGCTGGCAGCGGCGCATCTTCTTGGGGCGGAATCACTGGCTCACTACGTTCGCACCGACGGCAAGACTGACCTGCGTGATCCCTATGGCACCCCGATCAGCAAGTACATCTCGCGCCTGAACGGCTACGACGTGCCCTATGGCGGTCGCAAGGTTGCCTCTAATTGATCGAGGCATCCGGCGCTGCTGGATGACGGATCAGTCGGTCGAAGCGATAGGTGCGGCCCAGCCATTCCGCTCCTTCGACCGAAAGGTGCCCCGGATCGCGGAACACCAACACATCCGCAACACGCGTGGCACAGGTCCCGTTGCGGCAAATCAGGGCCGTCAGGTCGATCAACGGGATCTGGGGGGCCAGTTCGCGGAGGAAATCGATACCCTTCTGGTTGGTCACGCCGCTATCGGTCAGCGCAAAGTCACATGCCGTGTCAGGCCCGCCCGCGAGTTCGGCTGCAGCCAGGCACTGCCCGATGTCTTTCCCCGTTGCCGGGGTGGGCGACACGACCACGACCTCCTTCCCCAGCGCACGAATCCGGCGCACCGTGTCAAGCAAGGCCGCGCGGACCGCAGGCATCGCCGCACTTTCAGGAATGACCAAGCCATCCGGGCGCCGCAAACTGTTGAACAGGAGGTTCAGGTTCGACGACAGGACCACAATCCGCACCGAACTTGAGCCAGCCAGCCAGGCAAAGACCTCGTCATTGAAGCGCAGGCAGCCAATGTACCAATCCGAGTCGTATTCGGACGGGGACATCGACAGGCCCAGAACCGGGGCGCAGCTTGACTTGGTCATCTGGATCATCCCGCCCCAGTCACCGGCAGCAAGGATCGCCGGGGCCAAGTGCATGGCATAGCTGTCGCCCCAGAGCAGGACCTCGGGTTGCTCGGACGTGCGGCATTTCGGGTCCAGGGTGAAGCCCCCCTCACATACCATGTCCAGACCATAATTCGTGGCCAGCCGCGCCTCGATGGTCGCAGCGCTGCCGTCGGCTTCACGAAAGGCAGGCATCGTCGGCAAAAGCCCGAACAGCACCAGCGCCACTGCGGCGCTTCCCAGGAAGGGGACCAGTGCCCGGGCCGGAAAGAGCGCAACCGGGCCCTGGTTTCGGAAGGGGCGCTCTACGAGCACGAAGGTCAGCGTGGCAAGCGACAGCGTCGCCACGAGGATCCCTGCCCCGGCAGCTGCCGTGATCTCACCGCCGCGCAATCGCCAGAACGCGATCAGGGGCCAGTGCCAAAGATAGGCGCTGTAGCTGATCAGCCCGACCCACCGCAACGGAGCCACCGAAAGCACGCGCCCAACCACGGACCCGCGGCCCGCCCAGAGCACCAGCGCAGCCCCCACGACCGGCACAAGCGCCGGTAGGCCATGCAGCGGCGATCCACCGTCAGGCAAGGCGTAAGCGACCGCAATCATCACAAGGCCAGCAGCCGTCAGACCCTCGGCCAGAATGCGGGGCGGGCGTCGCCAAAGGGCCACCAGCGCCCCTGCCATCAGCTCCAACGCCCGGGCCGGCAAGAGGTAGAAGTTTGCCGCCGGATCACTGCGCGCAAGCCAGTAGCCCAGGATCAGGCTTGTCAGTCCAATGCCGGCCACGACAATCCAAAGCCACCGCCCGTTCACGCGCCAGGTCGCGTAAAGGACCAGAGGGAAGACCAGGTAGAACTGTTCTTCCACCGCGAGCGACCATGTGTGCAAGAGCGGCATGACCTCGGCAGAGGGCATGAAATAGCCGGTCGATCCGTAGTAGAAGATGTTCGACACGAAGCCGACCGCCGCAAGTACAGCAAGTCCGAAATCCGAATGTTGCCCCGGCAGCATGAACAGGGCGGCTGGAAGCACACATGCAGCGATGACAAGGAAAAGAGCGGGCAGAATGCGCCGCGCCCGCCGTTCGTAAAACCGCCAGAGGCTGAAACGGCTTTGTTCCAGATCGGCGATCAGAAGGCCGGTGATCAGATAACCGGAGATGACGAAGAAAACGTCGACCCCAAGAAATCCCGCCGGCACCAGCGTTTCGGAAAGGTGGTAGAAGATGACCGGCAAGACAGCCAGCGCGCGCAACCCGTCAATCTCGGGGCGGTAGCCGGCTGCCTTGGGATCGGTCATGTCGGCATCGTCAATCGCTGCACCAGCAGCTCTGTCCGGGGCGCAGGCTTTGCATTCATCGCCCCAGTGCGTTCAAGCTTGTTCCAGGCAGTCAACCGCCCGGTGATGGCCCGCCAAGTCGCCCGAAGCGTGGCCACGTAAAGAAGCTGCCGGTAGCCAAACCGCAACAGTGGCGTCAGCAGCAACAGTCCGAGACTGAAGCGCTTTTCAAAGCGGAAGGTCGCAAGAGTATTCACCAGATCGATCAGCGTAAGGCCCAGCAGACCCGCGACAAGGAGCCCGTAACTGTCGTCGCCTACCGGCTGCCCCATCAGCAGACGCCCGATCACGATGCCTACAAGAACAAGGACGATCACATCGACGATGGGTGACAGGATCGTGGTCAGCACACTGAACCAGATCGCGTCGACGATGGAAATGAAGCCAACCGGCCGGCCTTCGCTGATCGCCTGGCGATGCTTCCACGAGGTTTGCAGCATGCCCAGCGTCCAGCGCAGCCGCTGCGACATGAAGGCGCTCAGCTTCTCGGGCGCTTCTGTCAGCGCCCTGGCCTTTTCCGCCATGACCACCCGGTAACCGGCACGGTGAACGGCAAGTGTCAGATCGGCGTCCTCAGTAATGGTCTCGCCCGAAAAGAGACCCGCTTCGATTACGGCCTGGGTGCTCCATGCACCAATGGCGCCCGGCACGACGAAGATACCGTTGAAGGTTTCAAACGCGCGGCGGTGGACATTCTGGCTGACGAGATACTCAAGATTCTGACAGGCGGTTAGCCAGTTGTTCGCATTCCCCACCTCGACGATACCGGAAACCGCCCCGACATCAGGCTCGGCAAAAGGTTGAACGATCCAGCGGATAGCGTCGACATCCAGCGCCGAGTCGGCGTCGAGGACGATGAAGTATCGGGTCTGAACGTGGCGCAGCGCCGTATTCGCAGCCGCCCATTTCCCGGCATTCGCCTGCCTTACGAGCTTGACCCGCCCGTCACGCGCGGCGATGGACGCAACGACTGCCGAGGTGTTGTCCTGAGATCCGTCATCAACGACGATCACCCGCACATCCGGGTAGTTGCAGGCGAAGATCGACTGGATGCAGGTCTCGATGACCTTGCCCTCATTGTAGGCGGGTATCACGATGGTTACTGCAGGCGTCCAGGCCGGGTCCAACGTGTCGCGTGGCTGGCGAAGGTGGGCAAGGATCAGGAAGGTAACGGACCGCACCACCGCCAGGAGCAGCAGCGTCATGAACAGGGCTGCGAGGACCGAGTCTGCCTTCAACAGGGTCCAGATGTAGATCCTGTCGCGGAAAGTGGTCAGATCGGCAGAAGCATACATCGCGACGCCGCCGACGGGCTTGGCCAGATCGTCGGGCGAGATGAAGCTTGCCCCAGCAAGGTCAAGTTCGGACAGGATGACGGGCAGCGTGCTCAGCGTCGAAGACAAGGCATTCCCCGACAGATCGAACCGCACAAGCTGGGAGCCTTCCATGAAGACCGTTCCCAAAATCCGCCGCACGAAGGCCCCGGCCTCGTTCGGGTCAAGCGGCACTCGTTCCCCTTGCGGCAGGCGGATGCGCCCCTGGTTCTGCAAGGCGATGAAAGTCGCAAACTCGTCTGCAGAGGTTGGCAAAAGTCCGGACTGCCCCCTCGTCTCGGCGAGGATGGCACGCGATTCGGTTTCGCCCGCCAGGGCCATCACCGCAGCCCGGTCGCGGAGCCGGGCCAGGCTTGCCAATCCCCCACTGCCCGCAAGGTCACCGATATCGGTCAGGACGACGGCATGCCCCGCTGCAATCACCTGCCGCACGGCGTTCCGGTTGCTCAGGATTTCTGCTGCACCGACCGAAAAGGCAGTTCTGACGCCATGTTGCGCCAGTTGACGCAAGACGTCGGACATGTGCTCGGCCGGTGGCAACCCGTCGAAAGCGATCAGGACGGCATCAGGAATGTCGCCATCGAAACGCGTCAGCACGTGCGGCGCCGGCAAGGTCCAGTAAGTCTGCCCCGAAACCTGACCTGTCACGCGGTCAAGCACCACTTCGCGCAGACCCTTCGTCGCAGTATCCACGCGAAGCGCCACCGGGCCGGTTCCCGACAGAAGCACCTCACCCCCAAGGTCTATCGGCCGCGACAAGGCCGTCTGACGTGACTCTCCCTTCAGAAGCGACCACACCGCCGGGTCTTCGTAACCCAAAGGCCAGACCGCCAAGGACAACTCTTGCGGCAGGATGGACATCTGATTGGCAAAGGACACGCCATCCAGCAGCGCCGTCCTGACGGTGCGGCCTCCCACACCAGCATGGGCAAGTTCGGTATTCAGCGCCACGGGATCAAGCAACGCAGTGCCACGTGCAGCCCTTGTCCGCGTCATGGCCGTTGCATAAGCCACATGCTCTGCCCGGCCTGTCGACGCATCGGTCTGCAAACCGAAGGTGCCAAGCGCGAGCACCAGCTTTTCGGTCGGCACCGCTGAAATCAGCGGCGCGACCGCCGCTTCGAACCAAAGCTGCGGTGCCAGCGGCAGTGGCAGGCGCCCCGGTTCGCGGAACCCCTTGGCGACGACCAGATCAACCGCCGAAACCACATCCTCATGTTCCAGAAAGGCTGCGCCTACGGTTCCGACAATGCAAAGGGGTGCCTGCCGGGCCTGTGCGAGAGGCCTTAGGCCGGCCAAGAGCCTGCTTACTTCCTGTGCCGAAAGGCCTGCGTTGCCCGAAAGGTCGAGGCACAATCCCGGCCCAACCGGCCAGTTGGCATCAAGGTCGTGCAGCAGACGGGTACGGGCGGCGGGATCCGGAAGCAACTCGGCAGTCCGCCCTTGGGGCACGTCGAACCGGGCACTCAACATCAGGAAGGCTGGTCGCCCCAAGGTTGCAAGGTCGGCAGCCCAGCCGTCAGACGCCAGATGAAAGACGGTGCCGGCTTCGACGCCAAAGGCCATGTCCTCAAGAAACACGCGATCGACCAGCGCGCAGCGGGCAAGCAACGCGCTGCGGGCCGTTGCGTCGTCGGCGGGAATGAAGGCTCCGACCGCAGCGCTGCCGGGGCTGATGTTTCTGCATGTAACCCCCTCGCTTTCCTGAAGGTGATACAATGTGGCTTCGGCATCCTCGTCATATTGACCTGGCTGCAAGTCTATCGGACCCCGGACGTCGGGAAGCGCCCAGAGTCGCAGGACGAGGTCGATTGCCGAGAGCGAAAGCACAGTGACCAAGGCCAGAAGAACCAGCCTCGCAGCGATTGCGCGGGTTCGCGACGTCGTGGCAAAGACCCTCTTGACGTTTCTGGCTGGCACAGGTCCGAATGGGTGCGCGTTCATCATGATTGGACGCCAGCGCGGTGGGCAGCAAGGCCAGCGCCCGGCAAGCAAAGGGCCCTCGCAGCGTGCGTGACAGACCGTCGAACACAGCATCCGAACAAAAGGCCGCCGTCAAAAATGCCCTGCACGCGACGTACATTTCTTGCCACTTCGACCGCCGCTTTCATTTCCCGGCCGATGGCATCTGCAACGACGTTTGGTGTAGCTTTTCTTGTGCTCCAGCGCATGCCCCTGACATGGGGGCGCAGCGAACTGGAGGTCCTGCTCGGAAGTTTTAAAAACATCCGATTGCCGTCGATTCTTGTACTTGAAGATAAACTTGGACAGGATCTCATTGACCATTCTTCAGCGCGGCTTTTTGCCGAATCCATCAATGCAGACCTTCTTGAGACCGTGTCCGTTGCCCCAAAGTCCTTACGCGAACAAAGATACTGGCATCTTCGAGCTGCAAATGACCTCAGGCGACTGGCTTACAAACCCGCAGCTTCCGGTCTTGTTCCATCAAATCTTGCGCAGCCGGTAACTTATTTCGAAAGAGACACAGACCACCCCACGGATCTGAGCGCTTATCGTTCCTCTGGCTTCAGAGTTCGCATCCTGTCACCAGAAGGCGACAGTCCTGCCGAGGTGGGCGAGAGCGGTCGCGGCCAGATGTCGATTTCCGGGGGACAGCATCTTGACCTCTTCGACCCAACCCTCGGCCAGACGCTGTCCAGTCTTTCGGACAACGAAGGCTTCACTGTCCTGCACCTGTCGCTTGCCAACGGCGCCGAACTCAGAGGGGCTGAATTGAAGATCGCGGCCGATCGAGCCGCAGGTCTCGTTGCGGCCGCCCTCCTCCGGCTTGGCGCCTACCCGACACTTGCGCGCGATTTCTTTTTGTCCGGGGGCGCCTATGTTCCGCGCGACATCGCCTTGCTGCTCGATGGGAACGATACGGATCATGACGGAAGCCTGGCCAGCCTTGCGCAAGACCTCGTGGCACGTGGCCTGCCCTTCAGTCGCATCGACAGCGAGGGGGCGCCCGGTGACTGCGCGGTGGCGCGCTTGCCAGGCGACACACCGCTTGCCGAATGCATCGCTGCATCCGGCTCCAGCCTGGGGGCCGAAGCCGCTGCAAGCGTTATCGTTGGAGCAGACGAAATCAACGGGCTTGGCCCGGACGCCCGCATGCACCTGCAAACACTTGATTTTTCCGTTTCCGCACGTCTAGACCGGCTGACGTTGGCAGAGTCTGACCGTGTCCTGCACATCAGATCGAAGGATGTCGGCAACCCCTTGGCCCGCGCTCGGCTGGCGCAGCAGCTGGCAGATGCGCAGGGCCTTGGGCAGGTGCGGTTGCACAGCGTGCCGGCCCTGCGCGATCTCGTCATGGTCAGCGATCCGGTTCTGCAGCGGTACTGGTCCATCCGGGGCCGCCGTCTTTCCGACCCTGCAAGGTTAATCCCGCCGGACGGGGCCGAAAAATCCCGCCTGATGGAAGACGCTGCCCTTGCATGGAGCTATTTTGAACGCCACACCTTTGCGGAAACCGGGCTTGCGGCTGGGACGGTCCTGGCTGTTCCAGGGGGGCGCGTGAATGGCGAGGTTACGCTTTGGGACGTAGGAAGCCAGGTTAACGCCATCATCGCCGCAAGGGACCTGCGCCTGATCGGCCGCATCGCGGCAACCGACATGATCCGCGGAATTGTCGCCGCCTTGCCCACGGACCGGCTGGACGGCACCATGCTCCCGCCGGCGAATTTTTCTGCCCAAACGCTGCGAACAACCGTAACCGGGTTCGACTCTTGCGATACGGGGCGCCTTGGGATTGCCTTGGAGCGTGCCGTTTCAAGAAGCCTGGTCGACAAGGGAGAAATTCTGGATGCGTTGAATGGCTGGCAATTGGAGAAGGCAGTCCGCAATGGTGCCCATTATAGCCATCATGGTGCGAAATGGCGTGACACCTCACAATCGCATTGCACGGATTATATCGTCCCGGGCTTTGCTTTCCTTGGCCTGGACGTTCGTCCGCTCCAGGATCCGACACTGAAGAATGCCGAGGCAGAGATCACGGCCCTGTATGACGCTGCATCGCTCGGAGCAATCGCAACAGAGCCCTTTGCGCTCAAAGCCATCGAGGGTAATCCGGATTCTCCGACACAATTGTTTCTTGACGCTCTTTTTGATGCCCAGCTTGGCTGGTTCGAAACAACAGGAGAATTGCGCGCGATTTCGGAGACCCCGATAGATCAGGAACCTTGGTTTCTTTACTCAGGGCTGAAGCTTGACAGTCAGGGTCCTGAAGCTTGGGTGATCGGAACCATCGCAGGCACGACCAAAAGCCTGAGTGCCGCCAGCGGCATCATAAGCTCCAAGGCGGCCTACCTGTGGAACGCCGTCCACCCCCATGACTACAGCGACCTCTTGGTGCAGACCATCCGCGAGCGGGCCAGGATTCCCGGACATGGGTTCTCGGTCGGCGTCTACGCGGACACGTTACAGCCGGTCCCGAACTACACCGACATCAACACGAACGGCATCATCCTGTCGGCGATTGCCCAGGTTCTTTCGCCTCGGTAGGTTTTCCTCGTCGAGGATCGTACCATCAGCAGGGCACAACTTTTCGGCCATTTGCTTCAGTTTCCTGCCGACCTCCGGCCAACCCGTCAGGGCGTTGCGGCAACGGCGGTGCCCTGTCTGGAAAGCGCCCGTAGCCAGTGGCCTTCAGAACGTGTTGGTCTTGCCCAGGGAGCCACCCGGGCGACGGACGTGGAACCTGAGGCCAAGACTTCGCCCAGACTCAGCAATGTGGCGGTCTGAACCGCTGTGCCCCCCGGCTGGAGCGGTGCCATTCCAAGCAAGATCGGTGCTGATCCGGCTTGGGTTCGCATGACAAGCATCAGACGTGCGATGGAGGACGTGTCCTGTCCCATGAAAGGCGATATTGACGGGACAATCAGATCAGCCACGCGGCCGAGCTTCCGGTAGTCCTGGCCGGTTGTATCCACCAGTCTGTAGTCAAAGGCCGCTTCGGGCAGCAAGGACAAGCTGAGCACGACCTCCTCCTTGGCCGACCGGGCCGCATCGCCGAGTTCTGCCACCAGTCTGGCGACTTCCGCTGAGCGCCACTGCGTCCAGGCCAGATAGTGGTCGAGGAGGATATCCTCCGGCTTGACCCCGCTGACAGACGTCGCGGCCGCAAACCGTTGAAGGGCGGCGGGTGAAAAATCCCAGGCAAGATCGGGGTAGCCCAGACCGTAAAGGTGGATCCCGTCCACGCCAAGCTGATCCACAAGCCGACCAGTCTGTTCAGCCAGGCGTCGCCTCACTTCCGGATGCGAGGGCGACACCCATTCTGCCGACGCCACGCCCCTCATGTCCACCATCGCCCCTGCCGGCAGGTCAGCGGAAAGTTCCGGGTTCCGCAGGACAGGCACCGCAAGGTGAACGAGAACCCCGTTCGTCTGAACCGCCCGGACGGCAGCCAGGGTGCCTGTCGGGCCGGCCTGCACGCCACCGCGGTGGTCCGGAAGGCTCAGGATCAAATCCGTCGCGCTGCTCTCTCTGACCGCGGAAAGCAGAGTATCTGCGGCCATCCCAACTTCAAACTCGGCCCAGATCGCCACCCGGCGCTTCGCTGGAGGGATGATCAGACTGTCGATATAGCCGTCCAGTGACAGGAACCGGCCACCCTTGCTTTTGACATGAGCGATGAAGTC
>JANPJZ010000023.1:0-13250 GCA_031425795.1 Rhodobacter sp. | reverse complement strand
CTGGAGGTGTCACTGACCGTGACCGAGTTCCTGCTTCTGCAGGCTCTTGCCCAGCGTCCGGGATTCGTCAAATCGCGCGACCAGTTGATGGACGTGGCCTATGACGATCAGGTCTATGTCGACGACCGCACGATCGACAGCCACATCAAGCGGCTGCGCAAGAAGATGCGGTCGGTGGACGATACCTTCTCGGCTATCGAGACCCTCTACGGGATCGGTTACCGCTACAACGAAGAGTGACGGCCCGAAGGCATGACCGCGGCACCCCGGATCGCACATGATGAGCCCAGACCCAAGCGGTCTGGCGACGTTCTTCTGGGCGAGGATTGGGTATCTCCGGAAGCGACGGTCGAACGGCTGAAGGAAGGCCGCGGCGGCCGCAGCATGGTGGCGCTGAACCGCTCGCCTCTGGCCCGCAAGATCATCGTCTTCAACCTGATGGCACTGGTGATGCTGGTCGTGGGCGTGTTGTTCATGAACCCATTCCGCGACAGTCTGGCGCTTCAGCGCCAGCAGGGCATGGCGCGTCAGGCCGAACTGATTGCCGACATCTATCAGGCCCAACTGCGGCCCGGCACGGTCGGCTTCGACTTCCGCCGCACGCTGGCCGACATCAGCATCGCCCCGACGATCGAAGTGTTCATCCTTGACCCCACGGGGCAGATCATCGCCTCCAAGGTCGGGCAGGGGACAGACACGCTGCTTGCCGACCGCCAGCAGGCAACGATCCTGACGGATTTCCTGGAAAGCGTCTGGTCCTCGGTTACCGCAATCCTGCGCCAGGGGCGGGGAATCACCACTGAAACCATCGATGCCGCCCAGCAGGCCCTGCTTGCCTTCGATGTGGCCCGCGGGGGCGAGACCTTCTCGCGCATCGCCCGTGACAGCGAGGGCAGCCTGCTCTTTTCGGTCGCAACCCCGGTCACCGTCTCCGGCGAGATCATCGGCGTGGTGGTGCTGACCTCCACCTCGGCCGAGATCGACCGTCTGGTGCGCTACGAACGCGAACAGATCCTGCAGATGTTCCTTCTGGCGGTGGCCGTGTCCATCGGCCTGAGCCTGATGCTGGCCTACACCATCTCGAACCCCCTCTCCGACCTTGCGGCCGCAGCCGAGCTTGGGCGTGACCGCGACGCCCGCCGCGTGGCCCCGTCCCGTGTCCGCATTCCCGACCTTGCTGCCCGCCCCGATGAGATCGGCCGCCTGTCGGTCGCGATGCGGGGCATGGTTTCGGCGCTGTATGACCGGATCGACGCCAACGAGCAGTTTGCCGCAGACGTGGCGCACGAGATCAAGAACCCGCTCGCGTCACTGCGCTCTGCGGTCGGGTCACTGCGCTTTGTCAAGAAAGACGACCAGCGCGAGAAACTCCTTGACGTGATCGAACATGACGTCCGCCGTCTTGACCGTCTGGTCAGCGACATTTCCAACGCCTCGCGCCTGGACAGTGAACTGGTGAAGGAGGAAGAGGAGGAATTCAACCTGCTCAAGACCCTCTCCAACCTTTGCCAGTACCTCTCTCAGCAAGCGGGCGAGAAAGGGGTGGACTTCATCATTGACCTCCCCGCTGATCCAATCTCCATCCACGGTCTTGAAGCGCGGCTGGCGCAGGTTTTCGTAAACCTGGTGACCAACGCGATTTCCTTCTGCGAAGAGGGCGATGCCGTCCGCGTCTGGGCCCGGCGCCGCGAAAACCGCGTGCTTGTCGTGGTCGAGGATACCGGCCCCGGCATCCCCGAACAGGCCCTGGCGAAGGTCTTCAAGCGCTTCTATTCCGAACGCCCGCAGGCTGAGTTCGGACAGCACTCCGGCCTTGGCCTTGCCATCTCCAAGCAGATCGTCGAAGCCCATGGCGGCGTGATCTGGGCCGAGAATATCCGCCCCACCGCTGCCGACCCGGCGTCCGAGCCCCTGGGCGCGCGGTTTGTCGTCGGCCTGCCGGTGTGACTGGCGTCGTCAGTCAGACATTGCACGCAACCTGCGTGGCTGTCGGCGACCGGGGGCTGCTGATCCTCGGGCCGTCAGGATCAGGCAAGTCGACGCTTGCGCTGCGTTTGATCTCGCTCGGCGCGGCGCTGGTGGCGGACGACCGAACGGAGCTGACCGCCGAAACCGGCCGCCTTGTGGCCCGCTGTCCAGCACCGCTGCGCAGCCTGATCGAGGCGCGGGGCATCGGCCTCTTGCGTGCGCCCACGGTCGAGACCGCAACGATCGCGCTGGTGGCAGACCTTGGCAGCGTCGAAACCGACCGCCTGCCACCCTGGCGCAAGTTCACGATTCTGGGATGCGAGGCTGATCTTGTCCTGCATGCGACGAATGACCATTTTCCGGATGCGCTGATGCTCTACCTTCGCCATGGACGGCAGGCATAGGCCCGCAGGACTCCTCGATGACCGCCAACCCAGCACCTGATCACCGCCTTGTCTTCGTCACCGGCCCTTCCGGCGCCGGGCGGACAACGGCGATTCGCGTGCTGGAGGATCTTGGCTATGAGGGCATAGACAATATTCCCCTGTCGCTCGTCCCCCGCCTGATCGACGGGGTGCCGCTTGGCCACCCTATCGCCTTGGGCCTCGACGTCCGCAACCGTGACTTCAACGCCACCGCCCTGATCGAGTTGATCGACAGTCTGACGCGCGATCCCCGCGTCTCCCTTGAGGTGCTCTACCTCGACTGCGCCCCCGCGGTCCTGATCCGCCGCTTTTCCGAAACCCGACGCCGCCACCCGCTGGCCCCCGCTGAGACTCCCGCCCAAGGGGTGGAGCGCGAGATTGACCTTCTCGCCCCGATCCGCGTGCGCGCCGATCACCTGATCGACACCACCGAGCTGACCCAGCATGACCTGAAGGCCGAGGTGGCTGCCCTGTTCGACACCGGTGCTACAGGCCGCCTGTCCGTTTCCGTCCAGTCCTTCAGCTACAAGCGCGGCGTGCCGCGCGGCGTCGACATGATCTTTGACTGCCGTTTCCTGGCCAACCCGCATTGGCAAGCCGATCTTCGCACCTTGGATGGTCGTGACCCGGCGGTCGAATCTTTTGTTCGCGCTGACCCCCGCTTTCCCGAGTTCTTTCAGAAGTTGCAGGACCTTCTTCTTTTTCTGCTTCCGGCCCATGTGGAAGAGGGCAAGGCCCACCTCGCAATCGGCTTTGGCTGCACCGGAGGGCAACATCGGTCGGTCGCCGTAGCGGAACTGGTCGGGAACGCGCTTGCAGATGCCGGCTGGCCGGTGTCAAAACGACATCGGGAACTTGAACGCAAGGCGGCCTCGGCCCAGCCGGACGCAACGAAGGTAGCACTCGCTTGATCGGTATCGTGATCGTGGCGCATGGTGGGCTGGCGCGGGAATATCTCTCGGCGGTGGAACATGTGGTTGGCAAACAGGACGGTGTCCGTGCCATCGCCATTGAGGATGTCCATGACCGCAACCTCAAACAGCTGGAAATCTGTACCGCCGCCGATGCCGTCGACACCGGCCAGGGCGTGGTGCTGGTAACGGACATGTTCGGCGGCTCGCCCTCGAACCTTTCGCTGCCGGCCTGCGCCACCTCTGGACGGCGCATCCTGTATGGGGCCAACCTGCCGATGCTGATCAAGCTGGCCAAGTCTCGCGACATGACGGTGCCTGACGCCGTCGCGGCCGCGCTGGACGCCGGGCGAAAATACATCAACGCGCTCGACCTTGGCAGCGGTGCCTGACCATGGACAACCGCACCTTGCACATCATCAACGAAAAAGGGCTGCACGCCCGAGCCAGTGCCAAATTCGTCGAAGTGGTCGAAGCCCATGACGCCCGCGCGCAGGTGCTGAAGGACGGTCTCTCTGTATCGGGCGACAGCATCATGGGGCTTTTGATGTTGGCAGCCTCCCGCGGAACCACTATTGAGGTTCATACATCCGGGGCCGAAGCGGGGAAGCTCGCCGATGCTCTGGAAGCGCTGGTTGCAGCCCGCTTCGGTGAGGAGTATTGAAGCGCGCTGGGGATGAAGGCAGTCGCTTCGTGACAGAACAGTCGCACATCAGGGACGCGGTGGATCCGCTTGAGGCTCTGTCGCGCGGCCGGGGGGCGGGCGAGTATGATATGCGCCGCCTGTCCTATGCCGGGACGTTCAAGAACCCGTTCAAGGCCGGCAGCATCCGGGTGATCGAGTGGCTGACGGCCAAGATCCAGCTTTTGCGCCTGATCCGCAGCTTTGAAAAATCCGGCGCCCCGCATGGCGCACCCTTCTGGCCCAAGGCGATCCGCCACATGGGCATAAGGATCGACACCCCGCCCGAAGAGATTGCCCGCATCCCGCCGACCGGCCCCCTGGTCGTGGTCGCCAACCACCCGTCGGGTCTGGTCGACGGTATGGTCATGGCCGAGATGATCTGCCGCGTCCGGTCCGATTTCAAGATCCTGACCCGCTCGCTGCTGACCGGCATCCCGGAGGTCGAGGAGTTCATGATCCCCGTCCCTTTCCCGCATGAAGAGAACGCGCGGGAACTGGGGTTGAAGATGCGCGACGACACGATGAAGCACCTCAAGGCCGGGGGGGTCATCATCCTCTTCCCTGCCGGCAAGGTCGCGATGAGCCCGGGCTGGTGGGGCCGCGCGGTCGAGGCAGAGTGGAACGTCTTCACCCACAAGATCGTCAAATCCTCAGGCGCGACGATCCTGCCGATCTATTTCCCCGGCCAGAACTCCCGCCTGTTCCAGATCGCCAACCAGGTGTCGGACACTGTCCGGCAGGGTCTGCTGCTGTACGAGATCAAGCGCAGCCTCTTCAAACCCCAGCGCCCGGTGATCGGCGAACCGATCCCGGCCGCGGAGCTGGAGAAGTGGGAAGGCAACCCGCGGGGCTTCCTGGCCTGGCTGCGCGAGCATACGCTGGGGTTGGCCAATCGCGCTTAAGGCTTGATCGTTACTAAGCCAAACTGAGGTCAAGTATGAGTGAAGCCGGAGATCTTGTTGAGGAAGCTGCTCGGGAAGCAGGTGTTCATTTTGATCGGCGAAACTACGATCATGATGAAGTGCTGGTAGTAGTTCGGGAAAACTCCAAACAACTTGCGGAGCAGGTATCCGATCTGCGATCCGAAGTCAGGAGTTTGGAAGCCAAGCTTTACGGGCAGGGCACAACTTTAAACTATGTGCTTTGGATATCCTGCTTGTTGCTCGGTGCGGCTGTGTTTTCACAGACGGGGCTTCTAAAGTAACTCCTGCTCTCTTAACGCGTCGGCACAGGCACATCGCCCCGGTAGTCATAAAACCCCCGCTGAGTCTTCCGCCCCAGCCACCCCGCCTCGACATACTTGGTCAGCAGGGGACAGGGCCGGTACTTCGTATCCGCCAGCCCCTCGTGCAGCACGTTCATGATCGCCAGGCACGTATCCAGCCCGATGAAATCCGCCAGTTCCAGCGGCCCCATCGGGTGGTTGGCGCCCAGCTTCAGCGACTCGTCGATCGACTTCACCGACCCCACGCCTTCGTAAAGCGTATAGACCGCCTCGTTGATCATCGGCATCAGGATGCGGTTGACGATGAAGGCCGGGAAATCCTCCGCGCTGGCGGCGGTCTTGCCGAGCTTCTTCACCACGGCGTGCATCGTGTCCCAGGTCTCTTGGTCTGTCGCGATGCCGCGGATCAGTTCCACCAGCTGCATCACCGGCACCGGGTTCATGAAGTGGAAGCCCATGAACTTTTCCGGCCGGTCGGTGCGGCTGGCGAGGCGCGTGATGGAGATCGAGGAGGTGTTCGACGTCAGGATCGTCGTCGGCTTCAGATGTGGTACCAGATCTTCGAAGATCGCGGTCTTGACCGTTTCACGCTCCGTCGCGGCCTCGATGATCAGGTCGCATTGGCCAAGGTCGATCAGCCTTACCGTCGTCTTGATCCGCTCCATCGCCGCGCGCTTGTCGGCGGGAAGAACCTTGCCGCGCGCGACCTGGCGTTCGATATTGCGCTCGATGGTTGCGAGGGCCTTTCCCAGGCTTTCCTCGGAAATGTCGGTCATCAGCACGTCATAGCCGGCAAGCGCGAAGACATGGGCGATCCCGTTGCCCATCTGCCCGGCACCGACAACGCCCACCAGCTTGATATCCATGGACCGCACCCCTGTCTGACCTGCCCGCTTATGCCTGCTGCCCGCCCCCCGCGCAAGAACGGGCAAAGTCCCTAGATCTTTAGACAACCGCCCGATTTTAGCCATTCGGCAACCACCGTCTGCCAGCCTTCGCCTTGGGGTGAATACAATCGGGTGGTGCGATGATGACGATTCCGGCGGGCGCGGGGGCGCTTGACTACTTTCCGTGCCGCTATGGCGCGTCAAAGGCCGTTTTCCGGGGTCCGGAGCGGGACTTGTCCCTGCCTTACATCGCCTTCCTTGGTGGCTCCCAGACCTTTGGCAAATATGTCGCCTTGCCCTTTCCTGCGCTGGTGGAGCAGGCGATAGGTCACCCGGTCGCCAACCTTGGCGCGCTGAATGCCGGGCCTGATTTCTACCTGGCCGACCGCGCCGCACTGGACACCGCTGCACGCGCGCGGGCGGTGGTGGTGCAGGTGCCGGGGGCCGAGGGGTTGAGCAACCCTTTCTACAGCGTTCATAGCCGCCGCAACGACCGCTTCCTTGCGGCCTCACCCGCGCTGCGCGCGCTCTTTCCCGAGGTGGACGTGACTGACATCCATTTCACCCGGCACCTGCTTTGCGTGTTGCACCGCATGGACCCGCAGCGGTTTCGCACCGTGGTCAGGGGGTTGCAGGCGTACTGGGTCGCGCGGATGCGCGAGTTGCTGGCCCACCTGCCGCCACGACGATTGCTGCTCTGGCTGGCGGACCGCCCGCCGCCACCGACAGCCAATGACCTGTCGCATGCCCCGCTTTTCGTCAACCAGGCCATGCTTGACGCCCTGTGTTCAGAGGTCAGCGAGATTGTCCTTGCCGTCCCGAGCGCGGAAGCCCGCGCGCAAGGGCTGGATGGGATGACTTTCCCCGAGACCGAGGCGGCACAGGCCGCCTGTCTGGCGGGCCATGCCGAACATGCCGAGATTGCGCGTCAGCTGCTTCCAGCGGTCAGCCGCCTGTTCTGAAAACAAATGGGCCACCCGAAGGTGGCCCAGACGTCCCGATCGGGCAGGCGTCAGAGTTTCTTGATCAGCTCTGGCACAAGGGTGAAGAGGTCACCCACCAGCCCGTAGTCGGCCACCTGAAAGATCGGGGCCTCTTCGTCCTTGTTGATCGCGACGATGATCTTGCTGTCCTTCATCCCGGCAAGGTGCTGGATCGCCCCCGAGATGCCGAGCGCGATGTAGAGATCCGGTGCCACGACCTTGCCGGTCTGGCCGACCTGCCAGTCGTTCGGAGCGTAGCCCGAATCCACCGCGGCCCGGCTTGCGCCCACGGCGGCGCCAAGCTTGTCGGCCAACTGCTCCACCAGCGCGAAGTTGTCCTTGCTGCCAAGCGCCCGCCCGCCCGAGACAACGATCCCGGCGGAGGTCAGGTCAGGCCGGCCGCTGGCCGCCACCTTGTCCTCGACCCAGGCCGAAAGGCTGCCATCGACCGAAGCGGAGATCTTCTCGACCGGGGCCGCATTGCCCCTGGCCGCCGCGTCGAAGGTCGCAGTGCGGACCGTCATGACCTTCTTCACGTCCGAGGTCTTGACCGTCTGGATCGCGTTTCCGGCGTAGATCGGGCGGTCGAAGGTGGAGGCGTCATGCACCGCCAGCACTTCCGAGATCACCATGACGTCCAGGAGTGCCGCCACACGCGGCAGCACTGATTTCGACAGCGCCCCGGAGGGGGCCACGATATGCTCATACTCCCCGGCCAGCGACACGATAAGTGCCGCCGTGGGTTCGGACAGGCCATGGGCGTAAGGGGCGTCCTCGGCCAGCAGGACCTTCGCCACGCCGTCCAGCGTCGCGGCCTCGTTCGCGGCAGCCGCGGAGCCGGGGCCAGCCACGAGAACCGTAACCGGACCAAGCGATTTCACTGCAGTCAGGGTCTTAGCGACCTGATCGGTCGCAAGCTGCCCGTCATTAACATCCGCAAGAAGAAGAACGGCCATCAGATCACCCCCGCTTCGTCTTTGAGTTTCGCAATCAGCTCATCCACCGAGCCAACCTTCACACCGGCTTTGCGGCCTTGCGGTTCCACGGTCTTGACGACCGACAGGCGCGGCGAGACATCCACGCCATAGTCCGCCGGCGTCTTGGCGGCCAGCGGTTTGGCCTTGGCCTTCATGATGTTCGGAAGCGAGGCATAGCGCGGCTCGTTCAGACGCAGGTCGACCGTGATGATCGTCGGCAGCTTCACCGTGATCGTCTGCAACCCGCCGTCCACTTCACGGGTGACGGTCGCATGGTCGCCGTCGATGGTGACCTCGCTTGCAAAGGTGGCCTGCGACCAGCCCAGCAGGGCAGACAGCATCTGCCCGGTTGCGTTCATGTCATTGTCGATCGCCTGCTTGCCGCAGAGGACGAGGCCCGGGGCCTCCTCCTTCACCACGGCGGCAAGCAGCTTTGCGACGGCCAGCGGCTCGATGTCGGTATGGACGTTGTCGGTGGCTTCGATGAGGATCGCGCGGTCAGCGCCCATGGCGAGGGCGTTGCGCAGGGTCTCCTGCGCCTGCTTGACGCCGATGGAGACCACGACGACTTCGGTCGCGATGCCCTTTTCCTTTAGGCGGATCGCTTCTTCGACGGCAATCTCGTCGAAAGGGTTCATCGACATCTTGACGTTTGCAAGGTCAACGCCTGACCCATCCGCCTTGACGCGCACTTTCACGTTGTAGTCGATCACCCGCTTGACCGGGACCAGCACCTTCATGGCCGAAACTCCTCATCCGTCGCCCCATAGGGCACAAGCTCTCGCCCGCCTGTTACCGGAAGGTGAACATTCGCAACAGACCAAATGCGACCGATTGCGGCGACACGACGCCGCGTTCTGATCGTGAGGGTCGATCAGCGGTACTGGTCAGCCGCTGGGAAATGCTCCTCGGGCAGTTCGTGCGCTCATCGTGAGCTGCGAGGAGTGCACGAAGTGCTCGACGAGCAAGCCGTCAGCGGGTCAGGCCGGGGACCCAGAGGACGTCATCCTTGCCGTCGTTGTTGGCGATGCGGCCTGCCACAAAGAACCAGTCCGACAGGCGGTTGAGGTAGCGGACTGCCTCCGGGTTCACGTCTTCCATTGTCGCCGTCTCCACCACCAGCCGTTCGGCACGGCGGCAGACGGTGCGGCAGAGGTGTAGCTGTGCCGCCAGAGCCGAGCCGCCGGGCAAGATGAAGCTGCGCAAGGGGGTGAGCTTGGTGTTCATCGCGTCGATCTCGGATTCAAGCCGCAGGACCTGGCCTTCGATCATCCGAAGCGCCGGATAGTCCCGCGTGGCATCCAGGTGCCGGTCGGGGGTGCAAAGGTCCGCACCCAGATCGAAGAGGTCATTCGATATCCGCTTTAGCGCTGCGTCCAGATCGCCCGTGGCATGCTGGCGGGCAAGGCCCACAGTGGCGTTGGTCTCGTCGACCGTCCCATAGGCGCTGACCCGGATCGAATGCTTTGCCACCCGCGCGCCGTTCCCCAGGGCGGTTTCGCCGGCATCGCCGGTCTTGGTGTAGATCTTCGACAGGACGACCATCAGTTCCCCCCCGACCGCAGCCAGGCGAAGGCAACGATGGCGATCACCGCGACGAACTGCACGCCAATCCGCCAGCGCATGATCTTGTTGGCGTTGCGCTTGTTGAACTCGCCCCCCTTGGCGAAGGTGCCGATGCCGAAGAGGAGGATGGCAAGCACCACGAGGCAAGCCACGCCGGCGAAGAGGAATATCGGATCGGACAGCATCGGTTTCTCCCTTTGCACTGCATTTAGGCGGGCCGGTCGTAAAAGCGAAGGCAAATCTGGCGCATGCTTGGCCAGGAAGAAGTTTTGTGCGGAATCCCCGGTCAGCCTTTCGCGATCAGCCAGTCCAGCGCCCGGGTTGGAAGCACCCTACGGGCAAAGCCCATCAGATACGTCGGCGTGGTCACGTAGTACCGCGCCTTGGGCCGCCGCCCCTCAAGCGCATGGACCAGCTTGGCGGTGACGGCGGCCGGTTCCAGCTCGAACGTGTCCTTCTTGAGCTTCTTGTCATAAAGCCGGCCACGCAGGGACAGATACTGCTCTTTGCGGGCCGAGGCCTCCCAGTTCACCCATTTCTCGAAATGCGGAATCGCGTTCTCGCGGATCTTCGTGGCGATAGGCCCAGGTTCGATCAGGATCACCTTGATTCCGGTGCCCTTCATCTCGATCCGCAGGACGTCCGACAGCCCTTCCATCGCAAACTTGGTCGCCACATAGGCGCCCCGCCAAGTCAGCCCGACCAGCCCCAGCACCGAAGAGCAGTTGATGATCCGCCCATGCCCCTGCGCCCGCATGAGCGGTATCACCCGGCGGGTAAGGTCGTGGTAGCCGAAGAGGTTGGTCTCGAAGATCTCGCGCAAGGCGCCGCGCGGCAGGTCTTCGACCGCGCCGGGACACGCGAAAGCGCCGTTGTTGAACAGCGCGTCAAGCCGCCCGCCGGTGCGGGTCACCACCTCGACGACGGCTGCGGCGATGCTGTCTTCGTCGGCATAGTCCAGACGAAAGCTTTCCAGCCCCTCGGCCCGCAGGCGTTCGCAATCCACCTCTTTCCGGCAGGTGGCAAAGACCCGCCATCCCCGTGCCTTCAACCCGCGTGCGGCGTCAAGCCCGATGCCTGAAGAGCATCCGGTGATCAGAATCGAACGGTCGGCCATCAAACACCCCGGAAGCGGCAAGCCCTCAGGGGGCTTCGGGTGTCAGGTAGCGCAACGCGACGAAACCTTCCATCCCATCGCCTTGAATGACGATGCGCGCCCATTCGTCATCGACTGCCGAGACCATCAGTGCCGCTTCACCATTGGCCAGCCTGCCGACGACGTCGGCTTGCGTGGATGGTTCAGCGCGCACATTGACCGAGCTTGCGTTGACGTACCAGATCGTCCCGCCGCCGTTCACATCAGAAGCAGCGGGGGCAACACCGGGCGATGTTGCCGATGCTGAACTTTCACCCGGGACCAATTCATTGCCGAGGACAGACAGGGTAAAGATTGGCTCCTCAACCTGACGCACAACCTCACGCGGGGGCTCGACATAGGCCATGCGCTCCGGTTCTGGCGCAACGACTTCTGCCGTAGCGAGGGCTTCTGCTGCAGCGACCGGCTCTGCCGCTGGCTCCACCACCGGGGTGGGTCGAGGCGCTGCTTCTGCCACCTGGGCCTGGGGGTCAACCGCTGGCGCGGGACCTTCCGCCGCTGCTTTCGCCAATCCCGGACGCATCTGTCCCCGGTCCTCGCCCATGATCAGGAGAGCACCCACCATGGTGGCACAAAGCAACAACGTCATCCGCAGCATTGAAAATTCCGATCATGTGGCACGCCCCTCTTAGCACAGGCCAAGTGCAGGCGTTGAGTCGAAAACGCAGCATCCGCGCCACGGTTCCGCCGTTGTCGTCGCAAGCCATCTGGACCGAAGCGGCCGCCCGTCATACACAACATCCATGACAAATGACGACGATGATCCCAAGATCGAGGGGCCAACCGGCCTGACCGTATCCGAACCGCTTTCCCGCGCGATCGGAGAGCGGTATCTGACCTATGCGCTGTCCACCATCATGCACCGGGCCCTTCCCGACGCGCGGGACGGGTTGAAGCCGGTCCACCGGCGAATCCTCTGGGCGATGCGGCGGCTGCGGCTGACGCCGACGGGGGGTTTCCTGAAGTCCGCCAAGATCGCCGGTGACACGATGGGGGATTTCCACCCCCACGGCGACGCCGCGATCTACGACGCGATGGCGCGGCTCGCGCAGGATTTCAACATGCGCTACCCGTTGGTCGACGGGCAGGGCAATTTCGGTAACATCGACGGCGATAATCCTGCCGCCAGCCGCTACACCGAAGCGCGGATCACGGCAGCATCGGAAGCCTTGATGGAAGGCATCGACGAGACCGCCGTCGACTTCCGCCCGAATTATGACGGTCGGCTTGAGGAACCGGTGGTTCTGCCCGCCGCCTTCCCCAACCTTCTGGCCAATGGCTCCTCCGGCATCGCTGTGGGCATGGCCACGAACATCCCGCCGCATAATCTGGACGAGCTGATTGACGGCTGTCAGGCGCTGCTGGCTGACCCTGACCTGACGGACGAGGCGCTGGTGGCGCTGATCCCCGGCCCCGATTTCCCGACCGGCGGCGTGATCGTGGAGCCCCGCGCCAGCATCCTTGACGCCTACCGAACCGGTCGCGGCGCCTTCCGCCTGCGCGCCAAGTGGGAGGTCGAGGACCTGGGCCGCGGAACCTGGCAGATCGTGGTCACGGAAATCCCGTTCCAGGTGGCAAAGTCCAAGCTGATCGAAAAGCTGGCCGAGCTTATCCAGATCAAGAAGGTCCCCCTCCTGGCCGACGTCCGGGACGAAAGCGCCGACGACATCCGCCTGATCCTGGAGCCTCGCGTCCGCACGGTTGATCCGGACGTCCTGATGGGCAGCCTTTTCAAGAACTCCGACCTTGAAGTGCGGTTCTCGCTCAACATGAACGTGCTGATCGACGGCCGTGTGCCGAAGGTCTGTTCGCTGAAGGAGGTGCTGCGCGCCTTTCTGGACCACCGGCGCGAG
Organism: Rhodobacter sp.; assembly: GCA_031425795.1. GTDB lineage: Bacteria > Pseudomonadota > Alphaproteobacteria > Rhodobacterales > Rhodobacteraceae > Tabrizicola. The sequence goes on along the minus strand of JANPJZ010000023.1, from coordinate 614 downwards.
GTGTTGCGGCGGCGCTCCCTGCACCGGATGGAGAAGATCGACGCGCGGCTTGAGATCTTGCAGGGCCTGCTGATCGCCTTCCTGAACCTTGACCGCGTGATTGACATTATCCGCTATGATGACGACCCGAAGGCGGCCCTGATGGCCGAGGACTGGTCAAAATCCCACATCCGGGCCATGTCGGAAAAGGACTATCGCCCACCGGCCAAGGGTCAGGGGGTGCTGACCGACAATCAGGCCGAAGCCATCTTGAACATGCGCTTGCGGTCCTTGCGGCGGCTGGAAGAGATGGAGCTGAACGCCGAACGCGATGCGCTGACGAAGGAACGCGCCGATCTGGCCGACCTGCTGGCCAACGACCGCCGCCAGTGGAAGCGGATCGGCACCGACCTGAACGAGGTGCGCAAGCTGTACGGCAAGACCACCGTGCTGGGCGCGCGCCGCACGCAGTTTGCCGACGCCGCCGAGATCGAGGATGTTCCTTACGAAGCGATGATCGAGCGGGAACCGATCACGGTCATCTGCTCGCGCATGGGCTGGATCAGGGCGATGAAGGGCCATGTCGATCTGGCACTGGAGCAGAAGTTCAAGGACGGCGACGGCCCGCGTTTCGC
>JANPJZ010000022.1:0-31596 GCA_031425795.1 Rhodobacter sp. | reverse complement strand
AAGCAGCGGCCCCGCTCCCGGCCAGCCCATCGCCCAAGGGCGGTCCACCCACAGCCAGACCGGCGTGATCAGCGCCGTGCTTGCCACCACCTGCCCGCTGGCCGTCGCCAGCGGCGCAATCCCCGCCGCCCGAAACCGCCGTCCCCAGACACCGGCCAGCGCATAGGACAGCGCCGCGCCCAGACAGGCCAGCATTGACGGGGCAGCCCCTCCCAACCCCTCGCCCGCCATCATCCCCAGCACGCCTGCAAACGCCAGGCCGACGCCCAGCGCCTTGGCCGGACTGATCCGCTCGTCCCGCGTCGCCAGATGCGCCACCAGCACCTAGAAGAGCGGCGTCATCGCGTTCAGGACCGAGGCAAGCGCCCCGGTGATCTGTCCCTGCGCCAGCACGAACAGCGTGAACGGCACCGCGTTGTTCAGCAATCCCATGACCGCCAGCGCCGGCCACAGCGCGCGGGGCGGCACGGGCAGTCCGTAGAGCCGCAGCACCACGCCCAGGATCACCGCCGCAAGCGCCACCCGGCCCCAGACCACGGTCATCGGCGGCAGACCGGCCAGCGCCAACTCGTTGAACAGAAAAGACCCTCCCCACAGCAGGGAGAGGGTCCAGAGCATGATCCAGTCGGTGCTACGCATCGGGTATCCGTGCCACAGCGCGGCCCCGGCTGCGACCCGGTCCTTGCGCTTACTTCACCCGTTTCCAGGTTCCGCCATCGCGGCAGATGCCCATCACACAGCCCCGCACCGCAAGATTGTTGCCGCTCAGCGTCATGTCGCCGTTGTATTCCTTGTCCCGGTCCGGCGAGTAGATCCGGCCATCGTCGTAAAGCCCGTCCGTGTAGGCCACCATGTCCCAGACGATCTGGCGACCGATATTGGGGCTGTCGATCTCCTGACCCTCACCGTTGAACGCCTTGACCAGCGTGCCGCAGAAGGCCGGCCCGCAGGGCTTGATCTCGACATGGCCGAAGTTGCCATTGTCGTCGGCCCGGGTCTGCCACAGACCCTCGACCGGGTCGGCGAGTGCGGCGCTGCCAAGAAGCGCCATCACGGCGGCAAGTGCGAAGTTCTTCATAGGGTGTCCTCCTCCCAAAGGTGCGCAATGCTTTGCGCCGTCGCCCGCACCGATCAAGCGTGACGTAGGGTCGCGAGCCTGGTCTTTTCATTCCCCCCGCCCCATGCCAAAGACGCCGCGAAACCACGAAGGGGCCCGCCCATGATCCTCTACCCCGCCATCGACCTGAAGGACGGCCAGTGCGTCCGCCTCCTGCGCGGAGAGATGGAGGCAGCAACCGTCTTCGGCGACGACCCCGCCGCGCAAGGACTGAAGTTCCAGGCCGCAGGCTGCGAATGGCTTCACCTCGTCGACCTCAACGGCGCCTTCGCCGGCGAGCCTGTGAACGGTGCTGCGGTCGAAGCCATCCTGTCGGCAGTCAGCGTCCCGTGCCAGCTTGGCGGTGGCATCCGCGACATGGCCACCATCGCTGCGTGGCTGGAGAAGGGCCTCGCCCGCGTCATCCTTGGCACGGTCGCGGTCGAAAACCCCGACCTCGTGCGCCAGGCCGCGAAAGCCTTCCCCGGCAAGGTCGCCGTCGGCATCGACGCCCGCAAGGGCCGCGTCGCGACCAAGGGCTGGGCGACCGAGACCAAGGTCATCGCGACCGACCTCGCCCGCAGCTTCGAGGACGCCGGCGTCGCCGCGATCATCTACACCGACATCGACCGCGACGGCGCGATGGGAGGGCCGAACATCGAGGCCACCGAGGCCCTGGCCCGCGCCGTCTCCATCCCGGTGATCGCATCCGGAGGCGTCTCCCGCATGGAAGACCTCCTCGCCCTCCGCGACACCAGCGTCATCGCCGGAGCCATCTCCGGCCGCGCCCTCTATGACGGGGCGATCGATCTGGCATCCGCGCTGCAGGCCCTCAAAGCCTGACCAACCGCTCCTCGTGCGACTTCGTCTTCTCGTCGCGAGATCACCACCGGCGAGGAGTGACGAAGTCGTCGACAAGCGTCCCCTCCGGCGAGGAGTGACGAACTCATCGACAAGAAGCCCCCGGCGCCAGCGAGGGGTGACGAAGTCATCGACGAGCGTCCCCTCCCGCGGGAAGTGACGAACTCGTCGACAAGCAGCCCCCGCGCCAGCGAGGAGTGACCCTGTGTCCCTGCCCGGGGCAGTCTCCCGTCGCGCCGAACGGACTTGCGTTTTGCGCCCCCTCGCGCCATGTCTCGCCCATGCTAAAGACCCGCATCATCCCCTGCCTCGATGTCGCCAACGGCCGCGTGGTCAAGGGCGTGAACTTCGTCGACCTGATCGACGCGGGCGACCCGGTTGAGGCCGCCAAGGCCTATGACGCCGCCGGTGCGGACGAGCTGTGCTTTCTCGACATCATGGCGACCGAGGACAACCGCGGCACCCTCCTCGACCTCGTGACCCGCACGGCCGAGCAGTGCTTCATGCCCCTCACCGTCGGCGGCGGGGTCAGGACGCCGGATGACGTGCGCAACCTCCTTCTCGCCGGGGCCGACAAGGTCAGCTTCCACTCCGCCGCCGTCGCGCGCCCCGATGTGGTGGCCGAAGCCGCCGACCGCTTCGGCAGCCAATGCATCGTCGTCGCCATCGACGCCAAGACCGTCTCTCCCGGCAAATGGGAGATCTTCACCCACGGTGGCCGCCGCGCGACCGGCATCGACGCCGTCGCCTTTGCCCGCACCGTCGCCGCCAAGGGCGCAGGCGAGATCCTTCTGACCTCGATGGACCGCGACGGCACGAAGCAGGGCTTCAACCTGCCCCTCACCCGCGCCATCGCCGATTCCGTCGACATCCCCGTCATCGCCAGCGGCGGCGTCGGCACGCTCGACCACCTCGTTGAAGGCATCACCGAGGGCCACGCAAGCGCCGTCCTCGCCGCCTCGATCTTCCACTTCGGCACCTTCACCATCGGCGAGGCCAAGGCCCACATGGCCGCCGCCGGAATTCCTGTGAGGTTGGCATGACCCTCGAACACCTCGCTACGACCATCGCTGCCCGCAAGGGGGCTGACCCCGAAACCTCCTGGACCGCAAAGCTGCTGGCCAAGGGTCCGGAGAAATGCGCCGAGAAGTTCGGGGAAGAGGCGATCGAGGCGATCATCGAAGCCGTCAAGGGCGACCGCGTCCGCCTGACCTCCGAAGCGGCTGATGTGCTCTACCACCTGCTGGTGATGCTTACCGCGCGCGACGTGACCCTCGCCGAGGTGCTGGCCGAGCTTGACCGGCGTGAAGGCACCTCGGGCATCGCCGAAAAGGCGGGCCGCTAAGTCCGATTTCTTCGAAGAAATCGGACCGGAGCCTTCAAAGGCTTTAAACCGGAATTTTCGAAAATTCCGGTTTAAAGCCCCAGCCGCGGGATCTCGATCGCCGGGCAGCGGTTCATCACCACCTGCAGCCCCGCCGCGCGTGCCCGCGCTGCCGCCGCCTCATCCTCCACGCCCAACTGCATCCAGACCACCTTCGCCCCTGTGGCAATCGCCTCGTCCACCACGCTGCCCGCCTCTTCGCTGCGGCGGAAGATGTCGACCATGTCGACCGGCCCCGCCTCGGCCAGCGTGGCGACCACGGTCTCGCCCAGCGCCGCTTGCCCGGCCTGCCCCGGATTGACCGGGATCACCCGATACCCTCGCGCGGCCAGAAACGCCGCCACCCGGTGGCTCGGACGGTCCGGCTTCGGTGACCAGCCCACCAGGGCGACCGTCTTCATCGTCGTCAGGATAGTGCGAAGCTCAGCGTCATTCGGCATCGTATTTCTCCAAGAAAAAGGCGCCCACAGGGCGAAGCCCGGGGCGCCAGTGCGGAACGAGGGACAGTGAAGTCAAGGACGGGGTTCCGGCCCGGCCTCTACATTCAGATGTAGGAAGCCGACCGCCGCGATAAAGCCCTGTCGCGCAGTCGTGATCACAGCGGCCATCACCGGCGCGTCGCGGCGTAAAGTGACACCGCCGCCGCGTTCGACACGTTCAGGCTGCCGAAGGCGCCGGAAGAGGGAATGCGCGCCAGCACGTCGCAGGTCTCTCGCGTCTTTTCCCGCAGGCCCGGCCCTTCGGCGCCGAGCACAAGGCCGATCGCCCGCCCACCCGCGCCGGCCACCGCCTCCTCCAGCGTCAGTTCCGCCTCGCCCTCCAGCCCGATCAGCGTGAACCCCATGTCCTTCAGCGCCTCCATCGCCTCCGAAAGGTTCGCTACCCGCAGATAGGGCTGCCGCTCCAGCGCGCCGCTGGCGGTCTTGGCCAGCGCACCCGTTTCCGGCGCCGAATGATGGCGCGGCGCGATCACCGCCCGCGCGCCGAACACTTCGGCCGACCGCAGCACTGCGCCCACGTTGTGCGGATCGGTGACCCGGTCCAGCAGCACCACCAGCGGCAACCCCTCGCCCGAGATGCAGACCTCTTCCAGCCGCCCCCAGTCCAGCGCCCGGACTTCAAGCGCCGCGCCCTGATGCACCGAGCCTTCGTCGATTGGCACCTCGAACCGCCGCGGGTCCACCACCTCCGGCTCCATGCCGGAGGCCGCGACCGCGCCCTCCAGCTTGTCGAGCGCGTTCTTGGTCAGAACCAGCCGCAGCTTTTCCCGCGCCGGATTTTCCAGCGCGTCCCGCACCGCGTGCAGGCCGAAAAGCCAAAGCGTCTCACGCGCCTCACGCTTCTGGCCGCGCTCCTTGTCCACGATCCAGGACGGCTTTTTCGAACCCAGTTTCATTGGCCTATCCCCGGAAATTCGCCCGTGACTCTGTGGCAGGACGCCGCTGTGATGCAAGCCGAAATCGTCACCAGGTCACCCTGACGCGCCCCCTTGACGCCCCCCGCCCCCTTGAGTAGACCCACCCCCGGCGGGCGACGAGCTGCAAGGTGCGGCAGGGGACTGTAACTCCCCCGGGGCGACCCACGCCTGGTTCGATTCCAGGGTCGCCCACCAATCATGCATTTTATGCAGTGATTTCAAAGGGCAGGTGTCCCGCAGCGGGCCGAAACCGCCTCAGTCAGATCAAAGGCTTGCAGGGGAGGTGTCCCTCAAATCTGGCCTTATTGATCCCGTTGCGCGCCCTCGATCGGCGGCGCGACCTCGATCCCTTCCGGCAGCTCGACACGGTGCTTCACCAGCCAGTCGCGGACCTCGCCCCATATCTCTGCAGGGCCGTGGCTGCGCTGGCCGAGGACATCCTCGAGGCGGGGGCGAAGGTCGTGCGGGATGGAATGGGGCCAGGTCATGAGTTCTGCTACCTATCGCAAGCGGAGCCAACAAGACATGAACGGCTCAACGCCCGTCCAGGAAGCCCCGGAGACTGGACAGCGCGGCGAACTCAGATAGTGAGGCTCCGGCAAGTCGCCGCACAATCAACGCCCCCTGATCCGCGTCCAGTACGGCAGCCGCTTGCGCGACCTCACCAGCACCCGCGCGCCTTGCCAAACTCATTGTGCGCCAGCACCTCGCCCGCGTCCTGATCGGTCAGGCCATCGATGGATTCATCTGCCAGCCGGATGGGCTTCCACCCGGCGCAGTTACTCCCGCCAGTCTGAACGCAGCCGGTCACGAGCAGGGCCGCCACGAGCAACATCGTCTTCGACTTCATTGCGCACCTCATGGGATTTGATGGTTTCGCGGTCCTTCTTGGCCCGGACCTTTGCCTTGGCGTTTGACCCGCCCCGGACATAGGCCAGCACCAGGCCGATGACGGCCGCACCAGCTGCGGCGATGAAGGGCCAGACCGGCCCCAGCATCTCGATGAGGATCTGGCCGATCATCGCCACCCCCTACGCCGCGCCCACTCTTCGCAGGCCAGCACGAGGCGCCAGTCGGTGATAGGCAGGATCACTGCGCTGCCCTCCACGCCCAGAACTGCCGCCACTTCGCGACGATCCAGCCGGTGTCAGCAAGCGCGTAGGAGACAAGGCCAGCGAACCAGAGAATGACCTCTTCGTTGCTGGTGAGGCCGATGAACGCCTCGGGCATCCACGGCACGTTGATCAGGGCAAGGCCCAGCCAGCGGAGAAACTGGCGGACAAGTTCAAGAATGACGGGGTTCATGGGACGACTCTCAGTTGAAGGGCGAAATGATCCAGGCCAGCAGGTCCGCGCCCCACTGGTAGGCAGCGCCAACGGCAGCCACGAAGGCAGCAACGTAGGCGGCTGGCGGGGCTGAGACGGTGGGCACGAAGTCCGGCACGTCAGCGGGCTTGCTGGCAGGGCGCAGCAGGGCCAGAACCTGCGCCTTGGTCAACCGACGCACGGGCCTCCAGATCACCAAACCAAGGGCGTTGACGCTCCAGACCGTGACCTGCCCAACCGGATAGGCCCCGGTGGCAAACAGCGCCTGCTCCTGCCTGCGCCTCTCAATGATCTCTGCGGGCTTGCTCCAGGCCATCATGCCCTTGGCAGCGCCAGCCGCATCGCCCGCGTTCAGCTTCTTGAAGAAGGACGCCCTTGCGATGGCCCCGGTGTTGAAATGGAAGCTGACCAGCGCGTCGAATTGCGCCTGCGTGACTGGCACTTTTAGCGCTCGGGTAACATCGGCCTCATATCTTGGCAGGTCCGCGCGGAACACCCGGAAGACCTCAGCAAGGGCCGCGTCCAGATCGTCCGGCATACCCTTCGGCATGTTGCGCGGGTTTGGCGCCAGCCCCGAGGTTTCGGCGTGGCCGATTCCGAACGTCCAGACGCCCACGCTGTCGCGGTAAGGGGCCGGGACGATGCCCTCATGCAGGGCCAGGGCGTAGATGCCCGCGTCGCTCGTTTTCATGGCTTGCTCCCATTGCTCAGGACATCGCGCAGCAGCCGGTTGGTCTCCGCCTGCGCCGACTTCAATTCAGCCAGGCTCTCGCGCACGGCCGTCAGCTGCGCCGACGCGGTGGCGGCCGCGACCTCTTGCGCGTTCGCAACCCGCTCGACCGCCTCGATCCGGGTGTTGACGCGCATCAGGTCGGTTGCCCGTTCCTCCTTGGTCTCCCGCAGTTCTTCGGCGAAGGCCTTCCGCCAGACCTCAGTCTCGGTCTTGAACGCCTGATAGGACATCGCATTGACCACCAGCGTCAGCGCAAAGCCTGCGAGCGTGATCCATGTGTTGATGTTCGCGCCCATGGTCGGCTTGGCCTGATGGTCGTTTCGTTCGGATGTCATGCTTCGGCCTTTCGCTGGCATAGGAAGGCCCGCGCCGGTGAGGGCGCGGGCGGTGGGTTATTCGTAGGCGCCGGCAGTCGCCAGCACCGCGCTGCGCGTGTTCCCTGCCAGATCGAAGCGCAGCACCGGGTCAGCCATGGCCTTGGCGGGCGAGCCACCGGCCACGGTGTAATCGCCGCCACCTGCACCAGCAGTCGGGCCGCTGGCCGTGCCCTGATAGCTGGTGAAGAGCGGATCATTCCGGACGCTGTTGCTGGTGCCGAGCTTGGCGCGGAGGCCGGGGTAGGCTTGAGCAAACGTGCCGCCGGTCCCGCCATTCTGCGCGTCGATGAATTGCGAGAACTCGCCCGCGCAGCCAACGCCGTAGAGGTAGGACCAGTTGCCCAAAAGCGCGCCGTTGCTGTCGAAGCGGTCGCCCTTGTTGTTCAGCTGGTTGTGGATGTTGCCCTTGACCGAGTTCAGCTTCGACGTGCTGGGGTTGGAGGTCTGGTCATAGAACAGGTTGTCCCGCCCGACCGAGAAGAAGCCGGTGCAGGTATTGTGGTGAATGATGCCGTGAGTATAGTTAAAGCCGCTCGTCTGTAGTGTGTATGTTGTCGTCGTCCTGATGCATTCCCAAAGGTTTTGCACGATGGCAAATCCGACCGTATCTGCGTCTAGGCTCATGCCGCTGTTGTAATCACGGACTCGGTTGTATGCGCAAATAAAGCCAGACCGGGCCTTTGTGCCAAAAGCAAAGTTCGACATAGATGTAATGCTGCACCCAAGGACGCACCACATTTCGACATCCAGTGTTGAAAGGCCCGTCAGGACGCCCCGGATCAGGATGTTGTCACGCAGGCCGGCGGTCATTAGGCTGGTGCTGGGGGCCTGTATCTCTACGCCAAGCCATGCCCCGGCGCAGTCGGTGGACAACGGGCTCGCTGCCACGCTGTTGTTGTCGAAAATCATGCTGTCAAAGACCACGAGCAGCGGGGATGCGGTCTCTCCCATGAAGCCACCAGCCGTCCGGTCGAAGGTCACATCAAGAAACCGTATGCAGCCGCCAGCCGTGCCAACCCGAGGGCGCAGGGTAACCGCCGCAATGTCGATGATGGCCTGCGCCTGCGTCGCGGTCGGATCGCGGGTGACGATGACCTCGTTGCCTTCTGCCGAAGTGAGGGTTGCGCCGAAGCCGGTGTTGTCGAGCGTCGTCTTGCCGCCGTTCATCACGCGGATGACAAGGCCGTTCAGGTTGCCATTGACTGCGATAGCCCTCAGCATCGCGCCCTGGATGGTGAGGCAGGGCGTGGCCTCTGCCGTCGCCGCCGTGGTGCTGACCGCGCCGGTGGTGTAGTTGCCGGTGGTGGCGTTGACGTAGGCGAACATGGGCGCCGCCGCCAGCGAGGTGCTGCGATACATCTTGCGGGGCGAGAAGGCGCGAAGGCCGGAGTTGGCCGAACTATCCAGCACCGAAGCCGCCGCGCCGATCCAGGGGTAAACCTTGGCGTTGATCGTGATCGTGGCGTTGTCGTTCAGGCTGGAAATGTTCACGTCCGAGGCGGGCCGGTAGACGATCACCGGCTGCCGGTCGCCCGAGTGGCCCGAGACTACCGACGTGCTGGCCGTCACGGTGACGGTGTTGGTCCCGTCGGTGATCGTCCATTCGACGCAGGCGACCTGTTCACGGCTCCGGGCATTGCGGTGGAAGGCCACGACCTCCAGCTTTTCCTTCGCCAGCGTGTTGCCGACGATGCCCCGGTCTGGCCGCGCCCAATTGGCGACAGGCTTCGGGCTGGTCTCTGTGCTGTTGTTCGTCGCGCCGGTGATCGTGTCGGTCGAATAGACGAAGTCCGAAAGGGCCACCTGGTCGACCGAAAGACTGGCATCGTTCGGGAATGCCTGCCGAATGCGCTGGGTGCAGATCAGGTCTTCGGCATAGGTCGTCGTCGCGCCCGCGGTGGTGTAACCCTGCCGGGTGAGGGAAACCAGCTTGGGGCCGTTAACCGGGTCAAAGTTCGGTGGGCTGGAATAGGTGGCAGACCAGCCGTCCGCGTTCATCGACTGAAGCTGCCCAAGGATCGGCCCGCCCCCGCCATTGCCGCGCCGGGCGAACATCATCCGCATCAGGTCATAGCGCGACCGCATCAGAGCTGCCTCACGGCCAGCTCGACTGACCGCTCGAACGTCCGCGCCCCGCTCGTCACGATGGTGTTGGTGACCCGGTGGTAGCCCTCAAGCCCACCCGAAAGCCAGATCGTCGCGGTCGTGCCGGTCAAGCTCTGGCTCTGGATGGTAAGCCCGGCGGGCACGACCCATGTCGAGGTGAGGATGGTGTCCGTGTCCAGGAGCGGCGACCAGTCGATCTGGTAATCCAGAACCTCGCTCGGGTCCTTGCTGGGCCAAGTCAGTTTCATGCCGATTCCCTTTGCCTTTCGAGAGGTGCAACCGTGACGACCCGGGCCGCAGCTGCGATGGTCACCGACCGCACCTGTGCAGCGGGACGCGCAATGCGCTCCGGCGCGATCTCGGACGGCTGGACAGAGTAGGCCTGCGCCGTCGCCACACCGGCCGCGCTGGCAACGCCGGAGATCGTCCCGCCGCTGTTGGCATTTGCAGCCGAGAGGCCCGCGGCAAAGGCCGCGAAGGATGCGATGCTGACCCCGGCTGCGGCAGCGGTGGACCCACCCGCAGCCGATGCGGCAGCTGCCACGATGGCGCGTCCGGTGGCCTGTGCTGTGGCCGTGCCCGCCGATGAAGCCGCCGCGCTCGCGACAGCCTGGCCGAAGGCGACCACGGTGGACGACCCGGCTGCCGAACCCGCGCCGCTGACGACAGACCCTGCACCGGTGAAGCCGCTGGCCGTGCTGGTCCCTGATGCTGCTGCCACCGCTTGGGCCGTGGCAGCACCGGCTGCCGCAGCCGCAGCAACACCGGCGCTGGTGGCCTGCGCTGCGCCTGTGGAGCCACCGACGCCCGTCGCCGCGCCAACCCCTGCCGAGGATGCCACACTGGCCCCTGTCGCCGCTCCTGTGGCTGCAGCGGTAGCAATGCCTGCCGATGAAGCGGCACCGCTGTTGATTGAGCCTGCCGTGCTGCCGGTTGCCGCCGCAGTTGAAGGCGTTCCGTTTATAACGGTCAAGAACTTAACTGCAGGTCCAGGTATCTCCTTTGTCGACACTAAGTTTATTACTGAGGAAGATCATGAAGATTTCACAAGGCGAACTCACCCTGAAAGGAACGACATTCTAATTTCGAAGGACGGAACGATAGGCGTTGTGCGCAAGATTGACACGGATCGGGTGTTTTCGATATTCGTGTCGGTGGCCCTCGTAAAGCCAATCGATCCCCGACTAAGTGACTATCTGACACTGGCGCTCCAAGCGCCGTGTGTTCAGGAACAAATTGTTCCTAAAGGTGCGGCGCTGAAGCACCTATACCTGCACGACTTGAGGCGACTGCCAATCCCAATTGGCCCAATTAGCGAATTGGATAGGACGGTTGCATTGATGCAGGGAATTCAGAATGACCTAGAAAGCTTGGAGACTGCATACTCACAGAAACTCCAATCCCTCGACGCCCTCCGCCAAACCCTTCTGCAAAAAGCCTTCGCAGGGGAACTCACCTGAGGTATGAAACTCCATGGGAACCTCAAAGCGCCAGCTCGGTGACGTCAACATCAACGATCAGGTGCTGATCGCCCGCACCGACCGTCCCGGCACGGATCACATGCAGTATGTCTGGGTGCTGGTCTGCGCCCGGCGCTTGGAGACCGGCGCACTTTGTAGCCATCGCTATGGCGCGAACGGGTCAGACTTCCATCATCGCAAGTGCCCTGCCTGCCAAGGGGGCGCTGCGGGCCTGAGCGTTGACGGGCTGATATGACCCAGACGGAAACCGAAGCCGACACCCGCGCCAACCGCATCGACCCTGTGTTGGCAGCGGCGGGATGGGGGCTGAACGGCTCACGCGTCCATCGGGAAACCATCTGCCCCGGTCGCATCCAGTCCGGCGGCAAGCGCAAGAAGGGCCTCAGCGCCGATTATGTTCTGACCCACAAGGGCCACAAGCTGGCCGTGCTGGAGGCCAAGCGCGCGGGCATCAGCCACCGGGACGGGGTGGGGCAGGCCAAGGACTACGCCACCCGCCTGGGGGCGCGTTTTGCCTACGCCTCAAACGGGATCGGCTGGTATCAGATCGACATGGTGATGGGGGCCGAGGGCGACCTGTCCTTGCCCTTCCCAACCCCCGATGACCTCTGGGCGCGCACCTTTTTCGACCCCAATCCGTGGCGCGACCGTTTCGGGGCCGTGCCGTTCGAGACGGACGGGGGCAAATGGGAACTGCGCTATTACCAGCACAATGCCATCACAGCGGTGCTGGAGGCCGTGGCGAAGGGCGACAGGCGCATCCTCCTGACGCTGGCCACCGGGACCGGCAAGACCTCCATCGCGTTCCAGATCGCTTGGAAGCTGTTTCAGGCAAAGTGGAACCTGTCCGGCGAACCCACCCGCCGTCCCCGCATCCTGTTCCTGGCCGACCGGAACATCCTCGCCGATCAGGCGTACAACGCCTTCTCCGCCTTCCCGAATGATGCCGTCACCCGGATCGACCCCGACACCATCCGAAAGAACCGGGGCAAGCCGCCGAAGAACGCCAGCCTGTTCTTCACCATCTTCCAGACCTTCATGACGGGGGAGGGTGAACCAGTGTACACCCAGTACGCCCCCGACTTCTTCGACTTCATCGTCATCGACGAATGCCACCGGGGCGGGGCCAAGGACGAAAGCGAGTGGCGCAGCCTCTTGGAGTACTTTGCCCCCGCAGCCCAGTTAGGACTAACCGCCACCCCCAAGCGCAAGCACAACGCCGACACTTACGCCTACTTCGGCGATCCTGTGTACACCTACGCCCTGCGGGACGGGATCGAAGACGGCTTCCTGACGCCGTTCAAGGTGCGCCAGATGGCCAGCACGATTGACGAGTACGTCTATGACGGCACTGACATAGTGGTGGCAGGGGAGATTGAGGACGGTGAGGCTTTCACGGAAAGTGATTTCAACACCCGCATCATCATCCCCGAGCGAGAGTTGGCGCGAGTGCGGGATTTCATGGGTCAGATCGACCAGCGGCAGAAGACGCTCGTTTTCTGTGCCACGCAGAACCACGCGTCACTTGTGCGGGACTTGATCAACCAAGTGAAGACCAGCACCAACCCGAACTACTGCCACCGCGTGACGGCAGATGACGGGGCAATAGGTGACCAGCACTTGCGCGACTTTCAGGACAACGAGAAGACCATTCCTACAGTCCTGACCACATCGCAGAAGCTGTCCACCGGAGTTGATGCCCGCAATGTGCGCCACATCGTGCTGATGCGACCCATCAAGTCGATGATCGAGTTCAAGCAGATCATCGGACGCGGAACCCGCACCTATGACGGCAAGGACTTCTTTACCATCTGGGACTTTGTGAAGGCGCATGAGAACTTTAATGACCCGGAGTGGGACGGCGAACCCCTTGCCCCCGAACCTCCAGGGCCACCCCGTCCAGAGCCTGTGCCAACCCCACAGCCTGAACCGGGGGGCGATGGAACCGGAGACGACGAAGATGAGGGGCCGCGCCAGAAGGTTGTCGTGCAGTTGGCAGACGGCAAGGCACGCTCTATCCGCTTCATCGCTGCGACAACGTACTGGGACGCAGATGGGAAGCCGATCACAGCCGCCGACTTCCTTGCGCGGCTGTTCGGTGACCTTTCAAAGATGATCGCAGACGAGGACCAACTTCGTGCCGCGTGGAGTGACCCCGACAACCGGGTACACTTCCTCAAGCAACTCGAAGACAGCGGCTATGACGAAGACCGCCTCGAAGACATCCGCCAACTTGTCGATGCGTCGCAGAGTGATCTGTATGACGTACTATCTTATGTGTTGTTCACGAACCCACCCAAGACACGGCAGGACCGGGCACAAGTACTTCGGGACAGTCGCATGGGCGACTTCAAAGGCGAGATGGCTGACCTACTACTGGTGATCCTCAAAGCCTATGAGGCCAAGGGCGAAAGCGAACTTGCCACCAAGAAGTTGGGACAGTTCCTGACCGCGCGATACGGCAGTGTCGGTGAAAGTAAGAGTAAACTCGGCGAGTTGGCGACAGTGCGGGACGCGTTCCGCCGTATGCAATCCTCGCTTTACGACAACCCGCCCCTATGAGCGCAAACACACTCTTGCAAACAGGCCAATCTTTGCCCTAGGTGAGCCGCACAGGTGAGACACATTCACCCCAACCCGCACCAAGAAACTGCGATAACAAGCACATACGGAAATGGTGGCCGTTCCAGGGTCGCCCACCATGTTTTCCCCCCAGGAAATCCGGTGCAAGGTTGACGCGGCCCGTGCTTGCACTGGTCCCCGGCTTGCCTGTCCACCCTGGCGCCGGCCCCTGCGTGGCCTCCTGGCCTGTGCCGATCTTCCTGCAACAACGCGCACGGCAACATGCCACGCAAGACCGCTCGGGCATGTGATCCGTGCAACCCTAGCGTCCGTCGCATCGCCCCTCGGACCAAGCCCGTCGCAGGCTCTCTGGACTTCAAGGCCCCCCTTCCCACAGCACCTGCGCCCAGGATCCCGACACCCGTCGCGCCATTCTGGCCTCTCCTCGATCACGCGGCTGCAAGAATCAGTCGCTTTTCCTTCTGATCCATGTAATGTTAAGCCTGTTAACAATAGTGGCGGGGTGCAGATGGACCGGCGCAGTTTCACTCTTGGCCTGGCAGCGGGGCTGGCAAGCCCGCTGGTGCTTCCCGCCCATGCCCAGACCGCCCCGGCCTATCGCGGGCCGAATGTGGTCCTCGTCCGCTTCGGGGGCGGTGTCCGCCGCGCCGAGACGGTGGACGAGGCGACGACCTGGGCCCCCTACCTCCGCCACGTTCTCGCCCCCCGTGGCACCTTCATCCCAGACCTGCGCATCGACCGGCTTGAGGGCGTCAACACCTCGCACGCCGAAGGCACGCTGAATCTCCTCACCGGCCGCTACCTCGCCTACCGCGACGCCAGCGTCCTTCTCTCAGACCGACTGGAGCCGACAGAGCCCACGCTCTTCGAATACCTCCGCCGCGCCTTCGCCCTCGCCTCTCATGAGGTGCTGCTGATCAATGGCGAGGATCGGCCGCAGGAAGAGTTCTTCACCTTCGGCGCGGGCGACCATTTCGGCATCGACTACCGGTCCGAGATGCTCAGCCTGCACCGCTACAAGCTTTACCGCACCCGGATGCAACTGGCCGAGGGAGGGTTGACCGACGAGGTCCGCCTCGCGCTGGAAGAAGAACGCACGCGCCTCCTGACTGTCGACCCGCGCGGGGCAACCCCCGACCCCTCGCCGGAGGTGGAGGCGTTCTGGGCCCGCTGGCGCAACGGCTTCGGCGACGACGGGTTGCGCAACCCGCGCGGCGACCGGCTTCTGACCGAGCTTGCCACCCGCGCGCTGGCAGAGCTGAAACCGCGCTTCATGATGGTGAACTACCAGGACCCGGACTATGTCCATTGGGGCAACCCCAGCCACTATACCCGCGCCATCGCGATCATCGATGAAGGCCTGCAGCGCCTCGTTTCCGCCGTCGATGCCGACCCGTTCTACCGCGACAACACGATCTTCGTGATCACCCCCGATTGCGGCCGCGACGCGAACCCCCTGGCCGAGGTGCCGTTCCAGCACCATTTCAACTCCCGCTCCGCGCATGAAACCTGGGCGGTGATCTTCGGGCCGGGCATCGGCAGGGGCGTGGTGGACCGCCCCGTGGACCAATCCGCCATCGCCCCCACCATCGCCGCCGCCATGGGCTTCGCCGCCAGCCGCGCCGAAGGCACGGCCATCGAAGGCGCCTTCCTGTGATCGCCGGGCACGTCCCCTCCCCACAAAGGGGGAGGCGAGGCTCCCTATCCAACGCGTCAGCGCCCACCCGTCCGCAGAGGTTCGCCGCATGACCGCCTTTCCCCGCCCCGCCTACGGCCCCGGCCGCCTTGTCCGCCTTGGCCGCCTGCTCCTCGACGCCACCATCGGCGCGCTCCTCTGCACCGGGCCGGTAACCGCCGTCATCGCCCTCGGCTGGCTCGCCCGCCGCAGTGGCCACCGGGCGCGCGACCGCTTCGGCGTTGCGGCCGAAGCGCCGGGCTGGCTCCTCGGCCCGCGAGAGTCCGGCCGCCTCGCCCGGGCGCTCGGAGGCCTCGCCGCCAACATCCGCGCCGGGCTGATCGCACTGACCGCCCTTCTCGCCTGGACACTGCCCTTTACACTCCTCTGGCTTGGCGCCTGGTGGGCCGGCTGGGAAAACTCCTTCAACAAGGGCTACGAGCAGGCCTTCGTCGGCCCTTCCGTCTTCCTCTTCGGCGCGATCCTCGCCGGGGTCATCCTGCCAGCCCTGCCCCTGATGTTCGCCCATCTTGCCAGCGAAGACCGCCTCTCCGCAGCGTTCGAGTTGCGCCGCATCCGCTCGCTGATCGCCCAAGCCGGCTGGCGCGTGCCGGCCCTCGCCCTACTGGCCACCGGCTTCGCCCTGCCCTTCGCCGCCGCTCGCGGGCTCATCACCACCGCCACCGACTGGGCCCCCTGGATCGAGGAGCTGCCCCCCGCTGACGTGGCAAACCTGCAGGGCAACATCACCCTCGCCCTTGGCGCCATCACCTTCCTCACCGCCTGGACTCTTCGAGCCCTGGCCGCCCGCGCCTATGCGACCGCCGCGCCCCGGGCCGCAGGCCTGAGGTCCGGACTCTGGGACGGCACCCACGCGGCCGAGGCCGCCGAACCCGCCCGCCCCGCATCGCGTTTCCTCACAACCCTCTGGTACGCCATCGCGATTGCAGCGAGCCTCGCCCTCGCCTTCCTCATCCTCGCCGGCCAGTTCCTCGACCACGCCTGGTGGCGCTGGGTGTTTCACCCCGCGCTGACCCTCCCCTGGTCAGGCTAGGTCAACCCGGAAGCGTCACCACGATGGCCCCGCGATCCGTCGTGACCACCGTATGCTCATATTGAACCACCGGCGCGGCGGGCGCAGCGTGAAGCGTCCAGCCGTCGCCTCCCTCCCGCGCCATCAGGCCGCCAAGCGACAGGAATGGCTCCACCGTCAGCACCAGCCCCCGGTGCAGCTTCCTGCGGTCACGGTTGGGCCAGGTCGGAACCTCTCCCGGCGTCTCATGCAGCGCGCGGCCGACCCCGTGGCTGGCAAGGTTGCGGATCAGCGTATAGCCGCGCTTCGCCGCAAACCGGCCGATGGCATTTCCGATCCCTGCAAGCGGACGCCCATGCCCCACCGCCGCGATACCCAGCTCCATCGCCTTGCGCCCGTCCCGGCACAGCCGGTCCAGCGGCGGCGCGACCGCCCCCAGCCGGAACGTTGCCCCGGTATCGGCAAAGAACCCGGCCTTCATCGCCGAGACGTCGATGTTCACCAGATCCCCGTCCGCCAGCACCCGCCCCCCCGGGATGCCATGCGCGATCTCATCGTTCACGCTGATGCAGGTGGCCCCCGGAAACCCGTAGGTCAGCTCCGGCGCCGATCGGGCCCCTTGCGCTTCCATGAAGCGACGCCCGACCGCGTCCAGCTCGCGCGTGGTCATCCCGGGCTCCATCGCGGCGGCCATCACCTGCATCGTGTTCGCCACGATCCGGCCGATGGCCTGCATCCCGTCAAGTTCGTCCTGATGCGTGATGGTCATGCGCCGCCTCCTGATTGGGACACTACTCCTGTCATGCCCCTCACAGCCAGTCACGGCCGATGTGCCGGAAAAGGCGAAGGAGCGCCGACCATCGCCGAAAATGTCTCCGGTCATCTCCAGCCGCCCTCACCATCGCCGTTCGCTTCGCTGCAACCCGTCTCCCGCACTGCCCCCGCAAGCCTGTCACCGACACCACAGCACCAGAGCCTGCCGGTCCCAGCGCAACCCGACCACCCGTCGCGCCGCCCCATGCGCCCTCCTCAAAAGCAAAACCTTCACCCCCGCCCGTCTTGCTCTTTTTCCAAATACTCCACGGGGGTGCGGGGGTGTGAAACCCCCGCGACTCCAAGCCGGTTGGCGCGCCCTTCGCGCGCCAGAGGCGAGTAAAGAGGTCTTCGCCCGGAACGCGCTCGATTTGGCAAGCGCAGCCATGACAAAGGGCACGCCCTTGCGGGCGCTCACGCATTCTCTGCAAGGCAGCACCGGCTCGCTCTGCCTTCTTGCGCTCCAGCGCAACCCAGGACGCCGGACCTTCGCTCCGATCCGTCGGCGCCTCGGCAACCACTCCGCGTAACGCTCCGGCACAGCGCACATGGTCGTGGCCCCCCGTGCGCCAAAACCACCGCAGATGGCGGGTGGCCACAAACACCCCCCTGCCTCTTGCGAACGCGCCCTCGGGGTGCGACACAGGCTCGAAAGTCCGGGGGCCCGACCGATGTCCTTTTCCACCCACTTCACCCATGCCATCACCCGCCGCCCCGCCGCCAGCATCACCGCCGGCTTGCGCGCGGTCGACACCGGCACCCCCGACCTTGCGCTGATGCAGGCCCACCACGACGCCTACGTCGCAACCTTGCGCGAAACCGGGGCCACCGTCGTCGAACTGCCGCCGCTTGACGCCTACCCCGACTCGGTCTTCGTCGAAGACACCGCCCTCTGCCTGCCGCAGGGGGCCATCGTCATGCGCCCCGGCGCGCCTTCGCGTCTGGGTGAGGCGGCCGAGATGGCCCCCCATCTCCGCGCGCTTTACGGGCAGGTCGTAGAAATCTCCGGCCCGGACAGCTTCATCGAAGGCGGCGACATTCTGGTGACCGAACGCGAGGTCCTCGTCGGCCGCTCCGCCCGCACCAACGCCGCCGGGATCGCGGAACTCAGCCGCCTCGTCGCGCCCTGGGGCCATGTCGTGCGCGAGGTTCACACTCCGCCCGGCGTGCTGCATTTCAAGACCGATTGCTCGCTTCTGGACAAGGACACCATCCTGTCCACCCGCCGCCTCTCCGCCTCGGGCTGCTTTGACGGCTACATGGTCATCGACATCCCGGACGGAGAAGAGGCCGCCGCGAACACCATCCGCTTCAATGACCTCGTCCTGATGCCCGCAGGCTTCCCCCTTACCCGCGAGGCGATCACCGCCGCCGGGTTCCACGTGCGCGAGATCGGCAATTCCGAATGTGCCAAGCTTGACGGCGGCATGTCCTGCCTCTCCCTCCGCTTCACCCCGGGCGAATGACCTTCAATCTCCTCGCCGTCGGCCAATCCGGCCGGCTGGAGCATGAGGCGATCCTCTTGGCCGCCTCGCTCCGCCATTCCGACCCCGGCTTTGCCGGCACCCTCTTCATCGCCGAACCCCAGCCTGGGCCTCTCTGGCAGGGTGACCCGCGCATGTCCGACCGCGCCCGCGCCGTGCTGGCCGACCTCGGCGCCACGATCCTGCCCTTTGCCTCCCGGGCCTTCGGCTCCGCCTACCCCCACGGTAACAAGATCGAGGCGCTCTCCGCCCTCCCCGACGCGCCCTTCCTCTTTCTCGACACCGACACGCTGGTCACCGGCCCCCTCTCGGCCATCCCCTTCGACTTCGCCCGCCCCTCCGCCTCGATGCGACGCGAAGGCACCTGGCCGCAAATCGAACTTTACGGACCCACCTACGCCCAGACCTGGCAATCCCTCTACGACCGCTTCGCCCTTGACTTCGAAAGCTCCCTCGACCTCTCCCAGCCCGAGGAATACTGGCAGCGCTTCCTCTACTTCAACGCCGGCTGGTTCTTTCACCAAAGCCCCCGGGCCTTCGGCGCCCGCTTCCTCGACTGGGCCACCGCCATCCGCGACACCCCGCCCGAAGCGCTTGTCTGCCAGGAGCTGTTTCCCTGGCTCGACCAGATCACCCTGCCCCTCGTCATCCACTCCTTCGGCGGCGGGCGGCCGGGGCCAGACCTCGCCCCCCTCGACGGCAGCGCCACCTGCCACTACCGCAGCCTCCCCCTCCTTTACGCCAAGGAAAGCGATCTTGCCGTCAGCGTGCTGGAGGAGGTGGCCCGCGCAAAATCCATCCGCCCCACCCTGCGCGACTGGGAGGCGATGAAGGTGATGGTCTACCAGAACCAGGGCCGCAAGGCCCGCGCGCTCTTCGACCAGTCCCGCCTGCCGCACCGCGAGCAGATCATCCGCAACACGCTGAAGCGCGAAGGCTACTGGCTGCGCTAAAGCTTAAGCGTCACCACCGGCCACAAGCTCAGCACCAGCAATACCGCCATCGTCCAGTTGAACGCCCGGAGCCGCCCCGGCCCCTCCAGCCACCGCCGCACCGCCTGCCCCGCCGCCGCCCAGACCGTGACCGAGGGCAGGTTGACGCCCGCGAACACCACCGCCACCAGCGCATAGGCCCCGACGGACGGCTCGGGCACATAGGCCGCCACCGCGCCCAGCGCCATGGCCCAGGCCTTCGGGTTCACCCACTGGAATGCCGCGGCCTGCAGAAACGTCATCGGCGCCGCTTGCGCCTTGCCCTCGCCGGGTGCCGCCGCATGGGCAATCTTCCAGGCCAGCCACAGCATGTAGGCCACCGACACCACCTTCAGCGCCAGCACCATCGGTGGCCAGGCGGTGAACACCCCGGCCAACCCAAGGCCCACCAGAAACACCATCAGCGAATGGCCCATGCTGATCCCCAGCATATGCGGCACCGTCCGGCGCAGACCGAAGTTCACCCCGCTTGCCAGAAGCATGATGTTGTTCGGCCCCGGCGTGACCGAGGTGACGAAGGCAAAGCCCAGCAGGGCGATCAGCAGATCCTGTGTCATGGGGCCATCCTGCCCCGCCCGCCGCGCTTGAGGGTTGCAAAAATCCCGCTCCCAAGACAATCCTTGCAACGAATGGGCACCTTGGACGACATAGACCACCGGATATTGCGCGAGCTGACCCGTGACGCGCGCCAGCCGAACCTTGCGCTTGCCGAACGCATCGGCCTCTCTCCCTCCGCCTGCCTGCGCCGCGTGCAGGCGCTGGAACGGGCGGGCATCATCCGCTCCTACCGCGCCGTCCTTGATCCGGAAAAGCTTGGCATCGGTTTTGTCGCCTATGTCACCGTCGGCCTGAACGTCCACACCAAGGCCGCGCAGGATTCCTTCGAACGTGCCGTTTCGCGCGCCCCCCAGGTCCGGGAGTGCCACAACATCACCGGCACCGTCGAATACCTCCTTCGGATCGAAACCGCCGACCTCGCCGCCTACAAGCATTGGCATACCGAGGTTCTGGGCATCCTGCCCCAGGTCCAGTCGATCACCACCTTCGTGGTGATGGGCAGCCCCAAGGATGACAGGGCCTAGGTCCGGCGCCTCCGGTCGCAGGCTTGTCCATCCCCGCTGGCGCGCCGATCTCAGGGCAACCGCTTTCTGGCACAGGTAAGGCCCGCCGCCATTGCCTGCTGGTGTGTCACCGGCGAGTTTCCGCAGCTTGCCAGGACAGTTTGCGGAAAAGATTCCGCTGGCGGAACGATCGCGTCATAAATTCGTTACATTGGCGTTACCCAGCGTAACCCCCTCACGAGACCGGCAAAGGCGCAGCGCATGACCAACACCACGATGTCCGAGGGACCTTCCCGGAAAGATCACAGCCAGACCGCCGCAACCGCTGCCGATACGCCCAGCGTTCTGCCTGCCAGGCTGATCCTCGGACTGATCCTCTTGCCCGTCCTTGCCGTGGGGGGCGCGGTGGCGCTCTTTGGCGCTACGGGACGGGACTGGTGGGTGCTGCTGCGCGACCCGGCAACAGCCTTCGACTTTGCGCCCTATGCCGGACTATTCTCGCACCTCGGCGTGCTGGCAATGACCGCAGCCGGGGCGATCCTGGTCTTCGCGTCCGCCCTTCTGCCCCGCGCCGCCCGCACCGTGCCGGTTTATGCCGGGGTCTTCACGCTCTGGCTGGCACTGGACGATCTCTTCATGCTCCACGAAAGCCTGATCCCGCGCCTGATCGGCCTGCCCGAGCCGCTGGTCCTTGGCCTTTACGTCGTGGTCGCATTCGGTCTGATGCGGCTCATCGGGCCCTCTATCCTGTCGCGCCGCTATCTCGGCTTCTGGCTGGCGGCTGGGTTTCTGGCTTTGATGGTGGCGACCGACATGCTGGTGAAGGTCGCGACCTCGCCCAGCTTTCTGGTCGAGGAAACGGCCAAGATCGTCGGCTTTGTCCTCTGGTCCGCCTTCTGGATCGCCGAGGTCCAGGCCAGACTGCGCGAGGAGGACGGCCAGCGTCCCTGACTACTGCGCGAAGATCTGCTCCAGTGCCGGAAAGCCCTTCACCTCGATCGGGTTGCCAGAGGGATCACGGAAGAACATCGTCCACTGTTCCCCCGGCTCGCCCTGAAACCGCACCTGCGGCGGCAGCACGAAGGCCACCCCCGCCACCGTCAGCCGGTCGGCCAGCACCCGCCAGTCCGGCAGCAGCAGCACCAGCCCCAGATGCGGCATCGGCACCATGTGGTCGCCGACGCGCCCGGTATCCGTGTTGGCGAAAGGGGTCCCCAGAGGCTGATCTGGTGGCCAAAGAAGTCGAAATCCACCCAGGTCTCGGTGCTGCGCCCCTCACTGCAGCCAAGGACACCGCCGTAAAAGGCGCGGGCCTCGTCCAGGCTCGTGACGTGGTAGGCAAGGTGGAATGGCGTCAGCATGGCGGGGAACTCCGGTCTGGGGCAGGCTGAACCAAGCACGAAATCCGCCAGGATCGCAACGGTCCCCCTGCCACCGATAGGCGGCAAAGATGAATATTCCCTTAAACTCGGCGGCCAAGCCATTGATTTTCTTATTGCGACCCCCCTGTCCCTGCCCGGGACACTGCCCGTTGCCAGCCGCTCCGTTCCCCCCTACCCTCGCGCCAGATCAAGGGAGGACCACCATGACCGACAGACCCCTGGGCTTCGACACCCTCGCCATCCATGCCGCCACCGCCCCCGACCCCGCCACCGGGGCCCGGCAGGTGCCGATCTACCAGACCACCGCCTACGTCTTCCGCGACGCCGACCACGCGGCCAAGCTCTTCAATCTGCAAGAGGTGGGCTACATCTACTCGCGCCTGACGAACCCGACCGTTTCCGCCCTGGCGAACCGCGTCGTGGCGCTGGAAGGCGGGGCCGGCGGCATCGCCTGCTCGTCCGGTCACGCGGCGCAGATCATGGCGCTTTTCCCGCTGATGGCCCCGGGCCGCAACGTCGTGGCCTCCACCCGGCTTTACGGCGGTACGATCCAGCAGTTCTCGAACACGATCCGCAAGTTCGGCTGGTCGGCGAAGTTCGTCGATTTCGACGACCGGAAGGCCATCGAAGCTGCCATCGACAGCGACACCCGCGCGCTTTTCTGCGAGACGATCTGCAACCCAGGCGGCGCCATCTCCGACCTCGACGCCATCGCCCGCGTCGCCAACCAGGCAGGCATCCCGCTGATCGTCGACAACACCACCGCCACCCCCTACCTCTGCCGACCCATCGAGCACGGGGCAACGCTGGTGGTCCACTCGGCCACCAAATACCTGACCGGCAACGGCACGGTGACCGGCGGCATCGTGGTCGACTCCGGCACCTTCAACTGGTCGGCAAGCGACAAGTTCCCGTCCCTCAGCCAACCGGAACCGGCCTACCACGGCCTCGTCTTCCACCCGACGCTGGGCAACATGGCCTTCACCTTCCACTCCATCGCCGTCGGCCTTCGTGACCTTGGCATGACGATGAACCCGCAAGGCGCGCATTACACGCTCATGGGGATCGAGACCCTGTCCCTCCGGATGCAGCGGCATGTGGAGAACGCGCAGATCGTGGCCGATTGGCTGGAGCAGGACCCTCGCGTCGGTTCGGTCACCTATCCGGGGCTGAAGTCCTCGCCCTACCACAACCTTGCCAAGATGATCACGCCCAAGGGGGCCGGAGCGCTGTTCACCTTCAGCATCAAGGGCGGGTACGAGGCCTGCGTCAAGCTGGTGGACAACCTCAAGCTCTTCAGCCACGTGGCCAACCTTGGCGACACCCGGTCGCTGGTCATCCACCCGGCCTCGACCACGCACCGTCAACTGTCAGAGGAGGCGCAGGTCAAGGCCGGGGCCGGGCCGGATGTGGTGCGGCTGTCCATCGGGATCGAGAATGTCGAGGACATCATCGCCGACCTCGATCAGGCGCTGGCCAAGGCAACCGCCTGAACTCAGCCCCCCGCGTCAGTTCGCCGGCGCGGGGCCAAGCGGCGGGGCGGGGATGACGCCCTCGGGCAACGGCGCAAGCCAGCCGATCCGCGCCTCGGCCACAAGTCTGGCCGGGGCCCAGTCGACCGACAGGTTCAGCACGCGGCAGACCTGCCCTGCGCCTTCCGCCGCGCAAGCCGCAGCCGCAGCCTCCACCAGCGCCGTCAGCCCCGCCTCGGCCGAGGCGGTGGCGGGGCTGCCGACCTCGACCGCGAGGGGCACGGGTTGCGGCACCAGGACATGCTGGGCCAGATCCGGCAGTTCTGCATCCGGCTTCAGCCGGTAGACCAGGTCGATCCGGAACTGCCCCGTCCCCATGACCGGATCGACGCTGCCCGGCACCACCCGCGCAGAATGAACCGCACAGTCCGAAGCGATCGTGTCAAGCAGCACGGGGCACAGCCCCTCGGCCAGTTTCGGCGCGCGGATGTCGGCGAACACCTCCAGATAGGCGGGGTCAGGCAAGGCCTCACCCTCTGCCACCAGAGCGGTCAGTGGCGCGGTCCGCACCATGGCGACAAAGCGGCCCGGCACGAAGCGGTCCTGCGCGAGATAGGCCAGCGTTTCCTCCCGCGGGACGATGCCCCCGGTCTCCGAGATGAGCCAGGACTGTCCGCCTTCGGCCACGACGTCCACCGCATCTGGGGCGGTGCCGGCCGCTGAACTGGCTTGCCAGTACTGCCACCCTGCCGCGCCGAAGCCGGCCGTCATCAGGAGAAGGCCGCTTGTGATCAGGACGCGGAGCATCAGAAGCTGACCCCCTGGCGCAGCAAGGTCAGGTCACCGAACGCGAAACTCGTCGCCATCGCCCGGACGCGGGCGGCGAAATCCTCGCCCTCGGCGACCTGGCCCGCGATCTCGAAGTAACGGTCCTGCGTCGTTTTGATCTTGGAGCCGGCAAGCGGGGCAAAAGCGGCCTTCGGCGCTGTTTCCCCAGGCAACGGCCCGATGACCGACAGGGTGCCCCGGTCAAAGCCGACACGGCTTGCGCTTGCGGTCACGCCAAAGCTGTCGCGGAACCAGATGTCATAGGCTGCTGCACGGTCGCCGATCTGCACCAGGGCTGCCGCATCGGTCCGGCCTTGAAGCATCGCTTTGCCGGGGTTGGGCGCATAGGCGGGCTCGATTCCGCAGGCGGCAAGCCCATCGTCAAGGATTACCTCGACCGGGACAACGGGATCAAGGTTTGCCACCCCGGCCTGACTGCCACCCAAAAGGATGACCCGTTCGATCCGCGCACCTTCGGCGAGGTGCAGGTTCCAGATCCGGCGGCCCGGCGTGCTTTCCAGCACCAGATAGACCGGAGCGGCGGTTTCGGTCACGGCAACGTCATAGCCCTGATAGGCAGCCCCGCTGGCGTCGATCGGCCCCGCCTCACCGGTCTTGCGGTAGGCGTCGACAAAGCGGCGGAGGGCGGCGGCAAGGTCGGTGTCACCGTAGGTCGACAACGCCAGCGACAGCCCGCTATCCCCCGCCGTCGCATGGCCCACGACCGTGCCCGGCATCGGTGGCGTCAGAATGCAGCCGAGGATCGGGCGGATCGTGGTGATTTCGGACGGCACCGCCCTGCCCATGTCAGTGGAATAGCCGCTGATCGCCGCGTCGATGAAGACGGGCCTGTTACCGCCATGGGCAGCAATCGGGCCATCGGCCAATAGCCCCTCGGGTGCGTCCTGCAGGAAATCGGCTGGAACCTTTCCGGCCGTCCCCGCGCCGGTCACCTGATCCAGCGCAGTGATGGCGGTTGCCGGCAGCACCTTTTCCAAGGCCTGAGGGCGCAGCACCACAAGTGCCGCCCCTGCCAGCAGGACGGCGCTGACGATCACCACTCCGATCGCACTGCGCGCCATATCCCGACTACCCCAGTCCTGTTCACTCGCGGCCTGACTGGCAGGCAACTTGGGCAAAAAAAGGCCGAAACCACGAAACTGCGAAGGTTTCGGCCCCCTTGCAGGATTTACTGGGCGATCTCGAAGAAGATCGTCACGTTCGCCGAAAGGCCAAGCTCGCCTCCCGCCACTGGCACTGCTGCGGCCGAGGCTTCGGCGCGGAACATCGGCTGGGGGTCAAAGCCGGGTACCGCCTCGCTGATCGACACCACGCGGCCAAGCGTCACCCCCGCCGCCGCCGCCAGAAGTTCGGCGCGGGCGCGGGCATCGGCCACCGCCTCTTTCCGCGCCTCGTCCATGGCCGGCTTCGGGTCAGCCAGCCCGAAGGTCAGCCCGTTCAGCGTGTTGGCCCCGTCTGCAACCGCCGCATCCAGCACTGCACCAATCCCGTCCAGCTTGCGCACCCGGATCGTCAGGATGTTCGCAGCCACATAGCCCGAGATGGTGGGCGTGCTGCTGTCATACCCGGTCCAGTTTGGGTTCAGGGAGAGGTTCGAGGTCTGCATATCGCGTGGCTCGATGCCCGCGGCGGTCAGGCGCGCCATCACGGCCTCAAGAGCTGCGGTATTGGCCGTCAGGGCCACCGCCGCCGTCTCGCCCTGGGTGGTGACGCCGATCGACAGGGTGGCGATGTCGGGGATCGCTTCGACCACGCCGGTGCCGGTCACGGTAATCATCGGCGGCGGCACCTCCTGCGCAAGGGCGGGCAGGGGCAGGGCCAGGCCTGCGGACAGGATCAGGGCGGAAAGGGTGCGCATCGGGTTCTCCTTCGGGTTGTCGGCACAGTTCAGACTTGTGACGCGGGCCACAAGCTGATCCTTGGCCGTTTTCCTTTCATTCGGCGAAAAGCTGCTATAGACCAGCGCAAACGGTCCGGGGCACGTTCCCGCGCTTTCACAATTCGTGCTAGACCCGCCATATGAAACCGACATTTGCCCTAGACCTCACGCGCGACACCATCGCGCTTTTGCACCGGACCCCGAAGGGCTGGCTCTCGCTGGGCGAGGTCGCCTTCGATGCGCCTGATCTGGACGAGGCGCTGGACTACCTGCGCAAGACCGCGCTCGGACTGTCGCCGAAGGGGATCGCCACCAAGATCATCCTGCCCGCCAGCCAGGTCCTCTACACCGAGATCAGTGCCCCCGGCCCCAGCCGGGAGGAGAAGCGGCGCCAGATCGCCGCCGGGCTTGAGGGGCTCACCCCCTACCCGGTCGAGGACCTGGTGTTCGACTGGTCAGGCAAGGGTGCAACCGTCAAGGTCGCTGTCGTCGCCCGTGAAACGCTGGACGAGGCCGAGGCCTTCGCCGTCACCCATCGGCTGAACCCGGTTTCCATCGCCGCGATCCCCCACGAAGGCAGCTTTGTCGGCGAGGCCTGGTTCGGCCCCACCGCCGCTGCCGCCTCGATCCTCGCCGAGGGCGAGAAGGTGGAGCGCGACCGTGATGCCGTGGTCGTCCTGCAGCGTGAGCTTCCGCAGGCCGAAACGGCACCGGCACCGCTTGTGTCAGAGGAAGTGGCGGCTGACAGCCCGGCCTCAGAACCAGACCCCGCAGCGCAAGACCAGGTCTTTGCGGCGGATGACGCCGATGACCCGCTCCCCGGCCTCTATGAGGCGCTGAACGCCGACCTTGGCGTCGACCCCACGCCGCAGCCCCTCGGCGTCAAGGATGACCTCTTCACGCCCAAGCCTGAGGACCAGACTGAGGACTGGGCCGACACCCCGTCCCGCAGCGATAGCGCCACGGGCTCGAACGACGCCCCCGTTGTGGCCGATACGCCTGCCCGGATGATCGCCGATGCCGCGCTGGCGCTCGAGATCGAACCGCAGGCGGAGCGGCCCGAGACTGACCCGTCCCCGGACTTCCAGACCGCCTTCGCCAACGAACCCGAGCCTGAACCGACCCCGGTTGCCGAGCCCCCCGTTGCCGAGCCCCCCATTGCCGAGCCCGACGAAGCCCCCTTCGCCCATGTAACCGACACCGCCGCCTTCCCTGACAGCGAGGAAGACCGCAGGCTCGCGGCCGCCCTGCAGACCGATTCGGCCGACGACATCCCGCCCGCGCCGCCCTCTGCCGCGATGGTGGCCTTTGCCAGCCGCCGCGCCGCTGCGGCACCGCTGACCCGGCAGATCGAAGGCGCGCTCCGCCCCGATGCCTCGGCTCCTGCCACGAAGTTTGGCGCCCCCACGGCCCGGACGGCACCGGTCAAGGGCTTCTCCGGCCTCGTCACCGCGCCGTCGATCCCCGGCACCCGTGCCAAACCGAAGCCGAAGCTGCCGGTCGGCGATGCCGCCCGTGCCCAGGGGCTTGCGCCGACCACCGTCCGCTCTCCGGCCCGCCCCGGCGGGACCTTCGGCAGCGCCGCCCCGCCGCGCAACCGGTCCGGCGTGGTCTTCATGGTCCTCGTGGCCCTTCTTCTCTTGTGCCTGGCCCTGTTGGCGGCCTGGTCGTCGTTCTACCTCGCCCGCAACGACAGCAGCACCGCACCCGAGGCCGTTGCTCTCGTGGAACCCGCCACGCCCGGCGTCGATGACGAGATGCTGGCCGACATGCAGGACCCCGAGGGGATGATCGACCCCCTGCCCGAAGCCGACGGGGCCGTTGTGGCCGATGTCGGCGCGCTGGCCACGGAAAGTGTGGCGACGGAAAACGGGGCGACGGAAAGCCTCGACACCGCCCTTGCGCCCATGAACCTTGCCGAAAGCGAAGCGACCGACCTGCCCGAAGGCACGCTGGCCGCGGTTGCGCCAGATGCCGCAGCGCTTGACCCAGCCGCCGAGGCCGTGTCCGAGGCCGACGCCGCGCCTCTCGCTGACGCAGCAGACACTGCCGCGCCGCCGGAGGCTGAAGTTGCCGCTGAAGCACCCGCCGAAGTCGCCGTTTCCGCCGCTCCCGAGCCCGCTCCGGACACAACGGTCGCGACCGATCTGGTCGTTGCCGCCCCCCCGGCCGAAGATCAGGACGAGATCATCCTCTCCTCGATGGACGCGCCGCCGCCCGCCCTTGATGCGCTGCCCTTGCCGATTCCTGCCGCCACACGGGATGCAGCGCCTGACCCGCTGATGCCCCCGCCCGCCTTTGGCACGGTCTACCAGTTTGATGCGAAGGGTTTGTTGTTGCCGACCCCGGATGGCATCCTGTCTCCCGATGGCGTGTTCCTGATCGCGGGAAAGCCACCGCTCGAACCGCCGTCGCGCAGCGAGATCGCAACCGCCGCCGCTCTTGCAGCCAGGGCGGCACCAGCCGCAGCAGACCCGGCGCCTGCAGACCCGGCTGCTCCCGCTCCTGCCCCGGCTGCTGCCGATGCCTCGCTGTTTACGGCCGGCGACGTGGCCGCCGACGCAGGCACGCCACCCGAGGCGGCCGCCCTTCCGCCACCCAACCCGGAGCTTGCCGGCGTCCGGCCCCGCGCGCGACCCGCAAGCCTGACCCCACCGGTAGCCGAGCCTGCACCCGCAGCGCAGGATGACGCAGCCCTCGCCACCGAGAGCGCTACAGCCGTCGCCACGCTGCGCCCGCTGTCCCGCCCGGAAAGCGTGTTGGCTGCGGCCTCCTCCTCGCGCCCGGCTGCCCCTGCTGACCTTGGAACTCAAAGCGCCTCGCTTGTCGCGCAGGCCGAGGCGAAACTGGCCGCTGCTGCGGCGCTTGAGGCCGAGAACCCCTCGATCGTCGCCATCTCGCTCCGCCCTGCCGCCCGCCCCGGCGACCTCAGCAATGCGGTCGAGGCTGCCGTCGCCGCCGCCGTCCGCGCGCCCGAGCCGGAGGCCGAGGTGATCGAGACCGCCGCCGCCCCACCGCCGGACCTGAAGCCCGAGGAGCTGGACGAGGTCGACGAACCCCAGACCGCAAGCGCGGCCCCGTCGATTCCCACGAAGGCCAGCGTCGCCAAGCAGGCGACCTTCGCCAACGCGATCAACCTGTCGAAGCTGAACCTGATCGGCACCTACGGCACCGATTCGCGCCGCTCGGCGCTGATCCGGCAGTCGAACGGCCGGTACAAGAAGGTGAAGGTGGGCGACCGGATCGATGGCGGGACGATCAAGGCGATCACCGAGACCGAGGTGCGGTATCAAAAGGGCGGCAAGCTGCTGTCGCTGAAGCTGCCGAAGGCCTGACCCCGGGCTGATTGCAGCCCTCTCCGGCGTCGGTGGTGCCTAAATCCTGAGCCAAGTCCGGCCCAAGACCATGCCCTGACTCCCGGCGCTGCGCGGAAACCGTCAGCGCCCCGCCGCAACGCCTGCTTCGTAGAAGGTCAGCATCCCCGAATGGCAGGCGACCGCCCCTTGCACGACCCCGATCGCCAGTGCCGCGCCCGAGCCTTCGCCAAGACGGAGGCCCAGCGAGAGCAGCGGCTCCTTTCCCAGCTTCTCCAGCAATCGCGCATGGGCACCCTCGGCGCTTTGGTGGCCGGCGATGCAGTGGTCCAGGGCGCCAGGGGCGGCCTTTGCCAGCACGGCGGCGGCAGCGCAGGCGATGAAACCGTCGAGGATCACCGGGACGCGCGCCATCCGGGCGCCAAGAATTGCCCCGGCCATCGCGGCAATCTCGCGTCCGCCAAGACAGCGCAGCACCTCAAGCGGATCAGCGAGGACCGCCGCGTGTCGTTCCACCCCCGCTGCAACGGCGGCCTCCTTGCGGCGAAGCCCGGCGTCGTCCACGCCCGTCCCCCGACCAGCCCAGCCGACCCCGCCGTAAAGGGCCGTGGCGATAGCGGCGGCGGCGGTGGTGTTGCCGATCCCCATCTCCCCGGCGACGAAAAGGTCGGCCTCCAGATTGACCGCCTCATAGCCGGTACGAAGCGCATCCATCACCTCTGCTTCGGTCATCGCCGGGCCTTCGGTGAAGTCTGCGGTCGGACGGTCAAGGTCAAGGGCGTGGACATCAAGCTTGGCACCAAAGGCCTTGGCAAGCTGGTTGATCGCCGCCCCGCCATGGGTGAAGTTCGCCACCATCTGCGCAGTGACCTCGGCCGGAAAGGCCGAGACACCCTTGGCGGTAACCCCATGATTTCCCGCGAAGATCACGATCTGGGGCTTCGACGCGCTTGGCCGGTCGGTGCCCTGCCAGCCTGCCATCCAGATCGCCACCGTCTCAAGACGCCCCAGCGCACCCGGAGGTTTGGTAAGCTGGCCATTCCGCGCCTCGGCCGCCGCGATGGCGGCGGGATCGGGAGAGGGCAGCCTGGCCAGCATCGCGCGCACATCGGCAAGGGACTGGAACGGCATCATCTTCTCCCGGTTGAACCTTTATCTGGATCGGGCTACCCCATGACCCTTCGGAAGGCCAGCCGGGATCAGCCGCTTTGACACCGCTTCGCGACATCACCCCACGCCTCGTGCCAGACCTGCTTTCCGCTGCAGCGCTGCTGACGCGGTTGCCCCTGCCCGACCATCGTGGCACCGGGGCCGCCAGTGCCTGGGCCTGGCCGGTGGTGGGGGCGGGGCTTGGCGCTTTTGCGGCGCTGGTCGCTGCGCTGGCGCTTTGGATCGGCCTGACGCCGGGCGTGGTGGCGGCGCTGGTGCTGGCGGTGGGGGCGCTTCTGACGGGCGGGCTGCACGAGGATGGCTTGTCCGACACCGCGGACGGCCTCTTTGGCGGCTGGACGAAAGAGCGACGGCTGGAGATCATGAAGGACAGCCGGGTCGGCAGCTACGGCGTATTGGCGCTGCTGCTGGTGACGCTGGCGCGCTGGTCGGCGCTGACGACGCTTTTCGGCGCGGGCGAAATCTGGGCGCTGGTGGCCGTGGGCGCGGCCAGCCGCGCGCCGATGGCGGTGATCATGGGCGCTTTGCCGAACGCGCGCGGGGCGGGCCTGAGCCATGCCACCGGGCGACCTTCAAGCGGGGTGGCGCTGGCCGGGGCGCTGCTTGCGGCTGCGGTTGCACTGGTCGTCACCGGCTGGGCGGCCCTGCCGATGCTTGCGCTGGTTGCCGGGGTATCGCTGCTGCTGGCGCGGTCGGCCCGTGCGCGGATCGGCGGGCAGACCGGCGACATTCTGGGCGCCGCCCAGCAACTGGCCGAGGCCGCCGGCCTTGCGGTCCTTGCAGCCCAGGTCTGAAGGTGGGCCTCAGGCTTGGGGCGAACCCCGCTCCAACGGTGACGGTCTGCCTTGGCGCACAGTCGGTCCGCGGGGCCAGCCTCTGGCCTTTGGGCGGAGGTCGGGATACATCGGCGTAAAGATCCCGCAGGATGCGCCCCATGTCCGATTACGCTGACGCCATTTCATCCACTGAAGAGATCATCGAAGACGCCCGCAACGGGCGGATGTTCATTCTCGTGGACCATGAGGACCGCGAGAACGAGGGCGATCTGGTGATTCCGGCGCAGATGTGCACGCCCTCAGCGATAAACTTCATGGCGACTCATGGGCGC
>JANPJZ010000021.1:0-9488 GCA_031425795.1 Rhodobacter sp. | reverse complement strand
AGCATGCCGTCGATCTCCCAGCCGGCCCAGTCGAGAACGGTCAGTTCGGGGTCGGCGGCATTGGCGGCGACGGCAAGCGACAGCACCGAAGCGGCGCTGAGAAGGGCAAGGCTTTTGCGGGACATGTGTGCTCCTCTGAAGCGGTGGCGGCCTCTGGACGACAGGCAGCCGGATTGTGACCTTTCTTGGGGGAGCAGTCGTTGCCGACGCGCCCCGGTGCCCGAAAGGTGTGCGGAGGGCCAGCAAAGGACAAGAGGTTTTTGCGACTTCTGGCCGGGAAAGCCGCACAAAATTCCGTCAGGCGCCCAAATTGGCAGCGCTGCGACTTTGGAAGGCAGGGTGGCACCGGGCGATGCGCCCGATGCCTGTTTCAGGTCAGGCGATCACAGAAGGCCTTTTTCCCAGGGCCCGGTGATCGCGAAGGTCACGCCGGGGGTCTGGATGTTCACGAACATCCAGCGGCCCGAGGGGTCGAAGGTCACGCCCGCCCATTCCATCTGGCGGTGGTCGCCTTCGCGGATGAACTCGGCCGATTTGCCTGCAGCCTGGATGTCGGCGGGGCTGAGCTGGATGTTGTTGCGGGCGAAGAGATAGGTCTCACCGGCGGGGGACAGGCCCATCATGCGCTGGCCTGCGCCGAAGTCGTCTTCGTATTCGTCGCCATCCTCGCACAGGATGACGCCGCCACGAGGGCTGACGGCGACGTTGTCGAAGTTGTTGCCGGCAGCACGGTTGTCGGACTGGTAGATGCAGGTCAGCCGGTCATTGGCCGGGTCCAGCGTCCAGACCGAGCCGTCACCGCGGCCGATCTTGCCTTCGGCATCGACGCCGGAGGAGGTGTCGGTGATGTAGATCAGCCGGTCTGAAGCCGAATACCAGCAGCCTTCCAGCCGAGACATGCGCAACGCGCCCTTGTTGCGGCCCTGCACGAAGGGACCCGAGGCCATGTTGTCGGCCTCCTGCGGGGCCTCGGTGAAGGACTGCGGTTCAAGATCGGGGTCATCGATCTGCACCCATTCCAGCTGGTAACTGTCGCCCATCGAGGGGGTCAGAAGGTCAACCTTCTCCTCGCCTGCGACCTTGGCCATCCAGAGCGTGCCGCCCTGTTCCAGCGCGCCAAGCTTCTTGGACGTGTCGGCGGGCAGGAACTTGTAAAGCCCGGCCTGATTGCGGTCATCCTCGGTCAGGAAGAGCGCGCCGGTGACCGGGTCCATCGCGACGGCTTCGTGGTCCATGCGGCCCATCGCCTTGATCGGGACGGCGGTCGTTTCGCCTGCGTTGGGGGACACTTCGAAGACATAGCCATGCGGCTTGCCGCCAACGGCGGTGAAGTCGGACTTGTCTTCCTCGCAGGTCAGCCAGGTGCCCCAAAGCGTGGGGCCGCCGGCGCAGTTGTTCCAGGTGCCGCCAAGGCTGGGCTCGGCGCGGTCCCATTTGCCGTCGCGGAAGATCAGCGAGGTCGTGCCCCCGGCTGCCGGGCCGGTGATTTCGTTCTCGTCATAATCCTCGCCAGGGTTTTGCAGGCCGGTGTCATAGACAGCCGCGGCCTTGATCGTGCCGTAGCGCGGATCGACGGTGGCTTCGTGGTTGCGGATCAGCGTCAGTTCCGGCGCGCCTCCGACATAGCGGCTGCGGACCACGGCCATGCCGTCATGCCAGCCAGGCGTGGGATT
Organism: Rhodobacter sp.; assembly: GCA_031425795.1. Classification (GTDB taxonomy): domain Bacteria; phylum Pseudomonadota; class Alphaproteobacteria; order Rhodobacterales; family Rhodobacteraceae; genus Tabrizicola. The sequence continues at coordinate 7,815 of JANPJZ010000021.1, read as the reverse complement.
GCCGTCGGCCATGAGGTCCCCGGTCCAGCCGAAGGACTGGTAGGTAAAGCCCTCGGGCAGCTGCAGAAGCGGCAGGCCGGTGGTCATGTCCTTGACCGGGGCGATCTTGCCGTAGGGCGAGACGATCGGCTCGATCCGGCCAAGCGCGTTGGCGCGGCGCGAGGCCAGGCCCGAGAAGGGCAGGGCAAGCGCCGAAGCGGCGGCCCCGCGCAAAAGCGTGCGGCGGTTGAGGGTGTGCTGCATGGGTGTTCTCCCTGACATGTGGCTGTTTGTGGGGACTGGCGGGTCGACAGGCGACCGGCACCTTGGGGAAGGTTAGGCCCGGGAGGTGATGGTCCGGTGTCGGTCCCACGACCTTTGCGATACAGTCCTGTGACAGGCCCCGCAGATGCCGGGGCCTGCAGGCCCGGCGGGGTCCCGCAGATGCCGGGGCTTGCAGGCCCGGCGGGGGGCCGCTAATCTTTTGCCTGTGCCGGGTGTTCCCGGCTCTGGCCTGCGGGGAGATATCCTGCGGGTCTGGCTGGAAGACCTGCCGCGGCTCGGGACCCCCCCGCTTCGCGCGCGGGCATGCCGGTGTCGCGGCCCGAACATGGAGCCGCAGATGGCGCTTGATCTGGATTTCGTTCGCTCGCAGTTTCCGGCGTTTTCGTCGCCGGTCCTGTCGTCACACGCATTTTTCGAGAATGCGGGGGGGAGTTACCCTTGCCAGCAGGTGGTGGACCGGCTGACGCGGTTCTACACGGACCGCAAGGTGCAGCCCTATGGCCCCTATCCGGGCGCACAGGCGGGGGGCGCGGAGATGGACGAAGCCCGCAGCCGACTGGCCGCACTGATGGGGGTGGCGCGGGAAGAAGTGTCCTTCGGGCCGTCGACATCCGCGAACACCTATGTGCTGGCGCAGGCGGTGCGGACCTGGCTGGGGGGCACGGGCGGGGCGGTGGTGGTGACCGATCAGGACCACGAGGCGAATTCGGGCGTCTGGCGTCGTCTGGCCGAGGCGGGGATCGAGGTGCGCGAATGGCAGATCGACCGGGAGACGGGGTCGCTGGAACTGCCCTCGCTGGCCGCCTTGCTGGCGGATGGCATGGTCAGGCTGGTGTGCTTTCCGCATTGTTCGAATGTGATCGCTGAAATCAACGATGTGGCCGCGATCTGTGCGATGGCGCGGGATGCGGGCGCGCGGACGGTGGTGGACGGGGTATCCTATGCGCCGCACGGCTTTCCCGATATCCCGGCCCTGGGCTGCGAAGTCTATCTGTTCTCGGCCTACAAGACCTACGGGCCGCATCAGGGGATCATGGTCCTGCGCGAGGCCTTCGGGTTCGAACTGCCCGGGCAAGGCCATTTCTTCAATCACGGAACGCTTTACAAGCGGCACACGCCCGCCGGGCCAGACCATGCCCAGATCGCGGCCTGTGCCGGGATGGCGGATTACATCGATGCGCTGGCGGGGCATCACGGGATCAGCGGCGACGCGGCGGCGCGGAACCGGGGGGTGCATGACCTGATGCGGGCGCAGGAGGTGGCGGTGATCCAGCCGCTGCTGGATTATCTGGCGGGGCGAAACGACCTGCGGCTGCTCGGGCCGCGTGCGGCTGCCGCCCGCGCGCCGACAGTGGCGGTGGAACTTGACCGGATCGCCGAGCCTGTCAGCGAGGACCTGGGCCGCAACGGAATTGCCTGCTGGGCCGGGGATTTCTACGCGGTGCGACCCTTGGAGGCGTTGGGGATCGACTGCGGCAAGGGCGTGCTGCGCATGAGTGCGGTGCACTACACCAGCACTGAAGAAGTGGCGCGGCTGATCGGCGTGCTTGACCGGGTCCTGTGACGCGAGCGGCACGGAGCGCGTTCCGCGCGAAGACCTTTCGTCTCGGATATTGCGCGTGAAGAACGCGCAATATCCTCGGGCAATGGGGGCATTCTGACCCCAAACCCCCTGAGAGTACTTGTGAAAAGAGCAAGCCATGAATGATCCGTTGGCTTGAGGCGAGCGTAAGCAACAGACTTGGGAAAGTGTGGGAATGCCTGAAACACCGCTGATCTTGTGGTTCCGCCGCGACTTGCGGCTGGGGGACCAGCCAATGCTGGCTGCTGCCCTCACCTCGGGGCGGCCGCTTGTGCCGGTGTTCGTGCTTGATCCGGAGACCGAGGCGCTTGGGGCGGCACCGAAATGGCGGCTTGGGCTTGCGGTCGCGGCCTTTGCCCGGGCGCTGGAAGGGATCGGGCTGCGCCTGACCTTGCGGCGGGGGCCGGCGCTGGCGGTGTTGCAGGCTTTGGCGGCAGAGACCGGGGCGGGCGGCGTCTGGTGGTCGCGGCTTTACGATCCGGCCAGCGTGGCGCGCGATACCGCCGTGAAGGCCGCGCTGCGGGCCGCGGGGGGCGAGGCGGAGAGCTTCGCCGGGCATCTGCTGCACGAGCCCTGGACTGTGCAAACCGGGCAGGGCGGGTTCTACCGGGTGTTCACGCCCTACTGGCGCGCGGTGCGGGACCGGGGCGTCGCCTTGCCCGAGGCCGCAGCGCTGCGCGCACGCGGGCCGGGGGCCTGGCCTGCCAGCGACCGGCTGGAGGATTGGCAGCTTGGCCGTGCGATGAACCGGGGGGCTGCCGTTGTCGCCCCCTATCAGGCAGTGGGAGAGGCGGCGGCGCGGAAAAAGCTTGGCGTCTTCCTTGACGGGCCGGTGGTGGGCTATGACGCGGCGCGGGACTTGCCGGGGGTGCAGGGCACCTCACGATTGTCCGAGAACCTGACCTATGGCGAGATCGGAATCCGCGAGGTCTGGCATGCGGGCCTGCGGGCAAGGGCGGAGGGCAAGGCCGGGGCCGAGGGCTTTCTGCGGGAGTTGGCCTGGCGCGAATATGCCTACCACCTCATGCATCACACGCCGCAGATCACCCATGCGAACTGGAAGCCGGAGTGGGACAGCTTTCCCTGGCGCGGCGACACCCCCGATGCGGAGCGCTGGCGTCGCGGCATGACGGGCGAGCCCTTCGTCGATGCGGCGATGCGGGAAATGTTCGTCACCGGAACGATGCACAACCGGGCTCGGATGGTTGCGGCAAGCTACCTGTGCAAGCACCTCTTGACCGACTGGCGCATCGGCCTTGACTGGTTTGCCGATTGCCTCACCGACTGGGACCCGGCCTCGAACGCGCTTGGCTGGCAATGGGTGGCAGGGTCGGGACCGGATGCAGCACCCTATTTCCGGGTGTTCAACCCGAGCGGCCAGGCGGAGAAGTTCGACGCCACGGGGGAGTACCGTCGGCGCTTTGTCGCGGAGCTTTCGCCGAAGCCCGGACCGGAGGCGCTGGGCTTCTTCGCGGCGGCGCCGCGGGCCTGGGGGCTGGACGCAGGGCAGCCTTATCCGGCACCTGTGGTGGACTTGGCCGAGGGACGCGCACGGGCGTTGGCGGCCTATGGAGCGCGAAAAGTTTGAGGGGCACGAAAAGTTTGAGGGGCGCATGAGCTTTGACCAATCCGCGACTGACCAAAACCCTTGGGGAGGGACCATGGACGTTCTGACGACCACGAAAGGCGAGATCGGCCTGCCGCGCTATTTCGCGAAGGCCTTCGCCGTGGCGGGACGGCTGGGCGAGGGCAGGCTGGACTTTGTGCTTCCGGGCGGGCGACGCTTTCGGATCGAGGGAAAGGCCCCGGGGCTTTCGGCCGAGATCGAGGTGCACAACCCCGACCTCTTCGCCCGGCTTATCCGGGATGGCGACCTTGGGTTCTGCGACGCCTACCTGGACGGTTGGTGGTCGACCCCGGACCTGCAGGCCTTTCTCGACCTGATCCAGCGCCCGGCGAACAATCCCCTTGGCGACAGCTACCCGGGGCTGGGGCTGGTTCGCGCCTATGAGAAGATGCGGTTCTGGTTGCAGTCCAACAGCAAGACGCAGGCGCGGAAGAACATCTCGTACCATTACGATCTGGGCAACGAGTTCTACCGCCTGTGGCTCGACGAGACGATGACCTATTCCTCGGCGCTGTTCGAGAACCCGCAGGAAAGCCTGGAATCGGCGCAGCGCCGGAAATACGCCAGCATGGTGGACCAGATGGATGCCAAGGCCGGCGACCATGTGCTGGAAATCGGCTGCGGCTGGGGCGGATTTGCCGAATATGCGGCGGGCGAGCGGGGGCTGAAGGTCACCGGCCTCACGATCAGCCAGGCGCAGTATGAGTTCGCGGTGGAGCGGATCGCCAAGGCGGGGCTGTCAGACCGGGTCTCGATCAAGCTGCAGGACTACCGTGATGAGCGCGGGGTCTATGACGGCATCGCCAGCATCGAGATGTTCGAGGCGGTGGGCGAGCGCTATTGGCCGGTCTACTTCAACACGTTGCGCGACCGGCTCAACCCCGGCTGCCATGCGACGCTGCAGATCATCACCGTGGCCGATGACCGCTGGCAGATGTACCGGCGGGGCGTCGATTTCATCCAGAAGTACATTTTCCCCGGTGGCATGCTGCCGGCGCCTTCGGTCCTGCGGGCCGAGGTGGAAAAAGCGGGGCTGCGGGTCAAGGGCTCGATCGAGTTCGGCGAGAGCTACAGCCTGACGCTGCGGCGCTGGCACGAGACCTTCACCGACCGCTGGGGCGAGGTAAAGAAACTGGGCTTCGATGATCGGTTCAAGCGGATGTGGGACTTTTACCTCGCCTCTTGCGCGGGAGCGTTTCAGGGTGGAAACTGTGATGTGACGCAGATCACCGTGACGCGTCCGAACTGAGGGGTTTTTGGATGCCAGACATGCCAACCGGGGCCAAGGGAATGGCTGCCGTGACCTTCGCTGTGGTTGGGTGGATGACGGCAAACGCCTATGTGCCGAACATGCCGGAGGCGCAGAGCGTGGGGGCGTTCCGCGAATACACTGCGGTCCTCGGGGCGCTTGTCGGCTGGAAGGTGATGGGAACCTCGGTCGGCAAGGGCTATGTCGGCGCAATCGGCTCGGGTTGGAAGACGGTGGTCGTTCTGGTGTTCTTCGCCCTGCTTCTCTGGGGCACCTACGAGATGCTGATCCAATCGGTGAAGATGACCTACGACGGGCCGATGGATGCGATTGTGGATGTGTTCAACCGGATGCTGGAACGGTCGCAACCCCTCCTGTCGGCCAGCGTGCTTGCGGTGATGGCCGTGGGTGGCGGGATAGCCGGTATCCTGACTGAAAACGCCAGTCGCCGCTGGCGCTGAGGAATGCAGGGAATGCAGGTGCTCGGGGCGCCGACGCTGCGGGCGCTGGTGCTCGGGCCCGACGAAGCCGACAGCGCGCGGGCCGAGTTCTATGCCGGCGCACTTGGGTTGGAGCCGGTGAACGGTGTGCTAGACCTTGGGCCTGGCGGGCCGGAGGCCGAGGCTTTGGCCGGGCTGGTGATGGCGGGGTTCGGATCGCTGCCCGTTGCCGTGGTTCGCGCCCGGCTGATGTCATTGCGGGTGGCGGCGGCAAGCCGGGTGCGGGCCGCGAACGCGCCTGCACCGGGGCTGCGGCAGGGGACCGGCGAAGTTGCAATAGACGCAGTAAAGCCCGCCCATGCGGGGTTTTTCGGACTCGACGTGCTCACGTTGCGGCATCGCCGCTTTGACGGCAGCATAAGTCCGCAGATCCGGCGCGAGATCTTCGTCTGTGGCGATGCAGTGACGGTGTTGCCCTATGATCCGGTGCGGGACCGGGTGCTGCTGATCGAGCAGTTTCGGACCGGGCCGCTTTGTCGGGGCGACCCGCTGCCTTGGCAACTCGAGGCGATCGCAGGCCGGATTGACCCCGGCGAGACGCCCGAAGACGCCGCCCGACGTGAGGCTGTGGAGGAGGCGGGGCTGGTGCTTGGCCGATTGGAGCCGGTGGGGGAATACTATCCCAGCCCGGGCGCGATGACGGAATACATCTATTCCTACGTCGCCCTTTGTGAGCTGCCCGATGGGGTGGCCGGGGTCTTCGGCGCGGTGGAGGAGGCCGAGGACATTCGCGGCCATCTTCTCAGCTTCGACGCCCTGATGGCGGCGGTGGCTGGTGGCGAGATCAGCAATGCGCCCCTGCTGCTGACGGCGCTCTGGCTGCAGCGTGAGCGGTCGCGGCTGCGCTGAGACTACGCGCTTTGCCGATGCCGGGAGGTTCACACCCCCCGGACCGCCCTTTTGATCTGCCGGAGAGAAAGACAGTCTAACGGAAGGGTGGGTCAGAGGTTGAGGCTGACCCACGCCCCGTTGCGGGCCGAGGAGCGGACGCAGGCATCGACGAAGGCCACGCCTTCCAGACCCTCTTTCAGGCCCGGAAAGGTGGTGCCCTCGGGGGCCGGGGTTCCGGTCTTCGCGGCCATGATGGCACGGGCAGCTTCGGCGTAGATGTTGGCGAAGCCTTCCAGATACCCTTCCGGATGGCCGGGTGGCACGCGGGTCATGCGCGCCGCCTCCGGCCCGGAGCCTGCGCCGCCCCGGGTGATCAGGCGCTTGGGCTGGCCAAACGGGGTGAACCAGAGATAGTTCGGATCCTCCTGCGCCCATTCGAGGCCGCCTTTGGTGCCGTAGACGCGCAGCCGAAGCCCGTTCTCGTTGCCCGGTGCGACCTGGCTGCACCATAGCATGCCCTTCGCCCCACCCTGATAGCGCATCAGGACATGGCCGTTGTCATCGACACGGCGGCCGGGGACAAAGGCGGTCAGATCGGCGGCGAGGCTGTCCAGCGTCAGGCCGGTGACGAAGTTCGCCAGGTTGAAGGCATGGGTGCCGATGTCGCCGGTGGAGCCGCCGGCGCCGGACCGCGCCGGGTCGGTGCGCCAGTCGGCCTGCTTGTTGTCGACCGCTTCGGTGAGCCAATCCTGGGCATATTCAACCTGAACGACGCGAATCTCGCCAAGGTCCCCAGCCGCGATCATGGCCTTGGCCTGCCGGATCATCGGATAGCCGGTGTAGTTGTGCGTCAACGCAAAGACCACGCCCGAGGCCTCGGCGGCTTTGGCCAGTTTCTTCGCCTCGGCCAGAGTGGCGGTCAGGGGCTTGTCGCAGATGACGTGGATGCCACGCTTCAGGAACTGCATCGCGACAGGCGCGTGCATGTGGTTTGGCGTGACGATCGCCACAGCATCGATGCCATCCTTGCGGCGGGATTCCTTCGAGGCCATTTCGGCAAAACTGGTATAGGCGCGGGGCACGCCTAGGTCTTGCGCAGAGGCGAGGGACTTTTCGGCATTGGATGAGAAACAGCCTGCAACCAGTTCATACTGATCATCAATTCGTGCGGCGATACGGTGGACTGCGCCGATGAAGGCGTCGCGTCCACCGCCGACCATGCCAAGGCGAAGGCGGGGCGGGCGGGCGGTGTGGGCAGCATCGATCATGGGGTTACTCCAGTCTAAGCATGCGGCGGTTGGCGGCGCGGTCGGTGCCCGCATCGGCGAAGTCGTCGAAGGCTTTCTCGGTCACGCGGATGATGTGGGCATCGACAAAGGCCGCCCCTTCGCGGGCGCCGTCCTCGGGGTGTTTCAGGCAGCATTCCCACTCGACCACCGCCCAGCCGTCGAAATCGTGCTGCGTGAGCTTGGAGAAGATGCTGCCGAAATCGACCTGCCCGTCGCCGGGAGAGCGGAAGCGACCCGCGCGGTTGACCCAGGACTGGAAGCCACCATAGACGCCCTGCCGGCCGGTGGGGTTCAGCTCGGCGTCCTTGACGTGGAACATCTTGATCCGGTCGTGGTAGATGTCGATATGGTCAAGGTAATCAAGGTGTTGCAAGACGTAGTGCGAGGGGTCGTACAGCATGTTCGCCCGCTTGTGACCCTTCACGCGATCGAGGAACATCTCGAAGCTGATGCCGTCGTGCAGATCTTCGCCG
>JANPJZ010000020.1:0-1759 GCA_031425795.1 Rhodobacter sp. | reverse complement strand
CTGCTTGTCGTGCTGCTGACCACCGGGTTTACCGCCATGCTTGCGATGGCCGGGCCGATCGGGCCTTCGCGGTCGGCGCCCCGCGCTTTGGGGCTGGCTTTGGTGGTGGCGGGTCTGACCTGGCTGGCAGGTCTTCGCTTTGACACAGGTGCAGAGCTTTTCTCCTCTCCCCTCGCGGCGCTTGCGATCTTCGTGACGGCGACGCTGCCGCTGCCCTTCCTGATTGCCGAGGCAAGGGGCAACTGGCGCGACTACGGCGCGCTCTTTCTGGAAGCCTGGTCAATCGTCGTGCGCTTTGCCGCGGCCTGGGCCTTTACCGGCCTTGTCTGGCTGGTGATCTTCCTGTCGGACCAGGTGTTGCAGATTGTCGGCGTCCGGGTGATTTCGGAGTTGCTGGAGTATTGGGTCGTTCCGGCGGCCCTCACCGGGGCGGTGCTGGGCCTCGGCATGGCCGTGGTCTACGAACTGGCGGACCTGCTGTCGCCCTACCTCGTGTTGCGGCTTTTCCGACTGCTGTTGCCGGTGGTGCTTGTCGTGATGGTCATCTTCCTGATCGCGCTGCCGTTCCGCGGGCTTGAGGGGCTGTTCAACGGGCTGTCGCCGGCGCTGCTGCTTTTGACCATGGTGGCGGCGGGGGTGTCGCTGGTCTCGGTGACGGTTGACCAAAGCGATGCCGAGGCCTCGCAGAGCCTGATCCTGCGGCGGGCGGCAAAGGGGATGGCGCTGATCCTGCCGGTCCTGGCGGCGCTTGCCCTTTGGGCAATCTGGCTGCGGGTTGACCAGCATGGCTGGACTCCGGAACGGGTGTTCGTGGCGCTGGTCGCGGCCCTGGGTCTGGTCTACGGGCTGGTCTACGCGGTGGCCGTCCTGCGCGGGGCGGGCTGGCTTGAGCGGATCCGGCAGGGCAACCTTCACATGGCGCTGGCAGTGATTCTGCTGGCCGCACTGTGGTTGACGCCGCTGCTGAACGCCGAGCGCATTTCGGCCAATAGCCAGCTGGCCCGTTTCGCGGCCGGGACGACCGAACCGGACGACCTCGATCTATGGGCGCTGGAGGGTTGGGGCCGGCCGGGTGCAGCCGCACTTGAGTCGCTGCGAGAGCTGGCGAAGGCGCCGGGGCAGGAGGCACTTGCCGCCCGGCTGGCCGGCAAGGATGCGTCGCCCGTGCCGAGTGCGGCCGACCGGGCCGATGCCGCCCGGACCCTTGCCGCAGTCCTGCCGGTGCAGCCTGCAACGGCGACGGGAACCCGTGACATGCTTCTGACCAGCGCCGAGGTCTATCAGCTGGAGGATTGGCAGATCGTCTGCTCTGGCCCGGTGCCGACGGACGGTCCGCCCTGCCTCATGGTGGTGGGCGACCTGCTGCCCGGCTTTCCTGGCGAAGAGGCGGTGCTGATGCTGCAGCGGTCGCCCGACTATATCGAGATCCTTGGCCTCTATCTGGCATCGGACGGGACTCTGGCGACCCGGTCCGTGTTGCGCCCGGACGGAACCTATCCGACCTCGGCCGAGTCCGCCGCGCTTCTTCGCGACTGGTCGCTCGTCCCGCCCCCCTTGACGCCGACCCTTCTGAACCAGCTTGGCACGGGTGCGACGGGGCTCATGCTTTTGCCATGAAAGAGGCTTTGTTAACCGATGACCGATAATCTCGCGCCAGAAACCGCCAAGGGGACGGACATGGATGCGCTGTTGCTGCGGTCCTTGCAAAGCTATGTGCGTGACACGTTCGGCTTCGCCGTCTGGCAGGCTGTTTGCCGCC
>JANPJZ010000019.1:0-2297 GCA_031425795.1 Rhodobacter sp. | reverse complement strand
TTGCCCATGAAGCGGTGGCCTTCGGTGGTGTTGCCAGCCACAATCCCATCCACGGTCAGCGGCACGACATGGGCGCCGGTCTCATCCGACAGAAGGCAGAGGATCGACTGCAGGGGGCGCACCCAGCGCAAGGTGCCGTTGCCCCAGCGCATCGACTTTGGCCAGGGGAAGGTGCGGATCACGCCCTCCAGCACCTCGGCCACGATGGCGTCAGCCTTGCGGCCGGGCTTTTCCATCACGGCATAGAAGGTCTCGCCCTTCTTGTCGGCGCGGCGCTCGAGCTGGTCAAGCGTAAGGCCGGTGGAGCGGAGAAACCCTTCGACGGCGGCGGCAGGCGCGGTCACGGCCGGGCCCTTGCGTTCCTCGCGCACCGGGCGGGACTCGGGGGTCAGCCCGTCCACCGACAGCACCAGACGGCGGGGGGTAGAGAAGGCCCCGGCACTGGCATAGGTCAGCCCGGCCTCGACCAGACCATCGGTCACCAGCTTCTTCAGATCCTCGCGGGCGCGGGTCTGCATCCGCGCCGGGATTTCCTCGGAGAACAGTTCGATCAGCAGGTCGGGCATGGGGTTGGTTCCCGTGGGGGCAAGGGGTCAGATCCAGTCAAGGTTCACCCGCGTCGGCGGATAGGCCTCGGTGATACGGGCGCGCAGGTCGGCAAAGGCGGGGCGCAGGTCCTTGAACTTGCGCTCGTGCGTTTCGGCGACGGTCAGCTGGATGTTGTCGAAAAGGCGCTGCTCCAGCATGACGGCAAGAAGGTCAAGCTCGGCCCCCTCGATGTCCATCTTGACGAAGGCCACCCGGCCATGCGCGGCGACCAGGCCGTGGAGGAAGGCGGGGAAGTCGATCATCGGCACGTCGATCCCGTCACCGCCGATGTTGTGCCCGCCGGCCACCACCGTGCTCTTGACCGAAGCGAGGTCGGGGTTTGCGTCCCAGTTCGCGGCCCGCATCAGCCGGACGGTGCCCGCCGTCACCCCCACCGCAGCGGCATGCAGGTGGACGTTTGCGACGGCTGCAAACCGGTCGGTCAGCTTGGCCAGGTTGTAGGGATCGGGCTCGAAGGCATGGACGATGGCGCCGGCCTCGGCCAGAGGGCCCGTCACATCGCCCTGGTTGGCCCCGCAATCCACGACCACATCACCGGGCCGCAGCATCGACACGACCCCGTGCAGCATCCCCTCGGCGCGGGCGGTGCGCAGGTCGCGGCGATGGCGGCGCTTCAGCTTCTGGATTTCGTCGGGTTCGGTGCCGGGCACGGCCTAGTCCCCCGCGCTGTCGTTCAGCTGGTGCCAGGCGAAGGCCCGGCCGTCGGGGAAGACGGCGACGACACGGTCGACACCGGGATGGATCTGGGCTTCGGAGAGGAAAGCCAGCGCCTCGCCACGTTCCAGCGCCGTGCCGATGGCCTGTGCGTCGAAGCAGTCAAACCAGCCGGGGGCGATCAGCGGCTCTGCTCCGGCATAGGCGACATAGGTTTCGCTCAGCATCGCCTGGCTGAGCGGCGTGGTGAAGCAGGCGCGAAAGCGGATGGGAGAGCTTTCGCTGTCGATGCCGGTCACGTCCTCGGCAAGGATGGCTTCGGGCACTTCGCTGCTGATCGGCGTCAGGCGGATTTCCTCACCGGGCTGGAAAACCACGGTTTCATAAAAGGCATAGACCTGCAGATACCACATGGCCACGCCACCAAGTGCGGCAATCACGACAAGAAACCCCGCTGCAATACGCCCGACATTCACAGATCCACCCCCGCTGCCGTCTGCCGGAAGGCATCGGCGCATTTCTTGGCCAGGGCGCGCACCCGGCCGATATAGGCCTGCCGCTCGGTGACCGAGATCACGCCGCGGGCGTCCAGAAGGTTGAAGATGTGGCTGGCCTTGATCGTCTGGTCATAGGCCGGATGCGCCATCACGATGGTGCGCCCCGCCTTGTCAGGCTGCGCGGCCGAGAGGATGCGGTCACACTCCGCCTCGGCGTCCTTGAAGTGCTGCAGCAGCATCTCCGTGTCCGCCTGGTCAAAGTTGTGTCGGCTGTATTCCTGTTCGGTCTGCAGGAAGATGTCGCCGTATTTCAGCGGGATCGGGCTTTGCGGATCGTTGAACGGCATATCCATCACATGGTCCACGCCCATCACATACATCGCAAGCCGTTCCAGGCCGTAGGTCAGCTCGCCCGATACGGGTTTGCAGTCATGCCCCCCGACCTGCTGGAAATAGGTGAACTGGCTGACCTCCATCCCGTCGCACCAGACCTCCCACCCCAGACCCCAGGCCCCAAGGGTGGGGCTTTCCCAGTCA
>JANPJZ010000018.1:0-9631 GCA_031425795.1 Rhodobacter sp. | reverse complement strand
ACCCGCTATGCCCTGACCGACCGCCGCGCGCTGATCGCGGTGGATGGGCGCAACCGGATGCTGCGGTCCTGGCCGATTGCGGCGGGCACGGTGGTGGATCTGCACCCCGGGCCCGAGGCCTCGATCCGGTTCGCAACCGAGGTTCAGGTGGACAGCGACGGCGACAAGACGCATAGCCGCATCGGATTCGAGCTGATCCCCGACGGTGAAGCGGTGATGCGGCTGATCCGGCAGATACAGACGGGAACCCCCCACTTGGACAATTCATGACCATCCTTCATTTCCACAACGCCCGCCTGATCGACCCCGAGGCCGGGACGGATGACATCGGCAGCCTGACGGTGAAGGACGGGCTTATCCTGGCACGGGGTGGCGCTGCGCCGAAGGGGGCCACGGTCATCGACTGCGGGGCCAAGTGCCTGGCACCGGGGATCGTCGACCTCGGCGTCAAGATCGGCGAGCCGGGCGAGCGGCACCGGGAAAGCTTTCGCTCGGCCGGTCTGGCGGCGGCGGCGGGCGGCGTGACCACGATCATCGCGCGGCCCGACACGAGCCCGGCCATCGACACGCCGGAAACGCTGGAGTTCGTGACCCGTCGCGCCAGCGAGGCCCCGGTCCGCATCCGCCACATGGCTGCGCTGACCAAGGGCCGCCATGGGCGCGAGATGACCGAGATCGGCTTTCTGATCGACGCCGGGGCCATCGCCTTCACGGACGTCTTCGACGTCTCGACCGAGGCGAAGGCAATCACCCGCGCGATGAGCTACGCCCGATCCTTGGGCGCGCTGGTGGTGGGCCACCCGCAGGACCCGGCCCTGTCTGCCGGGGCGGCGGCGACCTCGGGCAAGTTCGCCAGCCTGCGGGGCATCCCGGCGGTTTCGCCCATGGCCGAACGGATGGGGCTGGAGCGGGACCTGGCCTTGGTCGAGATGACGGGCGTGCGCTATCACGCGGACCAGATCACCACGGCGAAATCGCTGCCTGCGCTGGCGCGGGCCAAGGCGGCGGGGCTGGACGTGACGGCGGGAACCTCGATCCACCACCTGACGCTGAACGAGTTCGACGTGGGCGACTACCGAACCTTCTTCAAGGTCACACCGCCCTTGCGCTCCGAGGTGGACCGGCTGGCGATCGTCGCGGCGGTGGCGGAAGGGGTGATCGACATCATCAGTTCCATGCATACCCCGGCGGATGAGGAATCGAAGCGCCTGCCCTTCGAGGAGGCCGCTGCTGGCGCTGTGGCGCTGGAAACCTTCCTGCCGGCAGCGATGCGGCTTTACCATGCGGGCCATCTGAGCCTGCCCGCCCTGTTCCGGGCCATGGCACTGAACCCGGCGAACCGGCTGGGCCTGCCGCAAGGCCGCCTGAGCCCCGGTGCGCCGGCGGACCTGATCCTCTTCGACCCCGACGCGCCCTTCCTGATGGACCGCTTCAAGCTGCGCTCCAAATCGAAGAACACCCCGTTTGACGGCGCGCGGATGGAGGGTAAGGTGCTGGCAACCTACGTCGGCGGGACGCAGGTGTTTGCCGCGGAAACCTGACCGATGCCGTTCCTTACCACCGACCCTGCCCTGCTGATGCTGACGGCCGTGCTGGCCTATCTTCTCGGCTCCGTTCCGTTCGGGATCGTGATCACCCGCGCGCTGGGTCTGGGTGACCTGCGGCAGATCGGGTCAGGCAACATCGGGGCCACGAATGTGCTGCGGACCGGCAACAAGGGGGCGGCGCTTGCCACGCTGGTCCTGGACGCGGCAAAGGGCGGGGTGGCGGTGCTGATCGCCCGCGCGGCCGTCGGCGAGGATGCGGCGCAACTCGCGGGCCTGATGGCCTTCATCGGGCACCTCTTTCCGGTCTGGCTTGGCTTCAAGGGGGGCAAGGGGGTGGCGACCTTCCTTGGCATCCTCCTGGCGCTGGCCTGGCCGGTCGGTCTTGCGGTCTGCGGAACCTGGGCGGTCGTGGCGGCCCTGACGCGCACCTCGTCGATCGCGGCGCTGGTGGCGGCTGCCACGGCGTCGATGTGGCTGCTCTTTTTCCGCGAGGGATTGATGCTGGTGCTGGTCGTCGTGCTGACGATCCTGGTCTATGTCCGTCACGCCGAGAACCTGCGGCGGATCAAGGCGGGGACCGAACCGAAAATCGGGCGCAAGCAACCGACTTCGGTCTAAGCGCCCCTGACTTGCTCTTTTCGGAAATACTCCCCGGGGGTCCGGGGGCAGGATGCCCCCGGCCGAGGAGAAGCGCGCAAGCGCGCCGACGAGACCAGAGCCCTTCGCGCGGAACGCGCTCCGCCTTATGGGTGGATCAAAGGGAGGCGGCTTCGTAGAGGGGGGCGAGGCTGCCACCCCAGGCGCCGTGATAGAGCTGGAGCCAGCGGTCAGCCTGGACCTCTCCGGTCCGCAGGCTCTCCATCAAAGGCGTGAGCTGCACCTCTTCGCCAAGCCCCCGGGAGACGAGCCCGGCCTGGGACAGCTCTACCGCCCGCCGCGCGAGATCCAGAAGCCGCACACCCCCCGCCTCGCCCTGCAGGGCCGAGACGGAGGCGGCGACGCGCAGCCCTTCGCGGGTTTCGGTGTCGAACCCCTTGACGAGATCCCAGGCGGCGTCGAGGGCCGAGGGGTCATACATCAGCCCCACCCAGAAGGCCGGAAGCGCCGCGATATGGGCCTGATCGCCACAATCCGCGCCGCGCATCTCGATGTATTTCTTCACGCGGGCTTCGGGGAACACGGTGGTCATGTGGTCGGCCCAGTCGCTCAGCGTCGGCTTTTCGCCGGGCAGCGCGGGCAGCTTTCCGGCAAGGAAATCGCGGAACGACTGGCCCAAGGCGTTGATATACTTGCCATCGCGGTAGACGAAATACATCGGCACATCGAGGACCCAGTCGACATAGGCCTGAAAGCCCATGCCTTCATCGAAGGCGAAAGGCAGCATCCCGGTCCGGGTGTCATCGAGGCCACGCCAGATCCGGCTGCGCCAGCTGCGGTGGCCGTTGGGCAGCCCGTCGAAGAAGGGCGAGGAGGCGAAAAGCGCGGTCGCGACCGGCTGCAGCGCCAGCGCCACGCGCAGCTTCTTCACCATGTCGGCTTCGGAGGAGTAGTCGAGGTTCACCTGCACGGTCGAGGTGCGATACATCATCTGCGTGCCATGCGTGCCGACGCGGCCCATGTAATCGGTCATCAGCCGGTAGCGGCCCTTGGGCATGACCGGCATCTGGTCATGGCTCCATTCCGGGGCGGCGCCGATGCCCATGAAGCGCACGCCCATCGGTTCGGCGATCGAGCGGACCTCGTCCAGATGGTTCTGCAATTCAGCCCCGACCTCCAGCGTGGTCTTCAGGGGTGCGCCGGAGAGTTCAAACTGCCCGCCGGGTTCAAGGCTGACGTTCGCGCCGTCGCGGGTCAGGCCGATGACATGTTCGCCCTCGCGCACCGGGGTCCAGCCGTAGCGGGTGGCCAACCCGTCGAAAAGCGCAGAGATCGAGCGCGGGCCGGCATAGGGCAGGGGCGCGTGGGTGTCGGTCAGCCAGCCGAACTTCTCATGCTCGGCCCCGATGCGCCATTCGGACGCGGGCTTGTTGCCCGCTTCCATATAGGTGGCGAGCTGGTCGTAGCTTTCGATGGGCCCACCACCGGATTGAGGTATCGACATGTGGTGGCTCCGACTGGTGAGTGGGCTTGGCTCTGCTTGGGAACCGTGGTCATGGGTGTCAATTGCCGGGGCCCAAGTCAAGGGGCCGACAGGGGGCGATCAGCGCACAACGACGCCTGCACCACTGCGCGCCCAGAGCAGGCGGTCGACCGAGTTGAGCGCGATCACGCGGCTGTCGGTCGTGGTTTCGGGTGTCAGGGCGGCGACAAGGGCCGCGGTGTCGATGCCGGGCAGGGTGGCGAAGGCGTCGAACAGGGCCTCGGCCCCTTGCGCTTCGACGGGGATGTGGAGGGCCTCGCCCTCGGTCGGGCGCAGCTTCCAGATGCGCCGGCCGCGCAGCGTGAGAAGGCGGATCTCCATCAGGTCGGGCAGGCCGACGAAGCCACCGACACGGGGGCCAAGATAGGCGACCTGCGCTTCGGTCACGCGGACGATGCCGGGGGCCTCACCCTCTTGGGCAAAGCGGAGGCGGCGGGTGGCGAGGACGGCCCAGGCCACCCCGGCGGTGACGAGGACAAGCCCGAAGACCGGGACGACATAGCCGCCTGAAAGCAGGGCCCAGAGGCCAAGGGCGGCCAGCGCAAGGCCGGCAATCACCTCGCGCCAGCGGATCAGCGCCTCGGTCAGTTCGGGGCGGATGAAGCTCATCTCCAGTCCCCCGCGCCGGCTTGCCAGAGGGTCAGGGCGGCAACGGCGGCGGTGTCGGCACGCAGGATGCGCGGGCCGAGCGACAGGGGCGTGACCATGGGCAGGGCGCGGAGGCGGGTGGATTCCTCGGCGGAAAAGCCGCCCTCGGGGCCGATGAGGATGGCGGCGGGGCCTGCGCCGGCAGGCAGGATCGCGGGTTGGCCGATGGCCGCCTCATCGCACCAGAACAGTTGGCGGTCGTGCGGCCAGGCGGCAAGCGTGCGGTCGAGGGGCTGGAGTTCGGCCACCTCGGGCACATAGGTGGCACCACATTGTTCGGCGGCCTCGAGCGCGTGGGCCTGCAGGCGGTCTTGCCGGATCCGTTCGGAATTGGTGTGGCGGGTCTGCACCGGCAGGATGCGGCGCACCCCAAGCTCGACCGCCTTTTCGACGATGAAATCGGTGCGGGCCTTCTTGATCGGCGCGAAGAGCAGCCAGAGGTCGGGCGGCAGGTGCAAGGGCCGGGTCTGCTGGTCGCAGGTGGCGATGGCGCTGCGTTTCGTTGCCGCCGCGAGGGTGGCACGCCATTCGCCGTCGCGCCCGTTGAACAGGAGGATCGGGGCACCAACCGCAAGCCGCATCACCCCGGTGAGGTAATGGGTCTGATCCTGCGACAGGGGCACGGCTTGCCCCGCGCCCAAGGGGTGGTCTACATGAAGCCTGATCTTCGCATCCGACATGAGCGCGACCCTATGTCCCTGCCGCCCGAATTGCCAGAGGTCGAGGTGTCCCGACTGGCGCCGGTTGCCGATGCGCCGAAGGGCAACTGGGTGGACGTCCATGCGCCAGTGGCCGCGCGCCCCTATCTGCGGCTGTCGCGCGCTGACCGGCCGATCGGCACATGGCTGCTGCTGATCCCCTGCCTCTGGGCGATTGCCCTGGCGGGCGGGGTATCCGGCTTTCGGGGGTGGGACCTGTGGCTGGTCGCAAGCTGCGCGGTCGGGGCCTTCCTAATGCGGGGGGCGGGCTGCACCTGGAACGACATCACCGACCGCGACATCGACGCGGCTGTCACCCGCACCCGCAGCCGTCCGATCCCCTCGGGCCAGGTGACGGTTAAGGGGGCGCTGGTCTGGATGGTGGCGCAGGCGCTGGCCGCTGCGGGGATATTGTTCAGCTACAACTGGCTGGCGGTGGCGCTGGGCGTCGCCTCGCTGGCGCTGGTGGCGGTCTACCCCTTTGCCAAGCGGTTCACCTGGTGGCCGCAGGTGTTCCTCGGGCTTGCGTTCAATTGGGGGGCACTGCTGGCCTGGGCGGCCCATGCCGGCGAAGTGCCGGTGGCGGCGGTGCTGCTTTATGCCGGGGGGATCGCCTGGACGCTTTACTATGACACGATCTATGCCCACCAGGACCGCGAGGATGACGCGCTGATCGGCGTCAAATCCACCGCGCGTCTGTTCGGGGCGCAAAGCCGGCGCTGGCTTTGGGCGTTTTTCGCGCTGACCATCCTGTTTCTGGGCGCGGCCGTGGTGTCGGCCCATGCGGAGGAGGAGCGGGTGCTGGCGCTTGTCACAGCGCTTGCAGGGGTGTGGGCCATGGGCTGGCATATCGCCTGGCAGATGCGGCGGCTTGACCTCGATGACCCGGCCTCGTGCCTTGCGGTGTTCCGGGCGAACCGGGACGCGGGCCTTATTCCTGTGCCGTTTCTTGCCGCTGCCGCTTGGCTTGGTTGAACCTGCAGGCCCGAAGGCTTAGGAAGCGTCTGACCTTCAGCTTCGGGACGCCCCTTTTGCCCACACGCATCGCCAAGCTTGCCCCGACGACCCTTGCCCTGCTGGCCTTTCTCTTGGCCGCCATGCTGATGGTCAGCGTCGCCTATGCCGCTGCCCTGGTCATCGAGTCGCGCACCGGCAAGGTGGTCAGCGCCCGGTTGGCGGATGCAAGCATCGACTGGGCCACCGTGCAGGCCGACGGTCTGCAGGTGCGGCTGTCCGGCACCGCGCCGAACGAGGCGGCGCGGTTCCGTGCCGTGAACATGGTCGGGTCACTGATCGACAGTTCCCGCATCCGTGACGGGCTGGACGTCACTCCTGCCTCGGCTGTGGTGGCACCGGATTTCTCGGTGCAGATGCTGCGGACCGAGGATGGCATCCAGCTGATCGGTCTGATGCCGGAAACCCCCGGAGAGGGGGCAATGACCGAAGAGGCGCTTGCCGAGTCGGCGGCCGCCCTCACCCCGGATGTGGAGCTGACAAACCTGTTGGAAACCGCTGATTATCCAGCCCCCGAGACCTGGGGGGCCGCGCTGTCCTTTGGGCTTGAGGCGCTGCGGCGGCTTGAGCGGTCGAAGGTTTCGGTCGGGGCAGATCTGGTGGAGGTCACCGCGATTTCGGACAGCGAGGCGCAGAAGCGCAGGCTGGAAAGCGATCTGCGCGGGCTGGCCCCAGCGGGCGTGAGGCTGGTGCTGGACATCTCGGCCCCGCGGCCGGTGATCACGCCCTTTACGCTCCGCTTCGTTGTCGACGCCGAGGGTGCGCGGTTCGACAGCTGCTCTGCCGACACCGAGCGGGCGCGCGGGCAGATCCTTGCGGCGGCAACCGCTGCGGGCTTGGCCGGGCGGCCCTTGTGCACCATCGGTCTGGGCACACCGACGCCGCGCTGGGCTGATGCGGTGGTGCAGGCAATCCGCGCTGTGGCAGAGCTTGGGTCGGCCTCGATCACCTTCTCGGACGCCGACGTGACGCTGCTGGCGGGCAGCGACGTGAGCCAGGCCGCCTTTGACAAGGTGGTGGGCGAGTTGGAAACCGGCTTGCCGGATGCATTCTCGCTGACCTCGACGCTGGAGCAGAAGGAGGCGGCCACGCAAGGGCCGGCCGAGTTCACCGCCAGTCTCTCGGAGGCGGGCGAGGTGGTGCTGCGCGGGCGGCTGACCGACGAGGTCCAGCGCCAGGCGGTGGACGCCTTTGCGCGCGCGGCCTTTGACGGGGCGAAGGTGGTGACGGCGACACGGCTGGACGAAACGCTGCCCGACGGCTGGCCGGTGCGGGTGTTGGCGGGGCTTGAGGCGCTTGCCGAGGTCGAGAATGGCACGCTTCTGGTGCGGGCCGACAGGGTGGAGGTGACGGGGGTCACCGGGTCGCAGGAAGCGCGGGGACGGATCACGCAGATCCTGTCGGGCAAGCTGGGGCAGGGTCAGACCTTTCAGGTCAACGTGCGCTATGACGAGGCGCTGGATCCCATCGCTTCGCTGCCGACGCCCGAGGAATGTGCGGCGGATGTGAACGCGGTGATCGCGCGGACGAAGATCACCTTCACACCGGCCTCGGCCGAGATTGCCACGACGGCGCGGCCGGTGCTGGATGCGTTGGCGGGGATTCTGGTGGCATGTCCGCCGATGCAGCTGGAAATCGGCGGCCATACCGACAGCCAGGGCTCCGAAGGCGGAAACCAGGCGCTGAGCCAGGCGCGGGCGGAAGCGGTGCTGCTGGCGCTGCAGGGGCGGCGGGTGGACATTTCGGGCATGACGGCGATGGGCTTCGGCGAGGCGACGCCGATTGCCGACAACGGGGAAGAAGCGGGCCGCGAGGCGAACCGGCGGATCGAGTTCGTGCTGAAGGGCACACCTGTCGTGGCCGAGGCTGCTGCCGCGGCGGCCACGCCCAGGGACGGCGAGACGCCCGCCGAGGCCGCGCTCGGCGTTGCGGCCGCCCCGGCGGAAGTGACCGGGACTGGCGCGGTGGCCACAGGGGGCGGCCCCGATTTCTCGGCCGACACCAGCCCCTCTGTCGCGCCGACGGAAAAGACGCTACGACCGCTGCCACGGCCCGAAGATCTTGAGGCCGAGGACAGCCCATGAACCGGACCGAATTCGTCATCGCCACGGCCATCATCCTTATGGTCGCCTTCGCCATGGGCTGGTTTGCGCATTGGCTGCTGCACCGTTTCACCCGCGTCGCCGGGGGCGACATGGCCGAGATGGACCGTCTTGCCCAATCCCTGCACGAGGCGGAAGAGCTGCGCGATCAGGCGCTGGCCTATATGGAACAGCGTGAAGCCGAGCTGATGACGCATATCAACCAGACCGAGGCGGAACTCCGCGCCGCGATGGAAGGCTTGCGTGACGCAAGGCACGAGGCCGAGGAAATGCGCGCCTACATCGAGCGGATGCACGCGAACAGTTGACGGCGAGGCCCCGATTTCTTCGAAGAAATCGGACCGGAGCCTTTGAAGGCTCCGGTCCGGAATTTTCGAAAATTCCGGCTCTGGGGCCAGCCGCGCGATGATTTGATCAAATCCTGGTGCTATCCGGCCCGGCAAACTGGACATCGCGCCCCTCGCATGGCACGCCTTTGTGCAACCAATGGAGGCCCCCATGCTCGATTCCGTGACCGATCTCGCGTCGCTTCTGAAAGACCCGTCGCTTCTGGTTTTGAAATCCTATGTCGCAGGGCAGTGGATCGAGGCCGATGACGGTTCCACCTTTCCCGTCAGCAACCCGGCCCGCGGCGACGTGATCTGCCATCTGCCGAACCTTGGACGGGTTGAAACCGCCCGCGCCATTGCTGCCGCCCATGTCGCGCACCGGGAATGGGCCGGTCGCACCGCCAAGGAACGCGCCCAGGTGATGCGCAAGTGGTTCGACCTTTGCATGGCGAACCAGGACGACCTTGCAACGATCCTGACCGCCGAAATGGGCAAGCCGCTGGCCGAGGCCAAGGGCGAAATCGCCTATGGCTCCAGTTACATCGAGTTCTACGGCGAGGAAGCCAAGCGCACCTATGGCGAGATCATCCCCGGCCACCAGCGCGACAAGCGCATCCAGGTGCTGAAGCAGCCGATCGGCGTCGCGGCTTCGATCACGCCGTGGAACTTTCCGAACGCGATGCTTGCGCGCAAGGTAGCCCCGGCCCTGGCGGCAGGCTGTGGCTTCGTTGCGCGCCCGGCAGCGGAAACGCCCCTTTCGGCACTCGCGCTTGCGCTTCTGGCGGAGCGCGCCGGGGTTCCTGCAGGGCTGTTCTCGGTGATCACCTCGAAGCGGTCGTCAGACATCGGGAAGGAGTTTTGCGAGAACCCGTTGATCCGGAAGCTGACCTTTACCGGCTCCACCGAAGTGGGCCGCATCCTGCTGAAGCAGGCCGCGGACCAGGTCCTGAAATGCAGCATGGAGCTTGGCGGCAACGCGCCCTTCATCGTCTTTGATGACGCCGATCTGGATGCGGCGGTGGAAGGGGCGATGATCTCCAAGTTCCGCAACAACGGCCAGACCTGCGTTTGCGCCAACCGGATCTACGTGCAGGCCGGGGTATACGATGCTTTCGCTGAAAAGCTGGCGGTTGCGGTGAAGAAGCTGAACATC
>JANPJZ010000017.1:0-8624 GCA_031425795.1 Rhodobacter sp. | reverse complement strand
GATTCTGGACGCGGCCGAGAAGGTCTTTGCCGAGGCGGGGTTTGGCGGGGCAACGATGCAGCTGATCGCCGACATGGCCGGGCTGCCAAAGGCGAACCTGCACTATTATTTTGCCACCAAGGAGGACCTTTATCGCAAGGTGGTGCAGCAGATCTTCGAGATCTGGCTGGATGCAGCGTCAAGCTTTGACAATGCCCCCGGCCCGGTGGAGGGGATTGGCGGATATATCGAGGCTAAGATGGATATCTCACGGTCGCATCCTTACGGCTCCAAGGTCTGGGCCTCCGAGGTGATGCACGGCGCGCCGGTCATACAGGATTATCTGGAGACGACGCTGCGCGACTGGACCGATGGGCGGATCGCGCTGATCCAGCGCTGGATCGACGAGGGAAAGATGGCAGCGGTGAACCCGCGGCATCTGCTTTACATGCTTTGGGCAACGACGCAGCACTACGCCGACTTCGGACACCAGATCCAGACGCTGAACGACGGCAAGCCCCTGACTGACCGGCAGTGGCAAGAGGCAAAGGCCAGCGTCAAGGACATGGTCTTGCGCGGCATCGGGGCAATATAGCGGGGGTGGAAATGGAGATTTCAGAGGTCGAGGCCGAGATGACAGCCCTGGTGCTGCAAGGGTTCGACGAAACTGTGGCGCTGCGGCTGGGGAGCATCCTTGTCGATCTTGCTTTGGCCGAAGACTTGCCCGTGGTCATCGACATCCGCACCGCTGACCGGACGCTGTTTCACGCAGGTCTGCCCGGCTCGGCCCCATTGAACGACAACTGGGCACGCCGGAAGTCGAACACGGCACTGATGTTCCAACTTCCCACGCTCCTGGTCGGGCTGCGCAACAAGGCAAAGGGTCAGACACTGGACCGCGACGGGCTGCCTGCGGTGGACTACGCAGACAACGGTGGCGCAGTTCCGATACGGGTCAGGGGCGTGGGAATGGTCGCGGTTGCAACCGTTTCTGGACTGCCGCAGGTCGAGGATCACAAACTGGTCGTTCGGGGGTTGAGGGCGCTGATCGCAGGATAGGAAACCGGAGTTTTCAAAAACTCCGGTCCGTTTCCTTCAAAGGAAACGGCTTTCGCGAACGGCTGTTGCGCTACTTCAACTCGACCTCGACGAAGCTCATCGGACCTGCGCCGTCATTGACGACATTATGCTCCACGCCCTCGCTGCGCCGATAGGCCGTGCCGGCCGGGACCAGAACGCGCCGGCTGCCGCCACCGGGTTCTTCCAGCAGCATCAGGCAATCGGTGATCGCAGTGATGACGTAGTCATGACCATGGCGATGCCAACCCGTCTCGGCCCCCGGCGCAAAGTCGAAGCGGGTCACGCGCACCCGGTCGTCATCAACCAGAAGCGTCGTGGTGCAAGCGGGCCGGATCATGGCAGCCCTCTTGCAGCGAAGCGAATCCTACCTATTTCAAGCGGCGGAACAGAGACGGAGATAACCATGTTCGCCGGTCTGAAACGCACGCTTCTCATCATCGTGGCCATGGTTACCGTCCTGCCCTGGGGGGTGATGCAACTGGTGCAGTGATCAATCGAGCGTCTTCAGCACATCGCCCAGCGTGCCGATAAGTTCGTCGATCTGGGGCTTCGAGATGATCAGCGGCGGCGACATCGCGATGATGTCGCCCGTGGTGCGGATCAGGATGCCCTTCTCGTAGGCCTTGAGGAAGGCGCTGAACGCCCGCTTTGTGGGCGCGCCGTCGATCGGCTGCAACTCAACCGCGCCGATCAGGCCCATGTTGCGGATGTCGATGACATGGGGGTGGTCGCGCAAGCTGTGGATCGCCTCCTGCCAGTAGGTTTGCAAATCTCGCGCGCGGTCGAAGAGGCCCTCTTCCCTGTAGACCTCCAGCGTGGCCACCCCGCAGGCCGCGGCGATGGGATTGCCGGAGTAGGTGTAGCCGTGGAAAAGCTCGATCAGGTTTTCCGGCCCGGTCATGAAGGCATCGTGGATTTCGGCGGTCGTCAGGACCGCACCCATCGGGATCACGCCATTGGTCAGACCCTTGGCGGTGGTCATCATGTCGGGGATGACATTGAAATGCTGGGCGGCGAAGGCCGATCCGAGGCGGCCAAAGCCGGTGATGACCTCATCGAAGATCAACAGGATGCCGTGCTTCTTCGTGATCGCCCGCAGCTTTTCCAGATAGCCCTTCGGCGGCATCAGCACGCCGGTTGACCCTGCCATCGGTTCAACGATCACGGCCGCAATCGTCTCGGCCCCGTGGAGCGCCACGATCCGCTCCAGATCGTCGGCCAGATTCGCGCCATGCTCTGGCTGGCCCTTGGTGAAGGCGTTGAGGTGCGGCAGGTGCGTGTGCGGCATATGGTCTACGCCAGCCAGAAGCGTGCCAAAGAATTTGCGATTGTTCACGATGCCGCCGACCGAGATGCCGCCGAAGTTTACCCCGTGATAGCCGCGCTCACGCCCGATCAGCCGGGTGCGCGTTCCCTCGCCGCGGGCGCGGTGATAGGCAATCGCCAGTTTCAACGCTGTTTCAACGCTTTCCGAACCGGAGTTCGTGTAAAACACGTGCTCGATGCCCTTTGGGGCGATATCGATGATCCGGTTGGCAAGCTCGAAGGCGATAGGGTGGCCCATCTGGAAGGCGGGGGCATAGTCCAGTTCCGCCGCCTGTTTCTGGATCGCCTCGACGATCTTCGGGCGGCAATGGCCCGCGTTGCAGCACCATAGCCCCGCCGTTCCGTCCAGCACCTGACGGCCGTCGCTGGTGGTGTAGTGCATGTCCTTTGCGGCCACGAACATCCGTGGGTTCTTCTTGAACTGCCGGTTCGCGGTGAAGGGCATCCAGAAGGCGTTCAGGTCGTTCGGGGCGTTGCGGTCAAGGGCCATGGGCTACTCCTTGGGCCGCGGAGGAGGCGGCGAATGATTTGACGTATCCTTGCGGGGCAAGCTATCCATGAGGTCCCCAAGGTCAAGCCTGCCCCCCCGTCCCCTTAGCGTCAAGTCCCATGCCCCCAGCCGCCCGTCCCCGCTCTCGCATCCAGCAGAAGAACCGCGAGACCATCCTCGACGCGGCGCTGGAGGTGTTCTCGCAGCACGGGTTCCGGGGGGCCACGCTGGACCAGATCGCCGAGGGGGCCGGGCTGTCGAAGCCAAACCTGCTGTACTATTTCCCGTCAAAGGAGGCTGTCCACCGTGCCCTGCTGACCGGGTTGCTGGACACCTGGCTTGATCCGCTGCGCGCGATGGATCCGAAGGGTGACCCGGTGGCCGAGGTGCTGGCCTATGTCCGCCGCAAGTTGGACCTCGCCCGCGACTATCCGCGCGAAAGCCGGCTTTTCGCCGGTGAGATCCTGCAGGGCGCCCCCCGGATGCAGGATGCCATCGAGGGCGATCTGAAGGCGCTTGTCGCAGACAAGTCACTGGTCTTGTCGCAATGGATGGACGAGGGCCGGATCGCCCGGGTCGATCCGGTGCATCTCATCTTCTCGATCTGGGCGTTGACGCAACATTATGCTGATTTCGACGTGCAGGTTCGCGCTGTCCTTGGGCCCGGCCATGACCCCTATGCCGAGGCAGGGCGCTTCCTCGAAACACTTTTCGGCCGGCTCCTCGCCCCCTGATCCGCCTGCATTTTAACGATCAAAGGCGTGCGCGGCTGGAAAGGTTAAGGTATCGTTGCAGCCGGGGCACTAGATGCAAGGAACGTGAACCATGGGTCTGATACCAGCCATCCGCACGATGCCGGTGGCGGACGCTGGCTTGGCAAGCCCGTCTGCCGACACCCGCGCCGATCTGCGACGGTCGCAGGAACGTACGGCCCCGGTGGCCAGGACGGAGCTGCCGGATGCACCCCTTCAGATGCAGTCGAAACCATCATCCGGTGAACCGCATCTGCTGGCCGCGCGGACACGCTGGAAACCAGCGCCGCCGCCACCGCCGAAGCGGCCCGCGCGGCTTATATCCAGGCGAGCATCGCAGCCGGGATCAGTCCGCTGCCAATGCCCTGAGCCGTTGTTTGCGCAGAGCGTCGAGGATCACTGGGTAGCAGCCTCCATTGCAGCTTGGGCAAACAAGACCATCCCAATGCTTCGTGCCACCACCGCATAGGCGGGCCGATATGCCGATGCGGTCCGGAAGACGCGCGTGACTGACCCCGTCAGGGACCCGAAACGGTAGTGCTCCGGCAAGAGTCCCCCAGTTCGGGGCCGGGCTGACTATCGCTATTCGGCGGCCAGGGCACCCGGATTGTTGGCATGCGTCGTCCAGTTGGCATAGTCACCGACGGGTTTTCCGGTCCGCTGGTCAACGACACCTTTCGGCAGCTCCTTCATGGTGATGCAGTTGTCCACAGGGCAGACGTTGACGCAAAGGTTGCAGGCGACACATTCGTCGTCCATCACCTCGAACACGCGGTCTGCGCTCATCGAGATGGCCTGGTGGCTGGTATCTTCGCAGGCGGCATAGCAGCGCCCGCATTTGATGCAGGCATCCTGATCGATCACGGCCTTGGTAACGTAGTTCAGGTTCAGTACCTGCCATTCGACGAAATTCGGCACCGCGCGACCGATAAGATCGGACAGGCCCATCTCCTTTTCGTCCAGATATTGCGACAGGCCGGTGATCATTTCCTGCACGATCTTGAAGCCGTAGGTCATGGCGGCGGTGCAGACCTGCACGTTGCCCGCGCCAAGCGCCATGAACTCGGCCGCGTCGCGCCAGGTGGTGACGCCACCGATGCCCGAAATCGGCAGGCCGCGGGTTTGGGGGTTGCGCGCGATCTCGGCCACCATGTTCAGCGCGATAGGCTTGACCGCCGGGCCACAATAGCCGCCATGGCTGCCCTTGCCGTCGATCATCGGGAAGGGGGAGAAGTGGTCGAGGTCAACGTTGGTGATCGATTTCACGGTGTTTATGAGGCTGACGGCATCCGCCCCGCCCCGGTGGGCAGCTTGTGCCGGTGGCAGGATCGAGGTCACGTTGGGCGTCAGCTTCACGATGCAGGGCATCCGGCTGTATTGCTTGACCCAGCGCGTGACCATCTCGATGTATTCCGGCACCTGCCCCACGGCCGAACCCATGCCGCGTTCGGCCATCCCGTGCGGACAGCCGAAGTTGAGTTCCACGCCATCCGCTTCGGTATCCTCGATCCGGCCAAGGATGTCCTTCCACGACTCCTCGTCGCAGGGAACCATCAGGCTGATGATCATCGCCCGGTCGCGCCACTTGCGCTTGACCTCCTTGATCTCCTGCAGGTTCACCTCCAGCGGGCGGTCGGTGATCAGTTCGATGTTGTTCAGCCCCAGAAGCCGGCGGTCCGCCCCCCAGATCGCGCCATAGCGCGGGCCGTTGACGTTGACGATGGGCGGGCCCTCCGACCCGAGTGTCTTCCAGACCACCCCGCCCCAGCCCGCCTCGAAGGCACGCTCCACGTTGTATTTCTTGTCGGTTGGCGGGGCCGAGGCCAGCCAGAACGGGTTGGGTGACTTGATTCCGATGAAATCGGCGGAGAGGTTAGCCATGTGAAGCCTCCTTGCGGCAAGCTGGGAGAAGGGGAAAGCTGCAGGCGCGGCCGTTCGGCGCGCGCGAGGTCAGAACTGCGACCAGATCCAGCCGATCACGTCGCCGCCATACTGGCCGAGTTTCGGGATCAGATAGGCCCAGGCGACGCAGCCGATGGTGTTCCAGAAGGCGAAACGGGCGAGGCTCATTCCGCTCATCCCGGCCAGCAGAAAGACCACGGGGCGCAGGACCGTGGCGAAGTGCCCGATCACGATGGTCACCGGACCATAGCGGGTAAAGGCGGCGCGGGCCTTCTCTACCATTTCGGGATGGTCGCGCAGGGGGCGCATGGTCAGCACGTTGGTTCCATAGCGCCAGCCAAGCCAGTAGCTGAAGCTTGATCCGATCAGCGCCCCCAGAGTCGCTCCGGCCCAGAGCGGCCAGAACGGCACCGCGCCGGTGGCGGCAAGCGCCCCCACGGCGACCAGCACAGCCGTGGATGGTATGAGGATCGACAGAAAGGCCGTGGTCTCGGCCGCGGCGAAGACCGCCATGATGAGCGGCAGCCAGGCCTGATTTCGCTCGATGAAGGCGATGAAGGTCTCGATCCAGCCGTCCATGAATGCTCCTTGCCGACACCCCATGTCGCGCGGGAAGGGCGTGTTGGCAAGGTAAATGCAGGGTCATCAGCGGCTCGACAACCAGACATGAATCGCTTCGGCGGCATCGCGCCCCTCGGCGACGGCGGTGACGGTCAGATCCTCGCCCCCGGCTGCGCAGTCGCCGCCGACCCAGACTTTGCCGACCGGCCCACTGTACTTGCCGCTGTCGACCGGCAGGACTGCCGGGGTGCTGTCAAGAACCTGGCCAATCGCCTTGAAGACCTGATCGGCCTTCAGCGTGAAGGTCTCGGCCGAGAGGGTCAGGCCGGTCGGCCCCTCTTGGGTGTAGGCGAACTCCACCGCCTCGGCCTGACCGTTGCCCAGCACGCGGACGGGTGCTGCGTTATGTATGATCCGTACGCCCGCCTGCACGGCATGGTCCTGCTCGTAGCCCGAGGCTGACATCTTCTCCTGTCCCCTACGGTAGACGATGGTCACGTTCTCGGCGCCCAGAAGCTTTGATTGCACGGCCGCATCCACGGCCGTCATGCCGCCGCCGATGACCACCACGTCCCGTCCGACCGGAAGTCGCGACAAATCCGTGGTCTGACGCAGCTCCGCAATGAAATCGACGGCGTTCTGCACGCCTGACAACTCTTCTCCCACGGCCCGCAGCGCGTTGACCCCCGCCAGACCGATCCCTAGGAAGACGGCGTCATATCCTTGTTGCAGCGCCTCAAGCGTCACGTCGCGGCCAAGTTCCACGCCCGTCCGCACCTCGATGCCGCCTATCGACAGCAGCCAGTCCACCTCGGCCTGAGCAAAGCCGCCCGTCGCCTTGTAGCTTGCGATGCCGTATTCGTTTAGACCGCCCGGTTTTGCCCGCCGCTCAAGCACCACCACGTCATGGCCACGCATCGCCAGACGATGGGCACATGCCAGACCCGCAGGCCCTGCCCCCACGACAGCCACGGTCTTGCCGGTTCGTGCTGCCCGGGTGAACGGATGGAGGCCCTTGCCCATCGCCACATCGGTCGCATAGCGCTGAAGCGCGCCAATCTCTACCGGCTTGCCTTCGGCAGCCTCGCGCACGCAAGCCTCTTCGCAGAGGGTTTCGGTCGGGCAGACCCGGGCGCACATGCCCCCCAGAATGTTCTGGTTCCAGATCGTCGTCGCCGCAGCCTCGGCTGTGCCCGTGGCGATCTGCCGGATGAAGAGCGGAATGTCGATCGAGGTCGGGCAGGCAGTGATGCAGGGGGCGTCATGGCAGAAGTAGCACCGGTCTGCCGCAACCTGCGCTTCATGACGGTCAAGGGGCGGCGTGTGGTCACCGAAGTTGGCAGCGTAAGCGGCGGCTGGCAGGCGACCCGAAACAATGCCGGGTGTCAGCGGGCTGTTCGTCATCGGACCATTGTCCTCCCCAGTTTCTTTCGCGAAAGGCTGGCACAGCGAATTTTTTTTATCAAATGGTAAAACTTATTGCTTTGCGATTTTATGGGGCTTCGCATCTGCACACCAGGACTGTGCCGAATTTTCCGGCATGCTTTCGCGGCTTTTCAGGCCCGTTCCCCTCGCGTATAAGCGCTGCACGAGCAGGCGATGGGGCGAGCAGACCCCTTTCACGGCACCCGGCGTGGCGCCGAGCAAAACAGAGGACGGCATGAGCAAGCAGACGACCGACACGGATGTGGCCTTCATCTCGGCATTGGCCGAGCTTCTGAACAAGAACGACCTGACCGAACTGTCGGTCAAGCGCGAGTATGGCGAGGATGACAGCCTTGAAGTCCGCGTCGTCAAGCAGGCCAATGTCGTGACCGTCGCCGCTGCCGCAGCCCCGATCCAGTACGCCCCAGCCGCCGCCGCTGCTCCTGCGGCTGCTGCAGCCCCGGAAGATCCGGCCCAGCACCCTGGCGCAGTCACCTCACCGATGGTGGGCACGATCTACCTGTCGCCGGAACCCGGTGCCGCCGCCTTTGTCACCATTGGCACCACGGTTACAGCCGGACAGACCGTCGTCATAATCGAGGCGATGAAGACGATGAACCACATCCCCGCGCCGACCTCCGGCGTGGTGAAGCGCATCCTGGTCGAGGATGGCTCGCCCGTCGAATACGGCGCGCCGTTGATGATCATCGAGTAGACCGCATGTTCGAGAAAATCCTGATCGCCAACCGGGGCGAGATTGCCCTTCGCGTGATCCGCGCCTGCCGTGAAATGGGGATCAAGTCGGTCGCCGTACACTCCACCGCGGACACTGACGCAATGCATGTGCGCATGGCAGACGAATCCATCTGCATCGGCCCTGCCCCCAGTTCGGAGAGCTACCTGAACAAGGCAGCGATCATCTCTGCCTGCGAGATCACGGGCGCACAAGCGGTTCATCCCGGCTACGGCTTCCTCAGCGAAAATGCCAGCTTTGCCCAGGCGCTGGAAGATCATGGTCTGACCTTCATCGGCCCCTCGGCCGAGCATATCCGCATCATGGGCGACAAGATCACCGCCAAGGAAACCGCCAAGGCGCTGGGGATTCCCGT
>JANPJZ010000016.1:0-7020 GCA_031425795.1 Rhodobacter sp. | reverse complement strand
TTGCTATTCACGACCTGAGGGGGGAAGCCGATGTTCAAGAAGATCCTGATCGCCAACCGGGGTGAAATCGCCTGCCGCGTCATCAAGACCGCGCGCAAGATGGGGATCAAGACGGTGGCCGTCTATTCCGACGCCGACCGTAGCGCGCTTCACGTCAAGATGGCGGATGAGGCAGTCCACATCGGCCCCTCCCCTGCCGCGCAGTCCTATATCGTGATCGACAAGATCATGGCCGCCGTCAAGGCCACCGGCGCCGAAGCGGTGCATCCTGGATATGGTTTCCTTAGCGAAAACATGAACTTCGCCGCAGCACTGGAAGCCGCCGGCGTGGTCTTCATCGGCCCCCCTTCGCCCGCGATCGAAGCGATGGGCGACAAGATCACCTCAAAGAAACTGGCGATGGCCGCAGGCGTGTCGACCGTCCCCGGCCATATGGGCCTGATCGCCGACGCCGACGAAGCCGCCCGCATCGCCACCCAGATCGGCTACCCCGTCATGATCAAGGCCTCCGCTGGCGGCGGCGGCAAGGGCATGCGCATCGCCTGGACCGACGCCGAGGCGCGTGAGGGCTTCCAGTCGTCGAAGAACGAGGCGGCAGCCAGCTTCGGCGATGACCGCATCTTCATCGAAAAGTTCGTCACGCAACCCCGCCACATCGAAATTCAGGTATTGGCCGACAAGCACGCCAACACCGTCTACCTTCACGAACGCGAATGCAGCATCCAGCGCCGGAACCAGAAGGTCATCGAAGAAGCCCCGTCGCCGTTCCTGGATGACGCAACCCGCAAGGCGATGGGCGAACAGGCTTGCGCCCTCGCCCGCGCGGTAGGTTATACCAGCGCCGGCACGGTCGAATTCATCGTTGACGGCAACCGCAACTTCTACTTCCTCGAAATGAACACCCGCCTGCAGGTCGAACACCCGGTGACCGAACTGATCACCGGCGTCGATCTGGTCGAACAGATGATCCGCGTCGCCTATGGCGAGCCGCTGCCTTTCCGTCAGGAAGACCTGAAGATCAACGGCTGGGCCATGGAATCACGCCTTTACGCCGAAGACCCCTACCGCAACTTCCTGCCCTCTATCGGTCGCCTGACCCGCTACCGCCCGCCTGTCGAAGGCCCGACCGCGAACGGCATCGTCAGGAACGACACCGGCGTGTTCGAGGGGGGCGAGATCAGCATGTTCTACGACCCGATGATCGCCAAGCTTTGCACCTGGGCCCCAACCCGCGGGCAGGCGATCGAGGAAATGCGCCTTGCGCTCGACACCTTCGAGGTTGAAGGCATCGGCCACAACCTGCCCTTCGTCGGGGCTGTGATGGACCACCCGCGCTTTGTGTCGGGCAATATCACCACTGCCTTCATCGCCGAGGAATACCCCGACGGCTTCAAGGGCGCGACCTTGGACGACGCGACCCTGCAGCGTGTCGCCGCCGCCGCCGCTGCGATGAACCGCGTCGCCGAGATCCGCCGCACCCGGATTTCCGGCACGATGGACAATCACGAACGCCGCGTGGGGGACGCCTGGGTTGTCAGCCTGCAAGGCACGGACCACCCGGTCAACGTTGCCGCCGACCATAATGGCTCTACCGTCACCTTCGCCGATGGCACCGCGCTTCGCGTGACGTCAGACTGGGCCCCAGGCCAGCCCCTTGCGCGACTGATGGTCGACGGCAAGCCGCTGGCGCTGAAGGCCGCCAAGATTCCCATGGGGTTCCGGATGCGCCTGCGCGGCGCTGACCTCAAGGTTCACGTCCGCACGCCCCGTCAGCACGCCCTTGCCGGTTTGATGCTGGAGAAATCTCCGCCCGACACCTCGAAATACCTCCTGTGTCCGATGCCCGGCCTGGTGGTCCGTATCGACGTGCAGGTGGGCGATGAAGTCCAGGAAGGCCAGACCCTCGCCACGGTTGAGGCGATGAAGATGGAGAACATCCTGAAGGCCGAGAGGAACGGCGTGGTCAAGGCGGTGAAGGCCAGCGCCGGGGCCAGCCTGCGGGTTGACGACGTCATTCTGGAATTCGAATGATGTCAGCGCCCCGCCGGGTTCCGCTCCAGCACTTCCTGCCGTCGCACCGGCATCTTGTCGATGGCTGCGGTGATCTCGCGCACGGTCCAGGGGCTGGGCTTGCGGATGACTGGCCGCAGATCCTTGTCCATGATCACCAGGGAAAAGCCGCGTGGCCGCAGTTTTGTGCGCCATTCGCCCTTAGTCTTGGGGTCGGTGTCGGTCACCAGGAGCACGTCCCGCTCCTCAAGATCCTGCAGGCCATCCGCCAAAAGTTCCATCTGGCGGATGAAGTTGGGGTCGGCGGGACTGTCCGCAAAGACGACAACCGGGCGCTTGACGAACAGCTGATCGTCAAACGCCACCTCTGCCGCCGGAACGGGTCCGAACGCCGCAGCCGCCTCAGCCGGGGCATCCTGCGCCTGCGCTGCAGAGGTCAGCACACCTCCGCCCCCCAGGGGCAGAAGGGCTACGAAAACAGCGACGTAAACAAATTTCATCGGGCCTCTCTTTTGCCTTCATATAGGCGCCCGGCAGCAATTTCAAAAGGGACGATGCGACGCATCGGGCAGGGAGCAGCATGAGCGACGATCTGATGGCCTGGGAAACGCTTGCCACCAAGGACCTGAAAGGGGCCGGGCCCGACAGCTTGACGTGGAACACGCTGGAGGGCATTGCCGTCAAGCCGCTCTACACTGCCGCCGATACCGATGGGCTGAGCCATATGGGCAGCCTGCCCGGACTGGCCCCATTCACCCGGGGCGTCCGTGCCACCATGTATGCCGGCCGCCCCTGGACGATCCGCCAATATGCCGGCTTCTCCACCGCCGAAGCATCAAACGCCTTTTACCGCCACGCGCTGGCCGGAGGGCAGCAGGGTGTCTCGGTCGCCTTCGACCTTGCGACGCACCGGGGTTATGACTCCGACCACCCCCGCGTCGTGGGCGATGTCGGCAAGGCAGGCGTGGCGATTGATTCAGTCGAGGACATGTAGATCCTCTTTGACGGCATCCCCCTGGAAAAGATCAGCGTATCCATGACGATGAACGGTGCGGTGATCCCGGTTCTCGCCAGCTTTATCGTGGCGGGCGAAGAACAGGGTGTTCCGCGCGCGGCGCTCTCCGGCACCATCCAGAATGACATCCTGAAAGAGTTCATGGTGCGGAACACCTACATCTACCCACCCGAACCCAGCATGCGGATCGTGGCGGATATCATCGAATACACCGCGAAAGAGATGCCGAAGTTCAACTCCATCTCGATCTCTGGCTACCACATGCAAGAGGCCGGGGCGAACCTGGTGCAGGAGCTGGCCTTCACGCTTGCTGATGGGCGCGAGTATGTGAAGACCGCCATTGCGCGCGGGATGGATGTGGACGATTTCGCGGGGCGCCTCAGCTTCTTCTTCGCCATCGGCATGAACTTCTTCATGGAAACCGCCAAGCTGCGCGCCGCGCGGCTGCTCTGGCACCGCATCATGACCGAGTTCGGGGCGAAGAAGCCCGTCTCGCTGATGTTGCGGACCCATTGCCAGACCTCGGGCGTGTCCTTGCAGGAACAGGACCCCTACAACAACGTCGTCCGCACCGCCTATGAGGCGCTGGCGGCCGTCCTTGGCGGCACGCAATCCCTCCATACCAACGCGCTGGACGAGGCGATCGCGCTGCCATCCGACTTTGCCGCCCGCATCGCGCGGAACACGCAGCTGATCCTGCAGGAGGAAACCGGAGTGACGCGCGTCGTCGATCCCCTTGCCGGCTCCTACTATGTCGAGGCGCTGACCGACCAGATGGCGACCGAGGCCTGGAAGATCATCGAAGAGGTGGAGGCGATGGGCGGCATGACCAAGGCCGTCGCTACCGGCATGCCAAAGCTGCGGATCGAGGAGTCGGCGGCGAAGCGGCAGGCGATGATCGACCGGGGTGAAGAGGTGATCGTCGGGGTCAACAAGTACCGCCTGGAAAAAGAGGATGCGATCAGCATCCGCGACATCGACAACGTCGCGGTGCGGGAGGCCCAGGTTGCGAAACTGGCCGCCATCCGTGCCGGGCGTGACGCTGCGCGCGTCGAGGCGGCGCTGGCCGAAGTGACCCGCCGGGCGGGGGAAGGTGGCAATCTTCTGGACGCGGCCGTCGATGCGGCGCGGGCGCGGGCGACGGTGGGAGAGATCAGCATGGCGATGGAAAAGGTGTTCGGCCGCCACCGTGCCGAGGTGAAGACCCTCGCGGGCGTCTACGGTGCCGCCTATGAGGGTGACGCGGGGTTCGAGGCGATCCAGCGCGACGTGGAGGCCTTCGCCGAAGAGGAAGGTCGCCGCCCGCGCATGCTGGTCGTGAAGATGGGGCAGGACGGGCATGACCGGGGGGCGAAGGTGATCGCCACCGCCTTCGCCGACATCGGGTTCGACGTTGATGTAGGTCCCCTGTTCCAGACCCCGGAGGAAGCGGCGCAGGACGCCATCGACAACGACGTCCATGTCATCGGGATCAGCAGCCAGGCGGCGGGGCACAAGACGCTTGCCCCGAAGCTGGTGGAGGCGCTGCAGGCTGCGGGGGCGGGGGATATTCTGGTGATCTGCGGCGGGGTCATTCCGCAGCAGGATTATCAGTTCCTCTTTGACGCCGGGGTGAAGGCGATCTTCGGGCCGGGGACGAACATTCCGGCGGCGGCGAAGGAGATACTGGACCTGATCCGCGCGGCGAAAGGGTAGTGTCCCGGGCAGGGACATCCTTTCGCTTGCAAGAAATCAATGGGTTACCGGCCTGAATTCAGGATTTGTTAATTCCCGCCGACGGCAATCTCCGCGACGCAGCCTAAAGTTCGATCTCGCCGTTCGGGCCGGGCGGGGTATCAAGCCTGGGCGCCAATGGCGCGTTGCGGCGGATCAGGATGTCACCGTTGGGCAGCATCACCGGGGCGTCGTAATTCTTGAAATCGTCGATCAGAGCGACAAGCTGGCGCAGTTTCGGCCCGATCTCGGCCCCGAAGCTTTCCAGAGCGGGGGCCACTTCATCCAGCGCCTTGCCCATTTCGTCCAGCGCGGGTTCCATCTCGCTCATCAGCCCGCGGAGGACCAGTTTCGCGCCCTCTTCCATCAGGCTGAAACCATCCTCCTCCGCCGGGGGAGCCGGGGTTGCGTCCTGCGCGAAGGCAGGGGCGGCGCAGAGGCAGAGGGCGAGCATGAGTCTCATGCGTCAAGTATGGGCATCCCGCACCCGAATTTCAAATCACATCGGGAAAATCGACGGTGACCGGGAAATGGTCTGATGCCTGGAGCAAGGCGTCGCTCAGCTCGGGTGTGGCGGTGATGCCGGGGTCATTGAACGGGTGCCAGATGCGCCAGGTGGGCTGACGGGCGGCAAGGTCGGGCGAGACCATGATGAAATCGAGAAGCGCCTCGAAGAACCGCTTTTGCGGGGCGAGGTAGAAGCGGGCCGTCGTCGGGGCAAAGCCGACCTTGCTTTGCAACGCCATGGCGGCGTGGGGATCAGTCAGGCGTTGCGCGGGGTCTGGCGTGGTGCCAAGGACAATTTCCACCCCGGAATGGCCAAACAGCTTTTCGAACTCGTCGATCCCCGGCCCGTCGTTGAAATCACCCAGCACGACCAGGCTTTCTCCGGCCTTGAGGTGCCCTTCGACGCGCTGGCGCAGCCAGAGGCATTGGGCGAGCTGTTTGCGGCGGTTCTCGATCGACAGGCGGATCTGCGCCTCGCGACCCACGGCGCCGTAGGGGTTTTTCGACTTGGCATGGACACCGATCAGCCGCAGCCGGGTGCCGCCCTTGGTGATGGCGGACAGCTCCAGCGGCGGTTTGGAGAAGCGGATGGTTTCCATCACCATGTCGGCGTCAAGGTCATAGCGGAAGGTGCCGTCAAAACGCGGCGCGTCGGCCGAGCCGTGGGTGGTGGAGGGCGCGCCTTGCGGGTCATGGCTGACGGTGAGGCGGTCGGGGTCGTAGAGGCAGGCGATTTCCTGTTCGGTCTCGGACGGGAAACCGATCAGCGCCTTGCGGGCGCGCAGGCCGAAGTGGCGGGCAAAGCTTTCCAGCGCAGTGACGGTGGAGCGTTTTCCGTTGGTGTCGGGGGCTTCGATGATGGTGACGAGATCGGCGTCCAGCGCAGTGAAGACGATCCCCAGCGCACCAAGCTGTTCGGCGCGGGTGGTCTTGTAGCGCGAGGAGGGTCCGTTGTCGGTCAGCAGTCGGCCCCGGTCGTCGAAAAGGGCGTTGAACCATTCGACGTTGTATGTCGCCAGCCGCAGGCCGGTCATGCAGCGACCTTGGCGTTGATCTCACGCCAGGCTTCGTTGATCAGCTGCATCCGGCGTTCGGCTAGCTTCATCGCTTCGGGTGGGACGCCGCGGGCCTGCATCACGTCGGGATGTGTGTCACGGACCAGGTCCTTCCAGGCGCGACGGGCCTGGGCCTTGGACGCAGTGCGGGGCAGGCCGAGCACGTCGTAAGGGTCGCGCGGCGCGCCTTCCACAAGGCGGGAGCGGACGGTGTTGAAGCACCCCTCATCCAGGCCGAATTCATTGGCGACATGGGTCAGGAAGGCATCTTCGCCCGCGTGGTATGAGCCATCGGCGGTGGCGATCTGGAACAACGCCTCGAGGATATCGACAAGGACGTGATGGTCATCGGCACAGATGCGGCGGCCTTCCGGATTGAAGAGGCGGGCAATCTTTCGGGCATAGGCGTCAAAGCCGGCGATGTCCTGCCGGGCAAGGTTGAAAACATGGGCGGCATGTTCCTCCTCGCCTTGCGGGAAGGTGAAGATGCGGCGGAAGGCGGTGACTTCATCGCGGGTCACCGTGCCGTCGGCCTTGGCCATCTTGGCCCCGAGGGCAAGGACGGCGATGGTAAAGCCGATGGACTGTTCGGGGGCCGAGGTGCCGCGCAGCCGGTCGAAGACGACAGACAGGGATTCCCCATTGGCGAGGGCGGAGAGGGCTTCGGCGATGCGGGTCCAGATCGACATGATGGGCGCAGTCTAACCGGGCGGGCGGTGG
>JANPJZ010000015.1:0-9630 GCA_031425795.1 Rhodobacter sp. | reverse complement strand
AAGCGGACCATCGTGCCCTTCTTGCCCGGCGCGGGACCGGCCTCATGGACATGCACCACGCAATCGCCATCCTCGAACCGCGCGCGGTATTCCGTGTCATTGCGCCAGACGGTCAGCTCCAGCCATTCCGACAGGGCGTTGACGACCGAAACGCCGACGCCGTGCAGACCGCCTGAGACCTTGTAGGCGTTCCCGCCCTCGTCCGTGTTGTTGAATTTCCCGCCGGCGTGGAGCTGGGTCATGATGACCTCGGCGGCTGAGACGCCTTCCTCCTGGTGGGTGTCGACCGGGATGCCACGGCCGTTGTCGCGCACCGAAACGCTGTCATCGTCGTGGATGATGACCGCCACTTCGGTCGCGTGACCGGCGAGTGCTTCGTCAATGCCGTTGTCGACGACTTCGTAGACCATGTGGTGCAGGCCGGAGCCGTCATCGGTGTCACCGATATACATGCCGGGGCGCTTGCGAACCGCTTCTAACCCCTTGAGAACCTTGATGGAATCAGCGCCGTATTCGGCCATGTTCTTGGGCTGGTCAGCCATGCGCGGGAAACCCTGATAATTGCCTGCGATTTATAGCGTTTTTGGGGGGGAATGTCACCCCTTGGACACAAGATTTAGTGGTCAGACGAAGGGGATGGCGAGCCCGACGCCGATCAGCAGAGTGCCCGAGGCAATGTTGAGGCGCCGCATTGCCCGGGGGCTGGACAGCAGCCGGCGGGCGCGGTCCAGGAACCATGCAAGGCCCAGATTTCCCAGCATCGGGATCAGGGCCGAGATGAGAAGGATGGCGGTGATGTCGGCACCGTTCACGCGCGAAAGATCGAAGAAACCGGGCAATACACCCATGTAGAACAGGATTGCCTTCGGGTTGCCGATCACGGCGGCGACACCAACCGCAAAGCCCGCCCAGGCGCCGGGTTTCGTCAGGCGACTGTCGGCGTCGAGGCTTGCGGCGGGCTTGCGGATCAGGAGGACGCCCATGATCAGGAAAGTCGCCGCAGCGACCCAGCGCAGGGCCTGCAGGAAATCGCCATAGACCGACAGGACCCAGGTCAGGCCGAAGATCGCGGCGAGGGGCCAGATCAGGTCTCCCAGCGCGACGCCGATA
The DNA here is from genome assembly GCA_031425795.1 of Rhodobacter sp. Taxonomy (GTDB): domain Bacteria; phylum Pseudomonadota; class Alphaproteobacteria; order Rhodobacterales; family Rhodobacteraceae; genus Tabrizicola. The sequence continues at coordinate 8,520 of JANPJZ010000015.1, read as the reverse complement.
GCCAGGGGCCAGGCGCCCCGAAACCCGAAAGCCAGCGAGCGCGCCGTCAGCGCCACCCAGACCGGGCCGGGCACCACCCAGAGCGCCGCCATGCCCCAGGCGTAGAGTGTCAGCTCATATAGTGAAACGGTCATTCACTTATTCCACGGTGATGCGGGACCCGCTTGAATCGTCCTGCACCGCAAGGCGCTGGCCGCGGGAGCCAAGCGCGTCAAACAGGTCTGCATCGGTTCCGGTCATGATTGCCTGCGCCCCCAAGGCGCAGATTTCATCATAAAGGGCAGCGCGGCGGCTGGCGTCAAGGTGGGCAGCAACCTCGTCCAGCAGAAGGATCGGCGCACGGCCCAGATCCTGCGCCAAAGCGCGGCTGTTGGCGAGGATAAGGCTGATCAAAAGCGCCTTCTGCTCACCAGTAGAGCATTGGTCAGCGGGCACGCCTTTGGCGGCATATCGGGCGAGGAGGTCGGCGCGGTGCGGCCCGATCAGGCTGCGGCCAGCCGCAATGTCACGGCGGCGGTTTTCGGCAAGCGCGGTGGCCAAGTCAGCGGGGTCATCGCTGGCCAGAGACAGATCTGCAGTCGGAAAGGCGCTGGCCGGGTCAACGGCCACGGCAATGCGGTCAAGCACAGCGCGGCGATTAAGCGTGATCTGCTGGCCCGCCTCGCCCATCTGCGCCTCTAGCGCCGCATACCAGTGCGGATCGGTCATACCATCGCGGATCAGGCGATTGCGGTCGCGCATGGCCTTTTCGTATATGAGCGTTTGTTCACCATGATCTGGCATGAAGCTGAGGGTCATGCGGTCAAGAAACCTTCGACGGCCCTCAGCGGCTTCAATCCACAGCCGGTCCATCGCGGGGACCAGCCAAAGGATGCGCAAAGTGCGGCCAAGGCTGACTTGCGGCGCGGCCTTGCCGTCAATGCGGACCTGCCGCGCTTCACCGGGTTCGGCCCAGGTTTCAAGCTCATGCTTGCCAGACAGGCCCTGAACGGTTGCTGAGACTTTCCAGCCAAGGGCTTCGGGCCGGCGGGCAAGGTCATCGGCAACCGCGCGACGCAATCCACGGCCTGGTGAAAGGAGGGAGACCGCCTCAAGCACGTTGGTTTTACCGGCGCCATTCGGTCCGACAAGCGCCACGGGGCGGCCGTCAAGTGCCAGTCGCGCGGCGCGGTGGCTGCGGAAATGCGACAGGGCGAGGGTTTCGATCACCAGACCGCCCACGGGGGTTTCCCTTTCAGAACGGGGATTTGCAGGCTTTCGTCAGACCCGCATCGGCATGACGACATAGACTGCTGACAGGTCATTGCCTTCGCGCATCAGCGTGGGATCGGCGGAAGAGTTGAAGAGGAACACCGCATTTTCCCGGTCCACCTGGCTGGCGATCTCCAGCAGGTATTTGGCGTTGAAGCCGATCTCCAGCCGTTCATCAGAATAGGCGACGGCAAGCTCTTCTTCGGCGGCCCCACTGTCGGGTGCGTTGACCGAAAGGATCAACCGATCCTCCTCCAGCGACAGTTTCACCGCGCGGGAACGTTCGGAAGAGACGGTGGCGACGCGGTCAACGGCCTTGGCAAAGTCTGACGCGTCCACCTCAAGCCGGCGGGTATTTCCGGTGGGGATGACGCGGGTATAGTCGGGGAAGGTGCCGTCGATGACCTTGGAGGTCAGCGTGATGGCGGGCGTGGCAAAGCGAACTTTGGTTTCGGAAACCGAAACTGCGATGGTGGCGTCGTCATCGTCGAGCAGTTTGCGAAGCTCTCCGACCGTCTTGCGCGGAACGATCACGCCTGGCATCGCGTCAGCGCCCTCCGGCAGCGGCGCGTCGATGCGGGCGAGGCGGTGACCATCGGTAGCCACACAGCGCAGGACCTTGCCGGTCTCGCCGGTGGAGACGTGCATGTAGACGCCATTGAGGTAGTAGCGGGTTTCCTCGGTAGAAATCGCGAACTTCGCCTTGTCGAACAGGCGGCGCAGGACCGGGGCCGGGGCGGAGAAGTTGGACGAATACTCCGACGTGGCCATGACCGGGAAGTCTTCCTTCGGCAGCGTGGCGAGGCTGAAGGTGGAGCGGCCGGCGGTGATGGTCAAACGGCCTGCGGCGGCATCTTCCACCAGGTTGACAAGCGCACCATCGGGCAGCTTGCGGCAGATTTCGTGCAGCATGACGGCCGAGACGGTGGTCGAGCCGCCGCGTTCGACCATGGCAGGGGCGCGATCCACAACCTCGATATCGAGGTCGGTCGCGCGGAAACTGACCTGCCCTCCCTCAGCCTCGATCAGCACGTTGGCGAGGATGGGGATCGTGTTGCGGCGTTCGACGACCGATTGTGCCTGCGCCAGCGCCTTGAGCAAAACCGCGCGTTCGATGCTGAGCTTCATCTGACTTCCCCCTGCGGACCCCCATAAGGGACGCCGAATTTACCCGGTTTCCGCCGGTTCACAAGTGTTTCGCTGGACTGTGGGTGCGATTCCCGGGGCCGTCAAGGGCGGCCCCGCTTTAGCTTTGCAGAAGCCGGCGCAGAAGCTGCAGATCGTCGGAAAGCTGGCTGTCGATGGCCATCAATTCCTCGATCTTGCGAACGCCGTGCATGATCGTGGTGTGGTCGCGACCGCCGAAGCGGCGGCCGATCTCGGGCAGGGACCGCGGGGTCAGTTGCTTGGACAGATACATCGCCACCTGACGTGGCCGGGCGATGTTGCGCAACCGCTTGGGGCCTATCATGTCCGACAGGCGGATGTTGTAATGCTCGGCCACCTTGCGCTGGATTTCCTCGATCGTGAGCTTGCGGTCGGAGGACCGGAGGATGTCGGCCAGGCAATCCTGTGCCAGTTCCAGCGTGATCTCGCGGCCCACAAGACTGGCGAAGGCGAAGAGACGTGTGAGGGCACCCTCAAGGATGCGGACGTTCGATGTGATCCGGTGGGCAAGGAATTCGAGCACACCGTTTGCCAGAACCAATCCGCGATACTGCGAGCGGTAGTATTCGACCTTCTGCTGCAGGATGCCAAGACGGAGTTCGTAGTCGGTCGGGTGCAGGTCAACGACCAACCCGCATTGCAGGCGCGATTTGATGCGGTCCTCAAGATCCTTGATCTCACCCGGGGCGCGGTCGGCGGAGATGACGATCTGCTTGTTCTGGTCAACCAGCGCGTTGAAGGTGTGGAAGAATTCCTCCTGGGTCGAATCCTTTCCGGCGATGAACTGGACGTCATCGACCATCAGCACATCGACGGAGCGGAACAGTTCCTTGAAATCCATCACCTGACGTTCGCGCAGGGCCTGCACGAAGCGATACATGAATTGCTCGGCCGAGAGGTACAGGACGCGCAGGCCGGGGCTGCGGGTGTGCAGCTCATGCGCGATGGCATGCATCAGGTGTGTCTTGCCGAGGCCGACGCCCCCGTAGAGGAACAGCGGGTTGAAGGTCACCGGGCCGCCTTCGGCCACGCGGCGGGCGGCGGCATGGGCAAGCTCGTTCGGTTTGCCGACGACAAAGCTGTCGAAGGTAAAGCGGGCGTCCAGTGGCGCGCCAGGCAGATCCTCGACCGGGAGAGCGCGGGCACGGGCCTTGGGTGCGGGACGGGCGGCAGGTGCCGCCGCAACCGGATGGGCGCTAACAGCAAATTCGATGCGGTCAACCGGCGACCCGGCGCTGGCCAGTTGAGAACGGATATGATCGGCGTAGTTGCGCTGGACCCAGTCACCGAAGAAGATCGTTGGCACTTCGAAACGGGCGACGCCGTTCTGAACGACGTCAAGCTTCAGGGGTTCGATCCAGGTGACGTAATTGTTCTTACCCACACGCTTGATCAGCTCTTCCCGGACCTGACCCCAAGTTTCGTTCGTCATTCGTTTTGACCTGCCAATATCCAATGACCCGGCTGAAATTTTGCCGAACCAGAACTTCCTATCCACCCAGGCGAGCCAAATCGACCAGACCTGTCCAGTCCCCACGGTTGGGCACGGACAACACCAGTTCTGTAAAGGGACAGGAATCGCAGGCATTGCCACCGGTTGCCCAGCAAAATGCCATGCGTGATCGTGTGGCCTGACCGCCACAACGAAATCATTGATCTAAAACGGAAAACCCAAATCTCAAGCCATGTAGGCACAGGATCAGTGCAGCGGTTTTCAGTCCCAGATCAGTTCTTGTCCCCCAAGTCGACGTGAATCGCAGGGAGACGCTAACAAGGGCTTGGCGGGGTCTGCAACCGAACATCTCGCTTGACAGGGATTCCCTGAAATCGAATCCGGAGCCTCTTGCAAATCGGCAACGGAGCGCCGGGCCAGCCGCAGAACGGGGCGTAAAGACGCCAAAGGGCGCAACCCTTTCGGGTGCGCCCTTGGTAGTGCCGAAGAATCGGGCTCAGGCCTTGACGACGGCCTTAACGCGCGACGCGAGGCGCGAGATCTTGCGCGAAACGGTGTTCTTGTGCAGCACGCCCTTCGACACGCCACGGGCCAGTTCGGGTTGAGCTGCCTTCAGCGCGGCTGCGGCAACTTCCGCGTCCCCGGAGGCAATGGCCTCTTCCACCTTGCGGAGGAATGTACGGATCCGCGAGCGGCGTCCTTTGTTGATGGCATAGCGCGCTTCGGACTGACGAGCGCGCTTCTTGGACTGGGCGGTATTGGCCATGGGCTTCCTATGGGTCTTTCGGTTTCAAACGGGTTGCACGAAAGACCAAAGGCCCCGGCCGGACGGTCGGGAATGATTCTTGCCTAAGCGGGCCCACGCGCATGTGGGGCGTCCTTTAGGGCAAGTTGGCGGGAAAGGGAAGCCCCCCGCTCGTCGATGACTGCGTCACTCCTCGCTGCGGTCCGATGAGGAGACGAAGTCGGACGAGGAGGCCTCAGCGGTCGCGGAACTGGGGTTGGCGTTTTTCGAGGAAGGCGGCCATGCCTTCCTTCTGGTCTTCGGTCGCGAAGAGGGCGTGAAACATGCGGCGTTCGTAGAGGAGGCCTTCGGCCAGCGTGGTTTCCTGGGCGCGGCTGACGCATTCCTTGACGACCATCGTGGTGACGGCCGATTTCTCCACGATCTTCTGCGCGGCCTTCATGGCCTCTTCGATCAGCGATTTTGCCGGGACGACGCGGGACACGAGGCCGCAGCGTTCCGCCTCGGCAGCCTCCATGAACCGCCCGGTAAGATGCATGTCCATGGACTTGGACTTGCCTACGGCCCGGGTCAGCCGCTGGGTGCCGCCCATGCCGGCGACGATGCCGAGGTTGATCTCGGGCTGGCCGAACTTGGCGGTGTCGCTGGCGATGATGAAATCACACAACATCGCCAGTTCGCAGCCACCGCCGAGGCAATAGCCCGACACGGCCGCGATGATCGGCTTGCGGGCTCGCGCGATGGCAGCGGATTCGGCGGCGAAGAGGTCATCGAAAAAGACGTCGATGAAGGACTTCTCGGCCATTTCGCGCACGTCGGCCCCAGCGGCAAAGGCTTTCTCGGACCCGGTCACAACGATGCATCGGACTTTGTCATTCGCCTCGGCCGCGGTCACGGCGGCGGCGAGTTCGCGCATCAGCGTGGAGTTCAGCGCGTTCATGGCATCAGGGCGATTGAGCCGGATGAGGGTGACGTAATCCTCAGTCTCGACGATCAGCGTCTCATAGGCCATGGCCGGCTCCCGCTGTGGCTAGGTGCGGAGTCTCTAGCACCAAACGGCGGGATGGCAAGTCACCTCTGGCAGGCGGGGCACCAGAAGGAGGAGCGGCCGGATTGCACGGTGCGGGTGACGGTGCCGCCGCACCCGGGCGTTTCGCAGGGGTCGCCCTCGCGGTCATAAACCTGAAAATGCTTGGAAAAATAGCCGAGCTCGCCATTGGCCTGGCGGAAATCGCGCAGACTGGAGCCGCCGGCTTCGATCGCTTCCGCCAGCACCTCGCGGATGATCGGGACGAGGCTTTCGGTCTCGGCTTCCGTTAGGTCACCGGCGAGGCGGAGGGGGCTGATGTGGGAGCGGAACAGGGTTTCGCAGACGTAAATGTTGCCCAGCCCCGCCACGGTGCGCTGGTCGAGGAGGGCGGATTTGATCGGCGTCATCCGGCCATTGAGGCGGGCGGCGAGGTAGGGTTCGTTGAAATCGTTGCCAAAAGGCTCCGGCCCCAGACCGGCCAGTAGGGGGTGGCTGCCGCCAGTCGCCATCAGGTCCATCGTGCCGAAACGGCGGGCGTCGTTGAAGGTGATGCGGGCACCGCCCTCCATGTGCAGGACCACATGGTCATGCTTCTGCGGCGCGGGGTGATCGTGGTGGAACTGGCCGAGCATCACACCCGAGATCAGCATCCGGCCCGACATGCCAAGGTGGATGAGCAGCGTCTCCCCTGAGTCCAGATCGGCGAGGAGGTATTTGGAGCGGCGGCGCAGCGTCGTCACCCGGCAGCCGGTCAGCCTTTCGGCCATCCGTTCGGGCAGGGGCCAGCGGAGGTTGGGGCGGTTGACCTCAGCCTTGAGGATCACGAAGCCTTCCAGCACTGGCAGGAGGCCGCGGCGGACGGTTTCGACCTCTGGTAGTTCCGGCATTGCCCCATCCCTTGCAGCGTTCCTTGGGTGTTACCGGCGAAGCGCGGCCTGGGCAACGGGCGCTTACAGCCCCAGCGACCAGTTCTTCCGGATCTGGGTGAGGGCGAAGTCCTTGAACTCTCCGATCCCGACGCTGTGCTTCAGAACCTTTGCCTTGCCGCCGGGTTGGAAGATCAGATGAAACTCATACGCCCCATCATCCGCAATGCGCACCAGGTCTTTCCAGCGATACTCGCACCGAAGGAACATCATGCGCGTGACGATGAGCACCTGGTCGTCGTAGCGCGTCTCGTAAGTGAAGATGTAGACGATGCCGTTCAGCGCGCCGAAGAGGACGATGCCAATCATGGTCCAGCCATAGGGGCCGGGATCGGCCACCTCGAGCCCGTGCTGGGTCTCGGGCATGTTGGATGTGAAGTAGAGGATCGCCGCGCCAAGCCCGAGCACAAAGAGCTTGACCCCGATCGAGGCCCGGAGGACGCGCTGGTTCAGCGAAAGCGCTGCGGGGCCGCCGGTGCCGACCTGGGCGATCCGGTCATAATGCCACGGGAGGGACGCGCCCTCGATCAACGCGGCGGGGCCAATCGTGCCTGCGTCCTTGTGTCGTTCGATCTCATTCCGGCGGCGCATTATCCTGCGCCAGAACAGATAGATGCGTAGGACGATGAGACCGAATACGAACAGGATGCCGATGGCAATCTGGCCGACCATGCCTTCGAAGAAGGAAAGATCTTCTGGCTGCATCTTCGGGACTTTCGTGACGATGTGGTTTCCCTTTTGCCGGGTTCGGTATAACTCGATCCCGGCAACAATTGGGCGGACCGCTCCATGACCAAGGCGACGGACAAGACCACCCATTTCGGCTTCAAGGACGTGCCCGAGGCTGAAAAGGCCGGGATGGTGCATGGTGTCTTCAGCCGCGTGGCCTCGAAATACGATGTCATGAACGATCTTATGTCGATGGGCATCCACCGTGTCTGGAAGGATGCGATGATGGACTGGCTCGCGCCCCGACCCGGTCAGCGACTGCTGGACGTGGCGGGCGGCACTGGCGACGTGGCGTTCCGCTTCCTGAAACGCGCGGGCGGAGCATCGGCGGTGGTCTGCGACATGACCGAGCCGATGCTGGTGGAAGGCCGCAAGCGGGCCGAAGCGGCAAGCCAGGCCGAAAACCTGGACTGGGTGGTGGGCGACGCGATGGCCCTGCCCTTCCCGGACGCCAGTTTCGATGTCTACACGATCTCCTTTGGCATCCGGAACGTGACCAGGATCTCCGATGCCCTGCGTGAGGCGTACCGGGTCCTCAAGCCTGGTGGCCGGCTGATGGTGCTTGAGTTTTCGCAGATCCCGAATAACTTGATGCAGAAGGCTTATGACCTTTATTCCTTCAATGTCATTCCGGTAATGGGGCAGGTCGTGACCGGGGACCGCGACAGCTATCAATACCTGGTGGAATCGATCCGCAAGTTTCCCGATCAGGACAGCTTTGCCGCAATGATCCGTGAAGCAGGTTTCGGGCAGGTGAAATACCGCAACCTTTCCATGGGCATCGCGGCCCTTCATTCCGGCTGGAAGCTGTGAGGGGTCCCCACAACATCATCCGCCTGATCCGGACCGGCGCCACATTGGAGCGGACGGGCGCGATGGATGTGGTGCTGGAGGCGTTCCGCGCACCCCCAAGCCTGCGCTTCGCAGCACGGATGCTCGGCTGGCCGTTCAAATGGCTTGGCTTGCAGGGAGATCTGGCGCTGCCGCCGGCGACGCGGGCACTGACGGCGCTCGGGCCGGCCTACATCAAGTTCGGTCAGATCCTGTCCACGCGCCCGGATGTCGTGGGCGAGGAAATGGCGCAGCAACTGAAATACCTTCAGGACAAGCTGCCACCCTTCCCGGTCGAGATCGCGAGGAAGATGATCGAAGCCGAGCTGGATCGGCCGGTTTCCACCATATTCAGCGAGTTTTCCGAGCCCGTGGCCGCCGCATCGAT
>JANPJZ010000014.1:0-2797 GCA_031425795.1 Rhodobacter sp. | reverse complement strand
GGTGAAGCAGGACGAAATGCTTTGCGAGCTTGAGACCGACAAGGTCTCGGTCGAGGTGCCCTCCCCGGTGACCGGCGTGTTGACCGAGATCATCGCGCCCGAGGGCACCACCGTCGCCGCCAACGCCCGCCTTGCGATCGTGACCGAAGGCGCCACGGCCGCCGCCCCGACCGAACAGAAGCCCGCCACCACCCAGCCCGAGATCAAGGAGGCCGCCAAGGTCGGCTCGCCCGGTGACGGGCCGGAGCAGATGGTCGAACGCAAGGACGTCGAAGACGCCCCCTCCGCCAAGAAGGCGATGGCCGAGGCCGGCCTCAACCGCGATCAGGTTCAGGGTTCCGGCAAGGATGGCCGGGTGATGAAGGAAGACGTGGCGAAAGCCGTGGCCGCCGCCCCAGCGCCCGCCCCCGCCACCGCGACCCCCGCGCCCGCCCTGGCTTCCGTCCCCCCCGCCCCCCTCCCCCCCGACGACGCCGCGCGGGAAGATCGGGTGAAGATGACCCGCCTTCGCGCCACCATCGCCCGCCGCCTGAAAGACGCCCAGAACACCGCTGCCATGCTGACGACCTACAACGAAGCGGACATGTCCAGCGTCATGGCCTTGCGCAACGAATACAAGGACGTGTTCGAGAAGAAACACGGCGTGAAGCTCGGCTTCATGTCCTTCTTCGTGAAGGCCTGCTGCCACGCCCTCAAGGAAGTCCCCGAGGTCAACGCCGAGATCGACGGCGGCGATGTCGTCTACAAGAACTACGTCCACATGGGCGTCGCCGTCGGCACCCCCTCCGGCCTCGTCGTCCCCGTCGTCCGCGACGCCGACCAGATGGGCTTCGCCCAGATCGAGAAGAAGATCGCTGAACTCGGCCTCCGCGCCCGCGACGGCAAGCTCAGCATGGCCGAAATGCAGGGCGGCTCCTTCACCATCTCCAACGGGGGCGTCTACGGCAGCCTGATGTCCTCCCCCATCCTCAACCCCCCGCAATCCGGCATCCTCGGCATGCACAAGATCCAGGACCGCCCGGTCGTCGTCGGAGGCCAGATCGTCATCCGCCCGATGATGTACCTCGCCCTCAGCTACGACCACCGCGTCGTGGACGGCAAAGGCGCGGTGACGTTCCTCGTGCGGGTGAAGGAGGCGCTGGAGGACCCGAGAAGGCTGTTGATGGATTTGTGATGGATTATCCGGAAGAGTTTCAGAGAGAAGGCAAACTTGAATACTATCGAGCGGGAATCCAATCCACGCGCGAAGTTGGCTTCATTGCTCTTAAGTCGTTGATCACCTTGAACAGCGGGGCATTTGTCGTCCTGCTAACGTTCAGCGGAAACACGGCCGCCCAGTCGCAGTTCATTGTCCCTTTGGAAAATCTAAAGTTCGCAATGTATTGCTTCTTGGCTGGGTTGGCGGCCGTTTTCCTTTCGATTGTGCAGACTTACGTCTCGTCACGGGCTGCGACACCTTACGAAGGCACGGACGACCGGCCTGAATGGCGGTTGGCAGTATTGAGCGTATTGCTTCCTGCAATTCCGTTCTTTGCATTTCTTCTTGGAGTCATGGCCGTTGTGTGGGGAGTTAAGGCGGCATGACCGTCATTAACCTGATGCAGGTGCCAACCACCGACGGTGCGCTGTAGCGCACCCTACGCCACCCCCACCCCGGACCCCACATGCCCCACCCCACCCCCACCGCCGCGACAAGCGCCTCCCCTCCCCCTCGTGTGGGGCAGTGCCTTGAATAACCGCGTTGAACAGTGGCGCCGCAGGAACATCGCCGTCGGAGGTGGGATTGCCTGCCTCTCGCTTGCGGCGACGATATGGGGCTGGGGCCTCCATCGCTCCGATCCGATGAACTCGGTAGCCGCCGGGGCTGCAGTTGCGGCTACGATACTCTCGTTTGGGTTTCTGTTGGCCGAGTTCGGAGTACACAGGAAGTACATGGACACCTTAGCCTTCCTTTACCTCTTCCCGCTCCTGGCCGGCAGACTGGTCAGGGATGAATACACCGCTGCTCTGCTTCCCGTTCTGTTCATTGCGACCGCAGTGTTCAGCGATGTCCAGCCAGTTCCTGACCTGTCAGACAAGCTTGACCCTCGGTGGCCCTTTATCGGATTGCTTGAAAAGTTGAGAGGGTGAAGTCCCCGATCAGCCCAAGACTTTCTCGCCAATCATCGTTGCGCTCGTTCTGACCCACTTGGACCCCACATGCCCCACCCCACCCCCACCGCCGCTACAAACGCCTCCCCTCCCCCTCGTGGGGAGGGGATGGGGGTGGGGGGCCGCCCAAGCATCAAACCCCGCCCCGGCCCCGGGTCTCGCCCCGCCCCACACGCCCTGCTGGAAGTCCCGGGTCAAGCCCGGGACGGGCTCGCCCTGGTCCTCGCCGCCCTCCTCCTCACCGCCCCCGCCGCCGCCCAGATCATCCCCACCGGCACCCCCGCCGCCGATATTGTCCTGACCAAAGGCATCGCCGACTGGCGCATCTTCGTCACCTGCTCTGCGCTGGACTATCAGACCAACTGGTCGGTGGTGGATGAACTTTACCGCGACATCACCGCCGCCTCGGCGATCCTGAAGGCCAGGAACGTGCCGCAGGAGGCCATCACCGCCTTCGCCGCTGCCGCCGATCCCGAAGCCCTGTCCCCGCCCCCCGACACCCCCATCGCAAACGTGCTGGACCTGTGCCTCGCCCATCCGGACTGGTCGGAACGCTGGCTTGACCGCAGCTTCACCTTTCTTGAACGCGACCTTCCAAAGGCCTTCCCATGACCCCGGAAATGACCCCCGAACTGACCGCCCTCGC
>JANPJZ010000013.1:0-7003 GCA_031425795.1 Rhodobacter sp. | reverse complement strand
CGGGTCTTCTGGAGCCATAAAGAAAAACAGCTGGAGGCCCGTGATGACCAAAGTTGACGCCGTTCTGTCCTGGTTGCGTGCATCATTTATACCCGAAGACCTGCTGCTCCGGCGCATCGACGTCATCAGAGGCCACCGGCTTGACGGGTCGCGCCCCACGGTTGCCGTGTTCCTGCGCAAGGGGTCGTACCGCAAGTGACAGCTCGGGCGGGCCGCATGTCACGGCCCCTCTCTTTCCTGCGTTTGAGGCCAGTGCTGTCCCGTCCCCCTCCGGGTAACCTTCACGCGTCGCGCTGGGCGATCCAGTCATGGTCCGGGTCATTCTGGAACCGCCACTTCCGCAAGGGGCCCGCCATCACGTTGAGGTAATACATCTCATAGCCATACGGCGCTCCGCAGGGATGGTGGCCTTTCGGGACCAGCACGACGTCATGCGACTTCACCGCCATCGTCTCATCCAGGGTCCCGTCCTCGGTGTAGACCCGCTGGATGCCAAAGCCCTGACCCGGGTTCAGGCGGTGGTAATAGGTCTCCTCCAGATAGGTCATGCGGGGGAAGTCGTCCTCGTCGTGCCGGTGGGAGGGGTAGGACGACCAGTTGCCGGGGGGCGTGAAGACCTCGGTCACGAGAAGGCTGTCGGCCACGTCCAGCGCTTCCATCGCTATGTTGTTGATATAGCGGGTGTTCTGGCCCTTGCCGCGCGGGGTCAGGGTGATGCCGTCCGGACCGAGGCGCTGCGCCGGGTGGCCGCCCTTGCCGGGGGCCGAGCAGACTGCCAGCGTGCAGGCCGTAGTGGCCACCGCCCGCCAGTCGCTGCCGTTCGGGACGTAAAGGCAATGCGGCGGGGTCTTTTCGAAGACGTCCATCCGGTCGCCCATTTCGCCCCAGTCCTGGCCGGCGGCTTCGAGACGCGCCTTGCCTTCAACCAGAACAAGGATCACCTCGCGGTCGCCTGTCTGCTCTTCGGCCTTGTCGCCGGGTTCAAGCCGGTAAAGCGTGAACCCCACATATCCCCAGCCAGCGCTATCAGGGGTGATCTCGTGCACCTTGCCGTGAGTGTCGGTCGGGTGGCGGAGAAGATTGCTCATGGCTTGCTCTTTTTCCAAATACTCCGGGGGTCCCGGGGGCTGGCCCCCAGTCCTCCGCCTGTCAGATGAGACCGGCTTCCCGCGACAGCCGCTTCAGCGTCGCAAGGCCAAGGGTCTGGTAGAGGAGCGGGTTGCGGACCGATGGGTCCTGCTCCGCCTCGATCACGATCCAGCCGTCGTAATTCGCGGCCTTGAGGATCTTGAGGAGAGGGCCGAAGTCGATCCCGCCCTCCTGGTCACCCGGCACCGTGAAGGCCCCGGCGACGACGCCTTGCAGGAAGCTGAGCCCCTCGGCCCGCACCCGCGCGGTGACGGCGGGGCGGATGTTCTTGGCGTGGAAGTGACGGACTCTTGCGACGTGTTTGGTCAGCACCGCCACCGGATCGCCGCCGCCAAAGGCGCAGTGGCCTGCGTCGAAGAGGAGGTGGGTGTGGGGGCCGGTAGCCTGCATCAGGGCGTCGATCTCGTCGGGGGATTCGACGATCGTGCCCATGTGGTGGTGATAGACGAGGGTCAGGCCCTGGGCGGTCAGGTGGGCCGCGAAGGCCTCAAGCTTTGCCCCGAAGGCGGTCATCTCGGGCCCGGTCAGGCGGGGGCGGTCGTTCACCGGCTTGGCCAGCCCATGGATCGCATTCGAGGTTTCGCAGACGATCATCACGTGGCACGCGTTGTGTTTCAGCTTGGCGATGTGGGCCTGGGCGGCGGCGATCTCGTCTTCGACGGAGCGGGTCAGCAATTCTGTGGAATACCAGCCGGATATGAAGGCCAGCCCGTATTCGGCCAGCATCGCCCGAAGCGCCTCTGGCTCGTTCGGCCAGCGGTGGCCGTTCTCGATGCCGTCGAAGCCGATTTGGCGGCCGGCCTCGTCCAGGATGCGGGCGGTCGGGATGTCGGCGCCGATGGTCTGGTCGTCGTCATTGGCCCAGGCAATGGGGTTGGTTCCAAAACGGATCATGTCACTCTCTCAATTGACCAGCCACTGGGCCTTGGTCGCTTCCTCATAGGCGCGGCGCGCCTCGTTCACTTCCGGGCGGTCGGAGACTTCCGGGACGGCGACTTCCCACCAGGTGCCGCCTGCGCCGGTGCCGGGCATCGGATCGGTATCGATCACGATGACGGTGGGGATCGTGGCGGTCTTGGCCTCGGCGATTGCGGCTTCCAGTTCGGCTATAGTCGCAGCCTTCAGCGCGTGGGCGCCCATGGACCGGGCATGGGCCACGAAGTCGAGGGCGGCTGGGTTGACGTGGTAGCTGTCGGCGAGAAGATTGTTGAAGGGGGCCCCGCCGGTGGCCTTTTGCAGCCGGTTGATGCAGCCGTAACCGCGGTTGTCGGTCAGGATGACGGTGAAGGGGATGCCCATCATCGCCGCCGTCGCCAGTTCCGAGTTCGCCATCATGTAGCTGCCGTCGCCGACCATGCAGATCACGTGGCGGTCGGGGCGGGCCATCTTGATGCCCATGGCTCCTGCGATCTCATACCCCATGCAGGAGAAGCCGTATTCCATGTGGTAGCCGCCTTGCGAGGCCTTCCAGAGGACGTGGAGCACGCCGGGCATGGAGCCGGAGGCGGACATGATCAGCGCGTCTTTCCCCGTGGTGCGCTGGACGGCACCGACGACCTGCGCGTCGGAGGGAAGTTCGTTGCCTTTCGGCGCGGCGGTGACGGTATCGGTGGTCTGGTACCATTTGGTGCGGGTGGCGAAGTCGGGGTCTGCGAAGCGGTGTTGGCCGAGGGCTTGGCTCAGCTTTTCCAGCGTGACTTTGGCATCGCCGACAAGGGGTTGGGCCGCGCGCTTGTGGGCGTCGTAGCCGTGGATGTTGATTGACAGAAGCTTGCGACCGGGGGCGGAAAAGACGGTCCAGCTGCCGGTGGTGAAGTCCTGAAATCGCGTGCCGACGCCGATGACGAGGTCAGCCTTGGCGGCGAGGTCGTTGCCGCAGCCGGTGCCGGTGACGCCGGGAGAGCCGAAGTGCAGGGGCTCCTCCCAGTCCATCGCGCCCTTGCCGGATTGGGTTTCGACGACGGGGATGTTGTGGGTTTTCGCGAAGGTCAGGAGGGTTTGTTCCGCGCCGGAGTAGAGGACGCCGCCGCCGGCCACTATCAGGGGCGTCTTGGCGGACTGGATGGCGGCAACGGCGGCCTCCAACTCGCGCTGGTCGGGTTCGGGGCGGCGGATGTGCCAGATGCGGGGTTCAAAGAAGTCGATCGGGTAGTCGTAGGCCTCGGCCTGCGTGTCTTGGCAGAAGGCGAGGCAGACGGGGCCTGCGTTCGCGGGGTCGGTCATCACGCGGAGGGCGCGGGGGAGGGCGGTGAGGATGTGTTCGGGGCGCGAGATCCGGTCGAAGTAGCGCACGACCGGGCGGAAGCAGTCGTTGGCGGAGACGGTCGCGTCGTCGAAATCCTCGATCTGCTGCAGGACCGGATCGGGCGCGCGGGAGGCGAAGACGTCGCCAGGGATGAAGAGGACGGGGAGGCGGTTCACATGCGCGACGGCGGCGGCGGTGACCATGTTGGTCGCCCCCGGCCCGATGGAGGAGGTGACGGCCATAGCCTTCCGGCGGTGATGGGCCTTGGCATAGGCGACGGCGGTGTGGGCCATGGTCTGTTCGTTCTGGCCGCGCCAGGTGGGCAGCGTGTCCTTGTGGGCGTGGAGCGCTTCCCCGAGACCGGCGACGTTGCCGTGGCCGAAGATTGCCCAGACGCCTTCGATGAAGCGGCCGCCGTCCTCGGAGGCTTGCAGGGACAGCCAGCGCACCATGGCCTGGGCAGCGGTGAGGCGGATCGTGGTCATTTCGGTGCTCCTTCGCGGGCGCTGTCCCAAAGGGAGCAGAGGCGCGCGTAGCGGTCGGACATCATCTGGACGGCGGCGGTGTCAGTCATTTCGGATTTGAACCAGGCGCGGGCGGCATCGCCGAAGATCGTTCGGCCGATGGCGAAGCCTTTCACAAGGCTGTGGCGGGCGGCAAGGGCGAAGGAGGCGGCAAGGTCGGATTCGCTGGCGTCGAGGCCGAGGACGACGATGCCGCGGGTGTGGGGGTCGTTGCGCTGGATGGTCGCGCAGGCGTTGGTCCAGGCTTGGTCCGTGGTGAAGGGCTCCAGCTTCCACCAATCGGGGTAGATGCCGAGGTCGTAGAAGCGCTGGACGAGGGTCGCGGTGGTGTCGTCGGTGACGGGGCCGACCTTGGAGGGGATGAGTTCGAGGAGGAACTCCAGCCGGTTGCGGCGGGCGGCGTGGAAGAGGCGGCGGATGGTATCCTCTTGCTGCGCTTGGGTTTCCGCGTCGTCGTCGGGGTGGGCGAAGCAGAGGACCTTGACGACGTGATCGAGGGGCCACTCCTGCAAGCCGCCGTAGTCCGGGCCGAGTTCGGGTTCCAGGGTCAGGGGGCGGGAGCCGGGCCATTCGACGGGGCGGCCGATCCAGAGGCCGGTGCCGGCGGCCTGGAAGAGGGCGTCACGGCCGAGGCGGCTGTCGCAGAGGATGCCGTGGCCGGGTTGGCCGTTGGCTGTTGCGAGGGCGGCTTGCAGGCAGAGTTGCTTGAACTGGCCGATCTTTTCCGGGGTCGCGCCCTCCATCTGTTCTAGCTGCATCCGGTGGTCGAAGGCGAAGACGCGCATGGTGGAGAGGTCGCGGTGGCGGTTGGTGGACCAGTGGATCTGCTCCAAGCCTGCGTCCTTGCGGAGGGCGGGGGTGACAACGCCGCGCTTCAGGAAGAATTGCAGCTCCTCCCAGGACGGGTAGGCGGGGGTGCAGCCGTGGCGGCTGACGGCGAAGGCACCGCAGGCGTTGGCATAGGTGAGGGCGGTGGGCCAGGGCTCACCGTCGAGCCAGCCTTTCAGGAGGCCGGACATGAAGCCGTCGCCCGCGCCGAGGACGTTGAAGACCTCGATCGGGAAGCCGGGGCCGGTTTGCCCGTCGTCGAGGGAGGTGGGGATGGGGCCGGTGAAGGCGGCGGCGCCCATCGGGCCGCGTTTGCAGACGAGGGTGGCCTGGCTGACGGCCCGGACGGCGCGGAGGGCGGCGATGGTGTCGGTGGTGCCGCCGGCGATGTGAAACTCTTCCTCGGTGCCGACGATGAGGTCGAAGAGGTGGAGGGTGGCTTGCAGTTTCGCGGTGACTTGGGCGGATTCGATGAAGCGGCTTTCGCCGTCGCCATGGCCCGCGAGGCCCCAGAGGTTGGGGCGGTAGTCGATGTCGAGCGCGGTTTGCAACCCGTGTTTGCGGGCGAGGTTGAGGGCCTTGAGGACGGCAGCCTCGGTCCGGGGGTTCGACAGGTGGGTGCCGGTAGCAACGACCGACCGGGCCTCGGCGATGAAGGATTCGTCGATGTCGTCTTCGCAAAGCGCCATGTCGGCGCAGTTCTCGCGGTAGAAGATCAGCGGGAACTGCTTGTCGTCGCGGATGCCGAGGAGCACGAGGGCGGTCAAGCGTTCGGGGTCGGTCTTGACGCCGCGGGTGTCGACGCCTTCGCGGGCGAGTTCCTCACGGATGAAGCGGCCCATGTGCTCATCGCCGACGCGGGTGATGAGGGCGGATTTCAGGCCGAGGCGGGCGGTGCCAGCGGCCATGTTGGTGGGCGAGCCGCCGATGTATTTCTGGAATGACCCCATGTCTTCAAGCCGCCCGCCGACCTGCGCGCCGTAGAGGTCGACCGAAGAGCGGCCGATGGTGATGACATCGAGAGGTTTCTTGCCCGGCTGCGTTGCGTTTCCCATCTTCACCACCCCCCATCGCGGCCGAGTCGGCCTTGTGGTGGAACGGATATTCCATTTCGGCCCGACTGGAAAGCCCTATGCCTCACGTCGGGCCGCGACGGCGACGGCAAGCGACAGTGCCAGCGCAATGGTCGCCGACAGCGACCGGAAGGCGCCAAAATCGACCTCGGCAACAGTGAGCATGATGTCCGCGAGACGCGAGACGGGACTGGAGGAAGGATCCGTCAGCGCAACGACCGCAAGACCGGAGGCCTTGGCGACCTGGGCAAGGGCGAGGGTTTCGGCTGAATAGGGGGGGAAGGACACGACGAGGAGCACATCCTTGGGCCGCAGCGCGGCACCATGGACAAGGCCGCCGGTGCTGTCGTGGAGAAGCGCCGGAATGGCCAGTTTTTCGAAGACATAGGCCAGGTAGGCGACCACCGGAAAGGAGCGACGCATCCCGGCAAGGTGGATGGTGTCCGCCCCAGAGAGGCAGGCAACGGCTTGATTAAGCTTGGTTTCATCCAGACCTTGCGCCAGTGCTTCCAGCGACTGGCGGCCAGCTTCGACGAATTCCGCCACCAGTGCCGCCGGGGAGTCGTGCGGCCCGGATTTCAGGTTGGCCAGCCGGGTGGCATAATCGGGAAGGCCGGTCGCCAGCGCAGAGCGGAACAGGCGCTGCATCTCGGCAAAGCCGGAAAACCCCATCAGCTGGCAAAAGCGCATGACCGCCGAGGGGGGGACGCCAGCGCCTTGGGCAAGCTGGGCCACGGTGGACAGGGCGATGCGGTCGGCGTGAGTGGACAGATGATCCGCGCATTGCTGCAGCCTGCGGGGCAAGCGGCCACTGAGCGCAGCAAGACGGTCCTGAAAAGCCTCGATACTGGCTGGGGGAGGGGTCATATGGATATCAGGTCGGGCAAGGTCATGTCGGAATATGGAACATACGTTCCAAAACGGCAAGCCCGGACCGACCCGCGCGCCCATTTGAACGAACAAGGCCCCCGCGTTGCTGAACGCGGAGGCCCTGAAAGAGATGCCGGACGGGTTACTGGCTGAGCTTGTTGAACTCGGCCAGTCCGGTGGCGACGATGTCGTACCATTCGCCAGATTCGCGCATTTCGGTGATGCCGCGGTTCAGCATGGCGATGTAGACGCGGCCGCGTGGATTGCTTTTCGACGTCAGGAAATGGTAGGTGATGAAGGTTGCCAGCGCCGGG
>JANPJZ010000012.1:0-22069 GCA_031425795.1 Rhodobacter sp. | reverse complement strand
GGTTGGTGGTCGATGAGGCAAAGGGTGGAGTTTTCCGGGGTCAGGGCATTGATCGAGTGCATGGTCGCTCCTTTGCTGGTTATTACTATAGATAAGTATTATAAGTAAGTGAGTGGACTTTCAAGCGGGGTCGAAAGCGGGCCCGAAATCGGCTAGCTTCGGCGGATGGACAGGCTGCGCGACATGGAGGGCTGGATCGGGAAGGGGCCGTTTGATGCAGCGTTCCAGGACGCGGCCGAGCTTGTGGGCAAGCGCTGGGTCGCGGCAGTGATCTGGGCCGTGGTGCATGGCCGGCACCGCTTTGGCGAGATCCGCAATGCGATTCCGGGGATCAGCGACCGGCTACTGACCGAGCGGTTGAAAGAGTTGCTGGAGCGCGACATCCTTTGCCACCGCGACGACGGCGACAGCGGGCCGGGGTATCATCTGACCCCGCGCGGGGCGGAGTTGCGGCGCGTGCTGATCGCGCTGCATGACTGGGCGAAGGCCGGGTAGCGGTCAGTCGACGATGACCTCGGCCTCTGCATCATCGCCGGAGAACTGGGTTTCGACGATTCCCGCGTCATAGCCCTGGCTGTCCAGCCAGTGGCGGAACGGGGCCGTGTAGCCGTGGGTGACGAAGACCTTTTCCGCGCCGGTGGCCTTGATCGCCTCGTTCAGGCCCTGCCAGTCGGCATGGTCGGAGAGCACGAACCCGGTCCCCAGCGCGCGGCGGCGGCGGATGCCGCGGACGGCCATCCAGCCGGAGACGAAGGCCTCCTCGCTCGGGCCAAGGCGGGCGGACCAGGCGGAGCCGAGGGCGGAGGGCGGGGCGATGGCAAGCGCGCCGGGGTGAGTCTTCGCGGTGACCTCGGGCGTGACGCGGATCGTTTCGGGCAGGCGATAGCCCTGTTGGCGAAGGGTCTGGGTCATCTCCTCCACCGCGCCATGGGTGAGGATCGGTCCGCGCCCGGCGAGGCCGGCCATCAGGCGCTGGGCCTTGCCGAAGCTGTAGGCACCGAGGATGGAGGTTTTTCCGGCGGCGGCATTGGCGGCCCACCAGTCACTGATCCGCTCCATGACCATCGGCTGCGGCTCCCAGCGGAAGATCGGGAGGCCGAAGGTGCATTCGGAGATGAAGGCGTGGCAGGGGACGGGCTCGAACGGCTCGGCCAGGCCGTCGGCCTCGGTCTTGTAGTCGCCGGAGACGACCCAGACCTCACCCCCCACCTCAACCCTGATCTGGGCGGAGCCCGGGACGTGGCCGGCGGGGTGGAAGGAGACGGTGGCACCGCCGATCCGGCGCTGCTCGCCATAGGCGATGCCCTCGGCGGTGATGTCGCCAAGGCGCTTGCGGATGACGGGGAGGGCCTGGTCGGTGGCGAGGTAGGAGTGCATCCCCCAGCGGGCGTGGTCGGAGTGGCCATGGGTGATGAGCGCGCGGGCGACGGGGCGCCAGGGGTCGATGTGGAAATCGCCGGCGGGGCAGTAGATGCCTTCGGCGGTGAAGGTCAGGACGGGTTGAGCCATCTGGGAAGGGTAGCACGGGGCTTGCGCAGGGGAAGGGCTGAAGCGGGCGGTCTTGCCCTGGCGGGGGAGCCGTCCTTGGGCCCATCGAGGGCCCGCGGACGGCGCTGCCGGGGGACGTTCTTGCAGCGCGGGCGGGGCTTCGGCCAGCGGTGGGTCGCCTCCGGCGGGAGTATTTGGGGAAAAGAGCAGGCATGGGTTGGTGGAAGGGAGGCGGTTTCGGTGCGGGGGCGTGAATTTGGCGTGGTTGACGGGTGCGAGCGGGTTTCCGATGGCCGCGATGCCCAAAAAGGATGCAGGTGGTTACGCGGCGGGCGGTTTTTGCATCGGGGGGCTTTTCGCGGCAAGGGACCCCTGATCTAGTGAGCGCCAGGGCAGTCGGGGGTCAGCGTGGCGCAGTTCAACGAGATGTATCAGGGAACCGGTGTCAGGCCACCCTATGCGCGGCTGGACGACTGGGTCGCGCAGATGCCCCAGGAGTTGCGCAGCCTGAAGCAGGCGGAGGCGGAGGCGTTGTTCCGCCGCATCGGCATCACCTTCGCGGTCTACGGCGAGGGTGGCGATCCGGACCGGCTGATCCCCTTCGACATGTTCCCCCGGGTCTTTGCCGCCGCCGAATGGGCCAAGCTGGAAAAGGGCATCAAGCAGCGGGCGCGGGCGCTGAACGCCTTTCTGGTCGATGTCTACGGCCGGGGCGAGATCATCCGCGCGGGTCGGATACCGGCGCGGCTGGTCTACCAGAACGAGGCTTACGAGAAGGCGGTGGCGGGCATCGTGCCGGCGAAGGGGGTCTACTCCCACATCGTCGGGATCGACATCGTGCGGACCGGGCCGGACGAGTTCTTCGTGCTGGAGGACAATTGCCGCACGCCAAGCGGCGTCAGCTACATGCTGGAATCGCGCGAGATCATGATGCGCATGTTCCCCGACCTGTTTCGCGAAAACCGGATCGAGCCAGTGGATGGCTATTCCGAGATGCTGCGCCGGACGCTGGCGAGTGTGGCGCCGAAGAAGTGCAAGGGCGAGCCGACGGTGGTCATCCTGACGCCGGGGCATTTCAACAGCGCCTATTACGAACACTCGCTTCTGGCCGACCTGATGGGGGTCGAACTGGTCGAGGGGCAGGATCTCTTTGTCGAGGGCGAATACTGCTGGATGCGCACGACCGAAGGCCCGCGGCGGGTGGATGTGATCTACCGGCGGATCGACGACTCGTACCTTGATCCCTTGTGTTTCAAGCCCGACAGCATGTTGGGGACTCCGGGGCTGATGGACGTCTACCGCGCTGGTGGGGTGAGCATCTGCAGCGCCCCGGGGGCAGGGGTCGCGGATGACAAGGCGGTCTACACCTATGTCCCCGACATGGTGCGGTTCTATCTGGGCGAAGAGCCGATCCTGAACAACGTACCGACCTGGCAATGCGGCCGGCCGGATGAGTTGAAGCATGTGCTGGCTAACCTGCCGGAACTGGTGGTGAAAGAGGTCCATGGCTCGGGCGGCTACGGGATGCTGGTCGGTCCCAAGGCCAGCCGCGAGGAGGTGGAGCGGTTCCGGTCGAAGATCGTGGAGAACCCGAACAACTACATCGCGCAGCCGACGCTGGCGCTGTCGTCGGTGCCGACCTTTGTCGACGAGGGCGTGGCCCCCCGGCATGTGGACCTGCGGCCCTATTGCCTGGTGGGAGAGCGGATCGAACTGGTGCCCGGCGGCCTGACCCGGGTGGCGCTGAAGGAGGGATCACTGGTGGTGAACTCGTCCCAGGGTGGCGGGGTGAAGGATACCTGGGTGCTGGCGGAATGAGCGGTGCGGCAGTGACGGGTGTCAGTTCTGGCGCAACCGGGTGTCCCCCCACCCCAGCCCTTCCCCACGGGAGGGGAGGGAGGTGCCCTGGCGCCCGGTCGGTTGTGGGGCGGGGGTTGGCAGTATCCTCAACATCGGCTGTCCCTTCTGCGAAAGAAGGTGGTCTGCGGGCGATTGACGTGCGCCCGCTGTGGCAGGCTGACGGGGTCCGGGAGGGCTGCCTGCCCATCTCCGCCTGGGGGCGGGCTGGGGTGAAGGGAACGCCGCCATGCTGAGCCGGACGGCAGACAACCTCTACTGGATCGCGCGTTACATGGAGCGGGCGGATACCCTCGCCCGGCTTCTGGAAGTGGGGAGCCGGATCAGCCTCTTGCCCTCGGCGCATGGCTATCGCAGCGAGTGGGACAGCCTCTTGCAAGCCACCGGCATGGCCGATTCCTTTGCCAAGAAATATGGCGACCCGGTGCAGCGCAACATCGAGAGCTTCCTGTTCTTCGACCACGACAACCCATCCTCCGTGGCAAGCTGCATCACCTCGGCGCGGGAAAACGGGCGGATCGTGCGGACGGCGCTGACAAGCCAGGTCTGGGACGCGCTGAACACCGCATTCCAGGAGTTGAAGGCGCTGGAGCGCACCCCCCGGTCGCAGCTGGAGCTGAGCCGGCTCACCGACTGGGTGATGCGCCATGCCGCCATGCTGCGCGGCGCGATCGACGCGACCCTGCTGCGCAACGATGGCTTCAACTTCCTGAACATCGGCTATTATCTGGAGCGCGGCGACAACACCGCGCGGCTGATGGACGTGAAATACTATGTCCTGCTGCCCAAGGTGGATTACGTCGGCTCGGGATTGGATAACTATCAATGGACCACGCTCTTGCGCGCGATGGGGGCGCAGCGGGCGTTTCACTGGGCCTATGGCGGCGAGGTGACGGCGGCGAAGATCGCCGACTTCCTGATCCTGAACCCGCAATCGCCACGGTCGCTGGCGACCTGCTCGGCAGGGCTGGTGAACCACATGGGCCGGGTGGCCAAGGCCTACGGTCGCGAAACGGTGGCGCAGGAGAAGGCACGGGCCTTGCTGGCAGAGGTTGAGGGCACGAGCGTGGACGCCATCTTCGACGAGGGGCTGCACGAATACCTGAGCCGCTACATCGCCGAGGCCGCGGATCTGGCCGTGGCGATCAACGCGGCTTACCTGAGCGGAGAAATGCGCTGATGCGGCTGACCGTGGACCATGTGACGCGCTATCATTACGACCGGGCGGTGCGGACGGTGGTGCAGAGCCACCGGCTGACGCCCTCGGCCTTTGCCGGGCAGCGGGTGCTGGACTGGGAAATTTCGGTCAGCGGCGGGGTGCGGGGGTCGGCGTTCCGCGACGGGGCGGGGGATGCGGTGCAGGGCTGGACGGTGACCGGTCCGGTGACCGAGGTCACGGTCCATGTCCGGGGCACGGTCGAAACGGTGGACCTGACCGGCGTGCTGCGTGGCCACAAGGAGACGGTCACGCCGGACTGCTACATGCGGGCCACGGTGCCGACGCGGGCCGACACGGCGCTGGGTGCGCTGGCGCTGAAGGCGCAAGGCGCGGACCCGCTGGAGCTGGCCCATGGCCTGAGCGCGCTTGTTGCCGATGCCATCGCCTACCGGCCCGGCGTAACGGGGGCGCATACCACGGCGGCCGAGGCCCTCGCGCTTGGGGAAGGCGTCTGCCAGGACCATGCCCATGCGCTGATTGCAGTGGCGAGGGTGCGGGGGATGCCGGGGCGCTATGTCTCGGGCTATCTCTTCTCGGACGCGGACGGGCAGGCGCATGAGGCAGCCCATGCCTGGGCTGAGGTGCACATTCCCGGCCTGGGCTGGGTTGGCTTCGACCCCGCCAACCGCTGCTGCCCGGATGACCGCTATATCCGGTTGGGGTCAGGCTTTGACGCACAGGATGCAGCTCCGATCCGGGGCATCGCGCGGGGTGGGGGAAAAGAAGAGATGGATGTGACCGTTGCGGTCCTGCAGGCAAGCCAATAGGCTCGCCCACCAGACAGGGAGACGGTGATGACCTACTGCGTCGGGCTTTTGCTGAACGAGGGCATGGTTCTGCTTTCTGACACCCGCACCAA
Source organism: Rhodobacter sp. (assembly GCA_031425795.1). Classification (GTDB taxonomy): domain Bacteria; phylum Pseudomonadota; class Alphaproteobacteria; order Rhodobacterales; family Rhodobacteraceae; genus Tabrizicola. The sequence goes on along the minus strand of JANPJZ010000012.1, from coordinate 16,646 downwards.
TGCCGGGCTCGACAACATTTCGACCTATCGAAAGATGTTCACCTTCGAGGATCCGGGTGAGCGGGTGATCACCATCATGACCGCGGGCAGTCTGTCGGTCAGCCAGACCACGCTGGCGCAGCTGCGCGAGGCGATCGAGGACCCCGAGGCCACGCCGGACACCAGCATTATGCTGGCCCCGACGATGCTGAAGGTGGCCGAGATCGTCGGCTCCAAGCTGGGCAAGGTGCGCGAGGAAATCGACCACAAGCTTTCCGCCGCGCAAGGCGCAAGCTGCAGCATGATCGTGGCGGGTCAGCGCAAGGGCGGAGCGATGCGGATGTTCCTGATCTACCCGGAAGGCAACTTCATCGAAGCGACCGAGGACGCGCCCTTCCTGCAGATCGGCGAGCACAAGTATGGCAAGCCGATCCTCGACCGGGTGGTCAAGCCGTCGACCAGCTTGTCGGACGCACAGAAGGCCGTGCTCCTGTCGATGGATTCCACGCTGCGGTCCAACCTGTCGGTGGGGATGCCGCTCGACCTGTCCGTAATCGAACGGGACGCCTGCCGCGTGACCCTGAAACGGCGGATCGAAGCGGGCGATCCGGCCTTTCGCGCAATGAGCGAGGCCTGGTCCACGGCGCTCCGCGACGGATTCGCGCGCATCATGATCTGAAGGGTTGGCAATCCGGCCGGGCGACCCTAGCTTCGTAAGATGCATGGAGGTGCCAAAATGCCCGAACTGATCCGCCTTTACATTCGCAGCGTCGCAATCGGCTTTGGCATTGCAGCGGTCTTCACCGCCGGTCTGGTCTGGTGGGATGTGGCCGGGCTGGGGCATCTGATCCTCGCGTCGGACATCGGCTGGGTGGCTGCTCTGATGATGGTCTTCTTCAACGGCATCGTCTTTGCCGCCGTCCAGTTTGCCTTCAGCATCATGGGCATGGCCGAGGATGACGGCCCGCGTGGCGGACATGGCATCCGGGACTCCTCGTTGATCCCGATTCCGGTGCCGGCTGTCGCCCCCAAGGTTCCGTCCAAACGGCGCTGATTCATCGGGGGCCTTCCCCTCGCTGCAAATCTGTCCAAGGCCGGCAACCAAACTGCAAATCTGTCCAAGGTCGGCAACCAAACTGCCCCGGCTGCGTTTCCTGACATTGCCAGTCGGGGGCGTACGAGTTGGACCAGCAATTGTTGAAGACATTCCTGGAGGTATCCGAAACCGGATCCTTCGGAGTTGCCGCCGGGCGGCTTTTCGTCACGCAATCGGCCGTATCCCTTCGGGTGCAGCGGCTGGAGGATCAGGTCGGCCGCCCGCTGTTTGATCGCCGCAACGGGGGTGTCAGTCTGACGGCTGCAGGGCGCGAATTTCGCGGCTTTGCGCATGCAATCCTGCAGAATTGGGAGCAAGCCCGGCAGCGCATGTCCGAACTGGACAACGTGCAAGCCACACTGGCGCTGGCCGCCCAGCCCTCGCTTTGGCCGCGCTTCGGTTTCGGCTGGCTTGACCTTCTGCGCGAGGCCCTGCCCGATGTGGCGATAAGGGCCGAGACTGCGGCACCCGATGGGCTGGTGCAGATGCTGCTTGCCGGATCGGTGCAGGTCGTCCTGGCGCATTCCATGGTGGTCCGGCCGGGACTGACGGCCGAGCCGCTGATGGAAGACCAGTTGGTGATGGTCAGCCCCTGGGCGGATGGCACGGTGGCAAACGTGGATGGACGCTACGCCATCGTGGACTGGGGAATCGAATTCCGTCGCGCCCATGACGCGGCCTTGCCCCGGCTGGCGGAAAGCCGGCTGGTCCTGGGGATGGGGTCGATGGCGCCGTCCTACCTGCGGAACCGGGCCTTTGCGGCCTACCTGCCGGCGCGCTACGCGCGTCCGCTTCTGGCCGATGGCGCGTTGCATCTGGTGCAGGATGCCCCACGGTTTGGCCAGCAGTCTTGGGTGATCTGGCGCGACGATATGGACCCGTCCTTGCGCGCTGTGGCGGGAAGGACACTGTCAGAAGCGGTCAAGCAGGCCGAAAAAGAGACGGCAGACGTTGTGCATCGGCTGTAATTGCCTTTCCAAACACGGCTGATGCAACCGCAAGGTGTTGAAAACATGAGGCGTCAATCGGGTGGGACCCTGAAATGCGAAACCCAAAAAGGTTCCATGAGAAATTCTTGGCGACCCCTCAAGTATTCCAAATTTCTCCTTTTCGGTCAAACGCTTATCTTCGGATCACAAGGACGGAGCCGCCTGGGCCCGTCTCTCATGTGAAAGGATTTACCATGAAGAGGGCATATCTGCTTCTTCCCGTTTCGGCATTGGCCCTGACCGTTGCGCTGCCTGCTTTCGCTCAGTCCGAGCTGGTTGGCATCGACGCCTTGGACGACCGGATCGAGGACATCGAGGATGATGTGGCAGACGATCTGGAACGCTCGCAGGACGCGGCGCGCTTCGGCTTCCCGGAATACCAGCCCGGCTTCTCGGGCAGCGCCTCGCTGAGCTATGTGGCAGACGAAGGCGAAGGCAACTCGCAAGACTTCAACTTGGGCGTGCGGATGCGCTATGCGCAGGGTCAGTGGGTCCAGTCCATTGGCTTGGCCGTCGACTTTTCGGAAGGCGATGACGAACTCGGCAACACCGTGAAGACCGACGAAGACATCTTCGCCATCTACGACGCGAACTACTACCTGAACGAGCGCTTCTATCTCTTCGCGCTGGCGCGTGCCCAACGCGATGGCCTTGCAACCGGTGATGACACCAGCCGCGATGCTTTCGTCGGCGTGGGTCCGGGCTACCGGATCATCAACGAGCCGGACATGGCCTGGCGTCTGCAGGCTGGTATCGGTGCAAGCTACCTGCGTGAGGCTGACGGCGATTCGGATACTGAAGTGGGCTACATCGCTTCGTCGCGGTTCTTCTGGCAGTTCAACGAGTCGGTCTTCATGACCAACGACACCGACGTTCTGTCCACCGATTCTTCGGTGCGTGCGAACAACGACCTCGGCGTCAACTTCCAGGCCAGCGACACCCTGTCGACCCGGATCAGCTACCTGACCGAGTACGACGACTCGAACGAAGACAAGACGGACAACCGTTTTGGCGTCTCTCTGGTTGTCGGCTTCTAAAAATCACGACCACGACAGGAAACGGGGCAGGGGAATCTGCCCCGTTTTCTTTTGCGTATCTGGCGGGAAGGTGGCGGGCCCGCAGCAGCCGTGGAGTGCCGGGATTTTCCCGAGAGCCAGAGGTCTCAGGTGGGAACCAGATAACAGGACCAGGATCCTGTCAGAGCCAGCCCCCGTGCGTTTGCTTATCGGCCACTGGAAAAAAGGCCTCGCACGTGAGGAGCAGAACCCGCCACTGATGAAGATAGGCGCAGGATGGGTCGGGTGCAAGGCTGGACAGATGTTCACCTTTGGTTCATCATCGCCAAATGGATAGTGCCGACCCACAGTTTGACGCCCTGCCACCCCTCCCCGGCCAGCGGCTGCAGCGGGGCGTATGCCGGGGCCTGCGCGCCCTGGACTTCGTCTGCGTCGAAGAGGTCATTCCCTGCGCCGGATTGCGGGTTGATGTGATGGCGCTTGGACCGCGCGGCGAGATCTGGGTGGTGGAATGCAAATCCGGCCGGGCGGATTTCCGTGCGGATCGCAAGTGGCAGGGCTACCTCGACTGGTGCGACAGATTCTTCTGGGCAGTCGACGCGGATTTTCCGGCCGATCTTCTGCCCGAGGGTTCGGGGCTGATCCTCGCCGACCCCTACGATGCGGAAGTGATGCGCATGGCACCCGAAACCCCTTTGTCAGGCGCGCGGCGGAAGGTGGTGCTGAGGACCTTCGCCCGTGCGGCGGCGGGGCGGCTGCAGGGGTTGCGCGACCCCGGCTTCGGGCTCGCCTTTGCGGGCTAGGGGGTAACTCCCTAAGCGAGGAAGTGGCAAAATCCTCGAGCGGGGCTTGTCGTCTGCGAGATCAGCGGCGCTTCGGTTTCGGGGCCGGTCTGGCACCCACCGCCCGCGCGGCTTCGGCGGCGGCGCGCAGCTCGTCCGCGATCTCTTCGGCTTCTTCCGGGTCAAAGTCCAACGGTAGGTTGATGCCACCTTCGGCTTCGACATAGATACGCACCATTCCTGCATCGGTCGGGCCGATCTGCAGATTTGCGGCGATGTCACTGGTCGAGTTGATGCCCATGGCGATTGGCTAGCGCAGGGGGCGGTCGCTGTCCAGAGGGGTGATGCCGCGTCCGTGCGGGGCCAGCGGCAGGTTGCGGTCGGAAATCACGCCGGAAGGCTTGCATCGCACCCGCCTTGGGGGTATTGCGCCACCGAGTGCAGCTTTAGCTCAGTTGGTTAGAGCACCAGATTGTGGATCTGGGGGTCCCCCGTTCGAGCCGGGGAAGCTGTACCATTCCTCTTTTCTCGAAGCCTACCGGCCCGCCCCTTCACCCGGGCGTCGTGCTGCGGCTAAGCTGTCCCCGAGACCTTGAGGATTCGCATGAGCCTGACCCTGATCCCCCGCACCATTGCCGCCGAGATTGCCGCCACGCCCGCACAGGTGACCGCGGCGATCACGCTTCTGGACGAGGGCGCCACGGTCCCCTTCATCGCCCGCTACCGCAAGGAGGTGACGGGGGGGCTTGATGACACACAGCTTCGCAACCTGGCGGAACGGCTGGTCTACCTGCGGGAGCTTGAGGCACGGCGGGCCGCGATTGCCGGATCGATCCGCGAGCAGGGCAAGATGACCGATGATCTGGAGGCAGCAATCGGGAAGGCGGTGACGAAGGCCGAACTCGAGGACATCTACCTGCCCTACAAGCCGAAGCGCCGCAGCAAGGCGATGATTGCGCGGGAGAACGGCTTGCAGGGGCTGGTCGATGCCATTCTGGCGGATCGGGCGGCGGACCCCGTGGTCATCGCTGCAGGCTATCTCACCGAGGCGGTGCCGGACACGAAAGCGGCGCTGGAGGGCGCGCGGGATATCGTGGCCGAGGGTCTGGCGGAGGATGCCTCGCTTCTTGGTCGCTTGCGGAGCCATATGAAGCAGGTGGCGCGGCTGACCTCGACTGTGGTCGAGGGCAAGCAGGCGGAAGGCGCGAAGTTCTCCGACTACTTCGCCCATTCCGAGCCTTGGTCCAGCACGCCCAGCCACCGTGCGCTCGCGATGTTTCGCGGCCGGAATGAGGGGTTCCTGATGCTGGACCTTGCGGTTGACCCAGACGCGCCGCGTGGCGACAGCCCGGCAGAGCGGGCCTGTGGCGCGGCGCTGGCAGCCAACGGGCAGGGTGCGGGTGACCGCTGGCTGCGCGATAGCGCGGCCTGGGTCTGGCGGGTGAAGCTGCGGACCAACCTGACGCTGGACCTGATGGCGGAACTGCGTGAGGCGGCTGAGGCCGAGGCGATCCGCGTTTTCGCACGCAACCTCAAGGCCTTGCTGCTGGCCGCCCCTGCCGGGGGAAAAGCCACGATGGGCCTTGATCCGGGCATACGGACGGGCGTCAAGGTGGCGGTGGTGGACGGCACCGGCAAGGTGCTGGAGACCGAGACGGTTTATCCGTTCCAGCCAAGGAATGATCTGCGGGGCGCCCAGGTCAGCTTGGCAAAACTGATTGGAAAACATGGGGTTAAGCTGATCTCCATCGGCAACGGGACCGCCAGCCGGGAAACCGAGAAGATGGTGGCCGATATCCTGGCGGTGTTGCCGGGGGAGAAGCCGGTGAAGGTCATCGTCAGCGAGGCGGGGGCCTCGGTCTATTCAGCCAGCGAGTTGGCGGCGAAGGAGTTCCCCGGCCTCGATGTGTCCTTGCGCGGGGCGGTCAGCATTGCCCGGCGATTGCAGGACCCGTTGGCCGAGTTGGTGAAGATCGAGCCGAAGGCCATCGGCGTCGGGCAATATCAGCATGACGTGGACCAGCACCGGCTTGGGCGCAGCCTTGAGGCTGTGGTCGAAGACGCGGTGAACGCAGTGGGGGTGGACCTCAACACGGCCTCTGCGCAGCTTCTGGCGCGGGTGTCGGGGGTGGGGCCGGGACTGGCGGAAGCCATCGTGGCGCACCGCGATGCCAACGGGCCGTTTGCCACTCGGCGGGAACTGCTGAAAGTTGCGCGTCTGGGGCCGAAGGCCTTTGAGCAGGCGGCGGGGTTCCTGCGGATCTCGGGCGGGAAGGAGCCGCTGGATGGCTCGTCCGTCCACCCGGAGGCCTATGACCTTGCAAGGAAAATCGTCGCCGCCTGCGGGCGTGACCTGCGGTCGGTGATGGCCGAACCGGGGGTGCTGAAGTCGGTCGAGCCGCGCGATTTCGTCGATGCCCGCTTTGGACTGCCCACGGTGAAGGACATTCTGGCGGAACTGGAAAAGCCCGGGCGTGACCCTCGGCCTTCGTTCAAGACGGCGAGTTTTGCCGATGGTGTGGACGACATCCGCGACCTGAAGCCGGGGATGCTGCTGGAGGGCACGGTGACCAACGTCGCGGCTTTCGGGGCCTTTGTCGACGTAGGGGTGCATCAGGACGGGCTGGTGCATGTGAGCCAGTTGTCCGACAGTTTCGTGAAGGACCCCCATGCCGTTGTGAAGGCTGGGGATGTGGTCAAGGTGCGTGTGGTCGAGGTGGATGTCGCCAGAAAGCGGATCGGCCTGACGATGAAATCCGGCAGCGCCGACGCGCGCGAGGCGGTGCGGGAAAGGGGTGCGCCCCCGCCAAAGCCGGTGCGCGGGCCGACGAGTGCCGGATCTGAGGGGGGTGGGAATGCGTTTGCCGACGCGTTGAAGGGGAAGTTCGGGCGTTAGCGGGCAAGGCCCTGAGATCGCGGGCTTAACTCGGGGTGTTTCGCAAATTTCCGGCGTCTGGCATTCGTCTGGCACGCGTCTGGCATCCGCCCATATGCGCGGCAGGCAATCGCCAGATTAACCTTGTTGGGCGAATCGGCCGGGCCAGGCCAAAAACCTTCGAAGGATTTTGCAAAACTTTTCGAAAAGTTTGCGCCCGATGCTCAGGCCGCGGCACCCCCTATGGTGAGGCCGCCGATCAGCAGCGTCGGCTGCCCTACGCCGACCGGCACCCATTGGCCGGACTTGCCGCAATTGCCGATGCCGGGGTCCAGTGCCAGGTCGTTGCCGATGGCGCGGATGCCTTTCAGCGCGGTCGCGCCGTCGCCGATCAGCGTGGCCCCCTTCACGGCGGCACCGATGACGCCGTTCTTCACGCGGTAGGCCTCGGTGCAGGAGAACACGAACTTGCCGGAGGTGATGTCGACCTGACCGCCGCCGAAGCCGACGGCGTAGATCCCGTCCTTTAGCGAGGCCACGATCCCCGCCGGGTCGTCGGGGCCCGAGAGCATGTAGGTGTTGGTCATCCTTGGCATCGGGATATGGGCAAAGCTTTCGCGGCGGCCGTTGCCGGTGGGGGCGACGCCCATCAGCCGGGCATTCTGCCGGTCCTGCATGAAGCCAACGAGGACCCCATCCTCGATCAGCACGTTCTTCGCGGAGGGCGTGCCCTCATCGTCGATGGAGATGGAGCCGCGACGGTCGGGGATCGTGCCGTCGTCGAGGACGGTCACGCCCTTCGACGCGATCTGCTGGCCCATCAGCCCGGCGAAGGCCGAGGTTTCCTTGCGGTTAAAGTCGCCCTCAAGCCCATGCCCGATGGCTTCGTGCAAAAGGATGCCGGGCCAGCCGGGGCCGAGGACCACGTCCATCACGCCGGCAGGCGCCTCCACCGCGCCGAGGTTGACTTGCGCGATGCGCAGCGCCTCGGCCAGCATGGGTTTCCAGGTGTCGGGCGGCATTAGCTGGGCCAGACCGTAGCGGCCGCCCTTGCCGGTGCCGCCCTGTTCGCGGCGGCCGTTCTCTTCGATCATCACCGAGACATTCAGGCGGGCCATTGGGCGGATATCGGTCAGGCGGAGGCCGTCGGGGCGGAGGATCTCAACCTCCTGGATGCTCGCGGCGAGGGTGGCGGAGACTTGCACGACCCTGGGATCCAGAGCGCGGGCATGGGCATCAATCTCGCGCAGAAGCTCGATCTTCACCGGGAAGGTCGCCTCGGCCATCGGGTCGTCGGGGCGGTAGAGGCGGGTGTTGGTGCCGCGCGGGCTGTCGGCCAGCGTGCCACCGCCGGAGCCTACGGCGAGGCGGGCCGTCTCGGCCGCGCGGCGAAGGGCGGATTCGGTGATCTCGGTCGAATGGGCGTAGCCTGCGACTTCGCCCCGGACAGCGCGGAGGCCGAAGCCCTGGCTGGCGTCATAGGTGGCCTGGCGGATGCGACCGTCGTCGAGGACAATCGCCTCCGCCCGGCGGCGTTCGAGGAAAAGATCGCCGTCGTCGGCCCCGTCGGTCGCGGCGCGCAGGGTGGCGAGCGCTGCGGCTTCGTCAAGGTGGGTGTCGAACGGGCGGAAGGGGTCTTCTGACATCATGGCCTCATGTCGGGGAGATGCCATAGGTGGGGCTGGCGGGGGCCGGGGTCAAGCGGGGATTGCCCGGCTGGCCCGTGGGCACGGGGTGGGAACCGGGCAAGGAGACTCGCGCCTGATCGAGCGTGGCAAACTCGGCCTGACCGCCAAGCCGGCCCGTGTTGTCCTTTTCGACGAGGGAAGGGGCCAAGGGTGCTGCTTTGTCGCAACGGTTTCGCTTGTCGTGCGGGCTTCCTTATGGTTTTAAGCGCACAGGATGAAAACGGGATTCTGCCCAGTGCGGCGGGCCCGAAAAGGGCGGCGACAGGCCGCCTCACGAACAGGAACAAGACATGCGCCTCACCACTGCGTTGACCGGTTTTGCCGCGGCCCTGGCCGCAAGCTTCATGGCCGGGGCAGCCCTTGCCCAACAGGCACTCGAGATCGTCGGCCAGCCGCTGGACGGGGCGATGGGCTTTCAGCCCGCTGGCACCGCGAACGCGCGCGACGTCTACTGGCTGGACGGGATGCTGCTGTTTCTGATCACCGGGATCGTGATCTTCGTCACGGGCCTGCTGATCTACGTGATGATCCGGTACAATTCCAAGCGGAACCCGACGCCGGCACGCTTTACCCACAACTCGCCGCTGGAAGTGGCATGGACTGTCGTGCCGATCGTGATCCTGGTGTTCATCGGGGCCTTTTCGCTGCCGGTGTTGTTCAAGCAACAGGAAATTCCGGTGGGCGACGTGACCATCAAGGCCACGGGGTACCAGTGGTACTGGGGCTATGAGTACGTCGACGAGCAGACGGCGGATGGCGCGACGCTGGCCTTTGAAAGCTTCATGATTGGCTCGCCTTCACTGGGCGGCAACAACATGCTGACGCCCGAGGTCGAGGCAGAGCTTGTCGCCGCCGGCTACACGCGCGAGCAGTTCCTTCTGGCGACGGATACTGCCGTGGTCGTGCCGGTGGGCAAGACCATCGTGATCCAGGTCACCGGAGCAGACGTCATCCATTCGTGGAAGATCCCTGCTTTCGGCGTCATGCAGGATGCCGTTCCGGGCCGTATCGCCGCACTTTGGTTCACCCCGGAGCGGGAGGGCGTCTATTTCGGCCAATGCTCGGAACTTTGCGGCCAGATGCATGCTTACATGCCGATCACCGTCAAGGTCGTCTCGGAAGCGGCCTATGTCGACTGGCTGGCACGCGCGAAGACCGGCGATCTGACGCTGTCGCAGGCTGATCCGGCCACCGGCCAGGTGGACGTCGCACTGAACGACTGAAGACGCCGAATGCAGCGGCGGGCAGGGGGCCGGTGACGGCCTCCTTCCCGAACGGGCCAAGTCAAGAAGCAGGACCGGATGAGCGATATCGGAGCATTCCAGGGCGCAGACGCCGAACCGCATGACGCGGGTTTTGGCGACTATGTCGCGCTTCTGAAGCCACGGGTGATGTCGCTGGTGGTCTTTACCGCGCTGGTCGGGTTGCTGGTTGCGCCGGTGGCCCTGCACCCGGTCGAGGCCGTGGCGGCGATCCTGTTCATCGCATTGGGGGCAGGGGCCTCGGGCGCTTTGAACATGTGGTGGGATGCCGATATCGATGCACTGATGAAACGCACGGCGGGGCGCCCCGTGCCTTCGGGCCGCGTTCAGGGCGGTGAGGCGCTGGGCATCGGCATGGCCTTGTCGGGGATCAGCATCGTGATGCTTGGCCTTGCGACCAATCTTGTCGCGGCGGGGTTGCTGGCCTTCACGATCTTCTTTTATGCCGTCGTCTACTCGATGTGGCTTAAGCGCCTGACGCCGCAGAACATCGTCATCGGCGGTGCTGCCGGGGCCTTCCCGCCGATGATCGGCTGGGTGGCGGCAACGGGAAGCGTCTCGGTCGAGGCGGTGCTGATGTTCGCGCTGATCTTCATGTGGACGCCGCCGCACTTCTGGGCGCTGGCGCTGTTCATGAAGGGGGACTACCACACCGCCGGCGTGCCGATGCTGACGGTGACCCACGGGCGCGCGTCGACGCGGCGGCATATCCTGGTTTACACGCTGCTGCTGGTTCCGGTGGCGGTGGCGGCTGCGCTGACCTCGCTGGGGGGGTGGGTCACCCTGGCGGTGACGGTGGCGCTGAACGCGTGGTTTGTGGTGGGTGCCATCCGGATCTGGCGGCGGGACGAGGCGGTGGCGGAAGCCGACCGCTACAGCGTGGAAAAGGCGTTCTTCCGGTTCTCGCTTCTTTACCTGTTCCTGCATTTCGCGGCCTACCTTGTCGAGGCGGCGCTGCGGTCTTACGGCATGGGGGGCTTGTGATGGTGTTTCGTCCGACGCATGAGCTGCACAAGCGGCGGTTCAGCCGGAACCTTGGTCTTGGCGTGACGCTGGCGCTTTTTGTGGCACTGGTCTTCGCGCTGACGGTCGTCAAGGTGCAGCGCGGCGACCCGATGCAGGGCTATGACCATGTCGTCCAGCCGGAACTGGTCCCGCAGGAACCCGCCCCGGCGGAGGATGGCGCATGATCTTTCCGCGGTTGCAGGGCAAGAACCGGACGCTGACACAGCTTGTGGCGTTGGTGGTCACACTGGTCTTCACGACGATCGTAGTTATCCCGCCGTTCTATGACTGGTTCTGCCGGGTCACCGGCTTTGGTGGCGCCACATCGGTGGCCGCGACCGGCGCCGACGTCATTCTGGATCAGACGGTGAAGGTGCGCTTTGACGCCTCGCTTGAGCAGGGGATGCCCTGGACGTTTAAGCCGGTGGTCCATTCGATGGATATCCGGATCGGCGAAACCGGGCTCGCCTTCTTCGAGGCGCACAACCCCGCAAAGCGCCCGGTGGCAGGCACCGCCAGTTTCAACGTGTTTCCCTATGCCGCTGGCGGCTACTTCACCAAGATCGAGTGTTTCTGCTTTACCGAGCAGGTCCTGCAGCCCGGCGAGACCGTGCAGATGCCGGTCAGCTTCTATATCGATCCCGCCATGGTCGAGGATGAAGAAGGCCGGTTTGTGAATGAGATCGTGCTGAGCTATACCTTCCACGAAACGCCGCTGCCTGAAGAGCAGGCTGCGGTGGCCACTCCCGCCGCGCCCAACGCCGGTGCGGTGAACTGACCCAGAAAACGAGGGAACCGTCGGCCATGGCCAACGCAAAGAACCACGATTACCACGTCCTGCCGCCGTCGATCTGGCCTTTGGCCGGGGCGCTTGCTGCGATCCTCATGCTGTTCGGCGCGGTCCTTGGCATGCACGCTCCGGACGGCACGCCCGACACCGGCTACAGCTTCGGCGACTTCGTCAGCGGCTATTGGCTGGCGCTGATCGGTCTGGCCGGCGTGCTTTACGTGATGTTCGCCTGGTGGTCGGAAGTCGTCCAGGAAAGCCAGGCCGGGGATCACACCCCCGTCGTGCGGCTTGGGCTGAAATACGGCTTCATCCTGTTCATCATGTCCGAGGTGATGTTCTTCGCGGCCTGGTTCTGGACCTTCTTCAAGCACCGCATGTATCCGATGGGGCCGAACAGCCCGACGGTTGATGGTGTCTGGCCCCCCGCCGGGATCGAGACGTTCGACCCTTGGCACCTGCCCCTCATCAACACCCTGATCCTGCTCTTGTCCGGCTGCGCAGCCACCTGGGCACACCATGCCCTCGTGCATGAGAACAACCGCAAGGACCTTGTGAACGGTCTGATCCTGGCCATCGGCCTTGGCGTCGTCTTCACGGGCATGCAGGCCTACGAGTACAGCCATGCAGCCTTCGGCTTTGCGGGCAACATCTATGGCGCGTCGTTCTTCATGGCGACGGGTTTCCACGGGTTCCACGTCATCATCGGGACGATCTTCCTCGCGGTCTGCCTCTATCGCACCTATCTCGGACACTTTACCTCGCGCCAGCACTTCGGCTTCGAAGCGGCGGCGTGGTACTGGCACTTTGTCGATGTGGTGTGGCTGTTCCTGTTCGTCTCGATCTATGTCTGGGGCGGCTGGGGCGCTGAATACCACTGATGGTTCCGGACGAAAGTCCGACGGATAAGAAGGGGCAGCCGGGGCTGGGAGTTTCACTCCCCCGCGCTGCCCTTTCCGGTTTGTGCCCCCGCTGCGGAGCAAAGACCTTGTTCGCCGCACCTGCCGCGCTGGCGCATGAATGCAGCGATTGCGGGCTCGACATCACGGCTCTCGAACGCGGCGGGCGGTTCGTGGGGCTGGTGACGATGCTGCTGGCGCTGGCGCTGATCATGGCCGCGCTCGGCATCGACGAATGGCTGCGCCCGCCCCTTTTGCTTTCGCTACTGGTCTGGGGGCCGTTGACGGTTGGCGGCGTGATCTACGCCTTGCGGTTCTACAAGACCATGTGGGTCTATCACCAATACGAGGAACGCCAGCAGCCATGACCGCCCGCCGCATTCCGATATTCTCGACGATCATCGTGCTGGCGGCTGTCGCCACCATGATCGCGCTTGGCATCTGGCAACTGGGCCGGTTGAAGGAGAAGGAAGCGCTTGTCGCGCGATATGTGGCAGCAGCTAGCGAGCTAAATCCTGTTATCTTCCCCCTCAATGACAAGGGCGACGATGTGCTTTTCCGCCGCAGCCTGATTGACTGCCTCGAAGTGCTCGATGTGGAACCGGTCGCAGGTTCAGCCGCGACGGGAGCAAAGGGCTGGGCGCATCGGGCGACTTGCAAGGTTAGCAAGGGCGCCGCGGTGAAGGTCGATCTCGGGTTCAGCCGCGATCTAGCCAAGCCAGCCTTCGCTGGCGGAAAACTCGCTGGCGTGATTGCCTCGGGGCCAAGGCTTGTCGCTGACCCGGCGGTCGCCGGTCTCCAGCCGCTCGCCAAGCCCGATCCTGGCGACCTGCCGAACAATCACCTCGCCTATGCCGGGCAGTGGTTCTTCTTCGCCTTGACCGCGCTCGTCATCTACGTGCTGGCATTGCGGCGGAAGCAGCGTTAGGCGCTCATTCCCATGCAATACGTCTCGACACGCGGCAGCGCACCGGCGCTCGATTTTGAAGGGGTGACTCTGGCCGGCCTCGCCAGCGACGGGGGGCTGTATGTGCCTGCCGAATGGCCGCGCTTCAGCACAGACGAGATTCGCGCGATGCGCGGGCTGGCCTATCCCGATCTTGCCGCGCGGATCATGGCGCCGTTCGTCACGCCCAGCCTGACCGAGGATGAATTGCTCAGCCTCTGCCACACGGTCTATGGCGATTTCGGCCACACTGCGGTCGCTCCGCTTGTGCAGCTGGATCAGCAGCACTGGCTGCTCGAACTGTTCCACGGCCCGACGCTGGCCTTCAAGGACGTCGCGCTGCAATTGCTCGGCCGCCTGTTCGAAACCTTCCTCGACCGGCGCGGCGAGCGGCTCACGATTGTCGGCGCGACCAGCGGGGACACGGGGTCCGCCGCGATTCAGGCGGTCGCCGGGCTGGAGCGCGTGGAAATCTTCATGCTTCACCCCAAGGGCCGGGTGAGCGACGTGCAGCGCCGCCAGATGACCACGGTGCTCAGCCCCAATGTCCACAACCTCGCCATAGAGGGCAGTTTCGATGACGCGCAGGCGCATGTGAAGCGCATGTTCACCGACGGGGACGTGACCACGACGCTCAACCTGGGCGCGGTGAACTCGATCAACTGGGCGCGGCTGATGGCGCAGGTGGTCTACTACTTCGCCTCGGCCTTGCAGCTTGGCGCGCCGGATCGGACGGTGGCTTACTCGGTGCCCACCGGCAATTTCGGCGATGTGTTTGCAGGCTATGTCGCGGCCAAGATGGGTCTCCCTATCGAGCAGCTGATCGTTGCCACCAACATCAACGACATCCTGCACCGCGCGCTGTCGAGCGGCGACTATTCGGCGGGCGGCGTGACCGAGACTATCACCCCGTCGATGGACATTCAGGTCAGCTCCAATTTCGAACGCCTGCTGTTCGATGCAGGCGGGCGCGACGGGGCGGCGATGGCAGCCCAGATGCACGCCTTCGAAGCGACCAAGGCGATGCAGCTCACCAACCCGCAGACGCAAGGCACCGCCGGACTGTTCACCAGCGCGCGCGCCGATCAAGTCGATACCGCCCGCGCATTGCAATGGGCCTATCGCCACGCCGGGCAGATCATCGACCCGCATACCGGTGTGGGGCTGCACTGTGCGCAGGCCGTGGCCGCAAGCGTGCCCGCGGGCGTGCCGATCATCACCCTCGCCACCGCGCACCCCGCCAAGTTCCCCGACGCGGTCGAGCGCGCGATCGGCGTGCGGCCCTCGCTCCCGGCGCGCGTCGGCGACCTGTTCGGGCGCGAGGAAAGCTTCCTCGAGCTGGCCGGCGACTATGCCACCACCCGCGACCATGTGCTCGGCCACGCAGCAGCTTCCGGCGCACATTGATGGCGAACCTCGTCCAGCAGCCGCTGGTGATGGAATGCACCGGGTGGGATTCGTATCGCCTGCTCGACAGCGGGGCAGGGCGCAAGTGGGAGGCGTTCGGCCCGCATTCGTTCATCCGGCCCGAGCCCCAAGCCCTGTGGCATCCGCGCATCGACAACTGGCAGGCCGACGGCGAGTTCATCCCCGGATCGGACGAAGACGGCGGCGGGCGCTGGCAGTTTGCCGGGCGCCTGCCTGACGAGGGCTGGGAGCTCGCCTGGAACGAGGTGCGTTTCACCGCCCGCCCGACACCCTTCCGGCACCTGCAATTCTTCCCCGACATGGCACCGGTGTGGGATTGGATGCGCGGACAGCTCGGCGAAATGACCGAGGCGGAGACGCTCAACCTGTTCGGCTACACCGGCGTCGGCTCGCTGGCGCTCTCAGGCCACGGGAAGGTGACGCACGTCGACGCGTCGAAGAAATCGGTCGCGCAAGCGCGCGAGAACTCCGCGCTTTCGGGCATGGACAATCGCCCGATCCGCTGGCTCACCGACGATGCAGCTAAGTTCACTGCGCGCGAGGTGCGGCGGACAAGGCGCTATGACGGGATCATCCTCGATCCCCCGAAGTTCGGGCGCGGGCCCGACGGCGAGGTGTGGCGGCTGGAGGAGCATCTCCCCGGCCTCGTCACCGATTGCGCGCGCCTGCTCGATGCGAGCAGCCGCTTCTTGTTCCTCACCGTCTATGCGGTGCGAATGAGCAGCCTTGCCATCGCCGGGTTGCTTGAAGAGGCGCTCGGCGCGCTGCCGGGCACAATCGAGCACGGCGACCTTGCGGTGCGCGAGGAAGGTGAGGCGGGGCGTTTGCTCCCGACCGCAATCTTCGCGCGTTGGAGCAATCCCGTCTAAGGGCGCTTCCATGACCGATTCTCTCACCCTCGAAGTCAACGATCTCGTCGTCGATGTCCTTACCGGCATCTATTCCGAGGAGACCGGCCAGCCCCAGCCGCTGCGCATCTCCATTGCAGCGCGCTATGCAATCGCGGAACGCTACGGTCCCGACACGCCGCTCGATGCCAGCAAGAACTACATGGACCTCAAATTCGCCGCCTCCGGGGGGCTGCCTGCGGGCGTGCACTTCAAGCTGATCGAGGCGGTGGCCGATCATATCTGCGAGACGCTGTTCGTGCAGGACAGGCGTGTCGAGGCGGTGACGGTGAAGATCGTCAAGCTCGCGATTGCCGAAGGCAGCGAGCAGATCGGCATCACCTTGCACCGCAACCGGCGCCCGGAGCACGGGGGCTGATCCGGTGATGCGCGAGCTCGAGGTCGGCTTGCTGCCGGAGAGCGCACTCGGCGCGGCGGGGGCGTTCATGGCGCTCCACCTCGCAGCAGCCCGCGCGTTTCTGGCCGATCCCGAGGTTAGCGCGCTCGCGATCATCCTGCCCCCCGCTCCCCCCGCTCCCCACGACCACCGCGACTGGCGTCTCGCACTCGCCCGCGATCTGGCGCGCGAGGCCGCCCCCAAGCGGGTGAATGTCGTCGCCGGCAGCCCCGGCGAGGCACGCGCGGCAACCTTACGCTTTTTGGCAGATGCGCGAGGGGTGACAGGGCAGTATCTGTCATGCGATGGATGAAACCGTGTCAAAGCCCGCCAGCATTTCGGCCCCGCGCAAGCCCGATCTGATCCTGCTGCGCGACGCGGCGGAGGCTCAGGCGCCGCTGGTCGACGCCTTCATGCGCCGCATCACCTACCTGCGCCTGTCGGTCACCGACCGCTGCGACCTCAGATGCTCCTACTGCATGCCCGAACGCATGACCTTCCTCCCCAAGAAGGAAGTGCTCAGCCTTGAGGAGCTTTACGATCTCGCCACCGGCTTCATTGCGCGCGGGGTGACCAAGATCCGCATCACCGGCGGCGAGCCGCTGGTGCG
>JANPJZ010000011.1:0-5567 GCA_031425795.1 Rhodobacter sp. | reverse complement strand
TTATGACCTGATCGCCAAGGTCTATATCCCGGATGATCAGGAGACCGGACATTACCTGTCGTCCAGGCTTTTCGACATTCCAGACATCCAGCGCACCCTGACGACGATGACGTTCAAGGCGTTTTGATCGCCTGCGCGATCGGGCAAAGCGATCTGATCACCAGCGCCGGCGGGAAGAGCGTCCTGATGGTTGCCGGTCGCCGGGGGTTACACACCCCCGGACCCCCGTGGGATATTTGTGCAAAGGTGAAAGGGCTTGGACTGGGCGTTACAGCCAGGCGCTGCGGCCGGAGCCTATGGCGTGAGAGACGCTGGCGAAGCTGTCACGCGCGAGAAGGCTGTCGAGGCCTTTCGCAATGCGGGGGATGAGGGAGAGGCCCTCATAGACCATCGCGGTGTAAAGCTGCACCGCCGAGGCCCCGGCGCGGATCTTCTCATAAGCCTGTTCGGGGCTCGAGATGCCGCCGACACCGATCAGGGGCAGCTTTCCATCCGTCAGTTGCGACAGTTGCGCCAGCACGCGCGTGGACTTTTCGAACAATGGTGCGCCGGAAAGGCCACCTGTTTGGACAGCGTTTGGGGATTTCAAACCTTCCCGGGACACGGTCGTGTTGGTGGCAATGATGCCGGCAAGGCCTGCGGCGAGTCCCACCTCGGCGATCTGGGCAAGGTCATCGGGGGTAAGGTCAGGGGCGATCTTGAGAAAGACCGGGATCGGCCGCGGCAGGGCGGCGCGGGCCTCCATCACTCCCGCCAGCAGGGCGGCAAGGGCGGCGGGGCCTTGCAGGTCGCGCAGTTTCTCGGTGTTGGGCGAGGAGACGTTCACCGTGGCGAAATCGACATGCGGGCCACAAGTCTGCAGCACCCTGGTGAAATCGGCGGCGCGGTTGTCGCTGGTTTTGTTGGCGCCTAGGTTCAGGCCAACCGGGACGGCGGTGCGTGTGCGCCGGGCGAGGCGGGTCGCAACCGCCTCCATCCCGTCATTGTTAAAGCCGAAGCGGTTGATCGCGGCGCGGTCTTCGGTCAGGCGGAAGAGGCGCGGTCTTGGATTGCCGGGCTGGGGCAGCGGAGTGGCCGCGCCGACCTCGAGAAACCCGAACCCTGCACGAGAGAGCGGGCCCATCACCGTGGCGTTCTTGTCGTAGCCGGCCGCGAGACCGACCGGGTTCAGGAGCGGCATCCCGGCAAGCGTGCACGCCAGGCGGGGCAGGGTGACCGGACCGGGCAGGGGAGCGAGGCCGGTGTGCAGCGCGATCAGCGACAGGGCGTGGGCACGTTCGGGGTCGGTTCGGCGCAGGAGGGCCAGACCGACATCCTCCAGCAGGCTCACCACACGCCCTCGGGGAAGATGTGGCCAGTGGCGCCGAGGGGGAGGGATTTGTCCCAGACCACCTCGGACAGCAGGAGCGGTCGGTAGAGGTGGGGAAAGAGCTGGCCGCCGCGTGATGGTTCCCATTTCAAGGCTGCCCCAAGGCGGTCGGCCTCGAACGCCACAAGGACGAGATCGCTTTCGGTGGCGAACCATTTGGCGGCGGTTTCGGCGACCTGGGCTGCGGTAGAGAAGTGGATGTAGCCATCGGCCAGATCTACCGGAGCGCCGGCGGTCTGCCCGGCGGCGCGGAAGGCATCCCATTCGGGGCGGCGGAGGATCTTGTAGATCAGCATGGGGCGCTTGTGCCTTGGCGCGGGCAGCGGGTCAACCGTCTCGCGGCCTGGCCGACGCAGGCGCCGGGATGGGATTGGGCTTCACGCGCTTGTTGCAGGGATCGGCAAGACAGGGGCAAAGGCCTTTGACTCTCGTGATGGGCAAAGGCAGGCTGGACCGATCAACCAATACGGGAGCACAAGATGCGGAAACTTTTCCTCACCAGCGCAGGCGTCGCACTGATGGCCGGCGCGGCCCAGGCGGATTACACGTTGCATGTCATTCATATCAACGACCTGCACAGCCGGATCGAGGCAGTGAACGGGTCGGACAGCACCTGCTCGGCCGAGGACGCGGCGGAGAACAAGTGCTTTGGTGGCGTTGCCCGCGTGGCGACCAAGATCAACGAGTTGCGCGACCAGATCATCACCGAGGGCGGCAATGTGATCGTGCTGGACGCGGGCGACCAGTTCCAGGGGAGCCTCTTCTACACCACCTACAAGGGCGCGGCCGAGGCCGAGTTCATGGAGAAGATCGGCTTTGACGCGATGGCGGTGGGCAACCACGAGTTCGACGACGGGCCAGAGGGGCTTGCAGCCTTTCTCGACAAGGTGACCTTCCCGGTAATCAGCGGCAACACCGATGTCAGCCAGAACAATGTGCTGGCGGGACGGGTTCAGAATCATGTGGTGCTGGAGGTGGGGGGCGAGAAAATCGGCCTGATCTCGGCGCTGGCGACAGATACTGTGGATACCTCCAGCCCGGGGCCAAGCGTGATCTTTCAGGACGAGGTCGAGAGTCTGGGGGCCGATGTCGCGGCTCTTGAGGCCGAGGGAGTGACGAAGATCATCGCGCTGAACCATGTGGGCTACAAGAAGGACATGGAGATTGCCGCCGCCGTGCCCGGTGTGGATGCGGTGGTCGGCGGACACAGCCACACGCTTTTGTCCGCAACGGACCCAGAGCGTGGCGGGCCCTATCCGACCTGGGTCGATGGGCAGAACGGCGCGCTGGTGCCGGTGGTGCAGGCCTATGCCTACAGCAAGTATGTGGGCCATCTGATCCTGACCTTCGATGATGCGGGCAACCTGAAATTCGCCGAAGGCGACACGATCCTGCTGGATGCAAGCGTGATCCCTGACCCGGAGATCGAGGCGCGGGTGGCCGAGATGGGGGCGCCCATCGAAGAACTGAAGAACAGGGTCGTGGCCGAAAGCACGGCCGAGATCGACGGCAGCCGCGAGACATGCCGGGCCGTGGAATGTCCGATGGGCAACCTCATCGCCGAGGCCATGCTGGACCGGGTCGCCGATCAGGGCGTGACGATTGCCGTCCAGAACGGCGGCGGCGTGCGGGCCAGCATCGACGCAGGACCGGTCACGATGGGCGAGGTGCTTTCGGTACTGCCGTTCCAGAACACGCTGTCGACCTTCGAGGTGACGGGTGAAACGCTTGTCGCAGCACTGGAGAATGGTGTGAGCCAGATCGAGGAGGGCGCCGGGCGGTTCCTGCAGGTGGCGGGGCTGAAGTACACTTTCGACGCGAAGGCTCCGGCCGGGTCGCGGGTCAGCGAGGTGATGGTGCTGATCGGCGGCGATGCCTGGGGCCCGATTGACCCGGCGACGGTCTACAAGGTGGTATCGAACAACTATGTGCGCGGAGGTGGCGACGGGTTCCGGATGTTCGTCGATGCGGCGAATGCCTATGATTTCGGGCCCGACCTTGCCGATGTGACCGCCGAATACATGGCGAAGGTCGGCCCCTACACGCCGATGACGGATGGTCGGATCACGGTGAAACCGTAACCGCGTGCAGGGCAAGCGGGCGGCCTTCGTCGTCTTCGAAGAAGGCCATCCATTCCTCTGACCCGTCAGGGTGGCGGTGGATCATGTGCGGGGCGCCCTTCAACACGGCGCCCCGTTCCATGAGTTGCGCATGGTTTGCGAAGATATCCCTGGTCGCAAGGTAAAGGATGTCGGCGGGGTCCCGCGTGCCGGTTTCCTGCAGCATCAGCCGGGTGGCGCCCAGGTCGAAGAAGGCAAGTCCGGGAAAGGTGTAAAGCTCGGGGATGCCCAACGTGTCACGCCAGAAGACGCAGGCGCGGGACAGGGATTCAACACGGCGTGAGATTTGCGAAAGCTGGGGCATGGCTGGTCCTTGTCGGTGCGGACCGGTTCAGATTAGCGCAAAACGGCCCGCGGATCACTCACAGCGCACAAAGGTCAAGGTCCCGCCCATGTTGGCCACGCCAGGCGGTCTGGGGCGGGCGCCGGCTGCGCGAGGCTTTTCGGTCAAGGCCCACGCGGCGGGCTCTGGCTTGCCATGCCGCATCAGGATCGGGCAGAGGACAACAAGGACCACGTCGCTCCCGCCATCGATGAGGGGGCGGTCAAAGCCGCAGGTAGGCTCCGGTCTGTCGGCCAGGCATGGCAGAGCGTGGGCGCGACCTTGGCTTGGTCTTTGTCCTCCGGTCGCTTATCTTCGCGCCATGTGCGGTCGCTTCACCATCACCCACCCGAACGAGGCGCTTGCGGCGCTGTTTGATGCTGTCCCCGGCAATGACCTGCCGGTGGGGCCGAACTTCAACGTCTGCCCGACCAATCCGGTGGCGGTCGTCACCTCTGAAGGTGGCCAGCGGCGGTTGCGGGCGATGCGCTGGGGGTTCATCCCGGCCTGGTACAAGGCGCCGAACGATGGCCCGCTGATCATCAATGCGCGGGCCGATACGGTGGCGACGAAGCCCGCCTTCCGCGACGCGGTGCGCAGCCGGCGTTGCATCGTCCCGGCAAGCGGGTTCTACGAATGGAGCACGGGAGAGAAGGGCGAAAAGCTGCCCTGGTATTTCACCCGCAGCGACGGTCAGCCAATGGCGCTGGCGGGGCTGTGGCAGCGCTGGCAGGACATGGACACGGTCGCCATCGTCTCGACCGATGCCGGGCCGGGAATGGCGGGGCTGCATCACCGCGAGCCGGTGGTGCTGGAAGCGGCGGACTGGCCCCTGTGGCTGGGCGAGGCCGGCCATGGCGCGGCCCCCTTGATGAGGGCCACGACGGAGGGTGTGATGACGCCGCCGCTTCGCGTCTCGACGGCAGTGAATTCGAACCGTGCCTCGGGGCCGGAACTGATTGTCCCGATCGGGGCCCAGACGTCGGAGTTTGGCCGCGGCCTGCCGCTGTGATCGGCAAAGCTGTGAGCGATCTTCGACCTGGAGCCGGCCTTGGCCGCGACCCAGTGCACAATCCATGCTCTCACCGGCCCGGAAGGGTAGGAGCACCCCCCGGTTGCCGTGGCGCCTTCTGCTGGAATTCACCGAGTTTGCAAGTGATCGTGACCGGTCTATCTTCAGCATGGAAGCCATGAGATGCCATGCTGATCCTTACCGATGCCACGTTGTGCAATCCCGGCGTGCTTGAGACACGCAGCCTGCCGAAGAAATTCCTGGGTCGGGTCTTCATCGCTCCGTCCACCACAAGCTTTCGGATCTGGGGGCGACTGCTGGTGGAGATGCAGTTCCTCCGCTTCATGGTCACGCTCTTGCCTTTCGCCCTCACTCCGATGATGGCGCGCGATCTGGCGGTTCCGGTCATGCAGGCCCCCGCCCTGATGGTGTTCCTCATCGTGCTGGTCGAACTGAAGGTCTTGCGTTTGACGGCACGGGCCCGGATGGCGCAGGTCGGACCCGACGAAGCAGCCCGCCGGCTTGACACCCTCAGCTTTCGGGCCCGCGGTTGCCTGAGACGGATCGCCGCCCGACATGACCTTCGGGAGGGTGCGCTGCGCCTTGTGGTCGAACAGTCCGAACTGGCGCGCATCCCGCCCTTGACCGTGGTCTCGGTGCAGAGTGACACGCCGCGCCCGCACGTCCTGTCACTTGATCCCGACGACCGCGCCATACTGGGCAAGGGCCTTTTCGACGATGCGC
>JANPJZ010000010.1:0-3950 GCA_031425795.1 Rhodobacter sp. | reverse complement strand
CCGGCTGTGGACAACCCGAAATGCCGCAGGCGCTTGGGGGTTGCCACGGCGGAAACGCCAGATATAGTTTCCGCTGTCGGGGCGGGCTCCCCCCGCCCCGTGGCCGATGCGGCAACGGGCAAGGCGTGGAGTCTTTGACGGAATGGACGGCGATTTCAGAACCCAATTCGTGCGCGATCCCGCGGCTCTGAAGCATTACCCTGCTTTGGTGCTGAACGCGGATTATCGCCCTCTCAGCTATTACCCCCTAAGCCTCTGGCCCTGGCAAGAGGCGATCAAGGCTGCCGTCCTCGACCGGGTGATGATCGTCGCCGAATATGACCAGGTGGTGCACAGCCAGCGCCAAGTGTTCCGGATACCCTCGGTCGTGGTGCTGAAGGATTACGTGAAACCCCAGAAGCGCGTGGCATTCACGCGCTTCAATCTTTTCCTGCGGGACGAATTCTGCTGCCAGTATTGTGGAGCGAAAGGCGATCTGACCTTTGACCATGTGGTGCCTCGGTCCAGGGGCGGCATCACCTCCTGGGAGAACGTGGTGGCGGCCTGCAGCCCCTGCAACCTGCGCAAGGGCTCTCGCAGCCTGCGCCAGGCCGGAATGCATCTTGGCCGGCCCCCGCGCGCGCCCTCGGCCGAAGAGATGCAGACCCACGGTCGGCGATTTCCGCCGAACCATCTGCACGAAAGCTGGATGGATTACCTTTATTGGGACGCCGAGCTGGAGGCCTGAGGGTCGCCCGATCCAAAGCGGTTTTCTCTGCCGGGCAGGGGTGCTAGACAGAGGCCGGGCGCGACGCTAGAAGGGCGTCGTTAGCGCTAACAGCGCCTCACCCGAGGAGACGGTCATGGTTTCGCGCGTCATTCCGGTGGATGCTTTCGATCTGGTGATATTCGGGGGCACCGGGGATCTGGCCCGTCGCAAGATCCTTCCGGGGCTTTACCGGCGCTTTCTGTCGGGACAGATGCCTGCTGACAGCCGGATCATCGGCGCCTCCCGTGCCGACCTGTCCGAGACCGAGTTCCGCGAACAGGTCCGCGCCGCGATTGCGGAATTCGTGCCGAAAGACCGGCAGGACGCGGCGGCGATCGACGGTTTTCTTGCGCGGATCGCCTATGTCGCCATCGATGCCACAGGCTCCAGCGGCTGGGCCGCGCTGAAGGCATTGATGCGGGACGGCGTGGTGCGGGCCTTCTACTTTTCGGTCGCGCCCAGCCTGTTCGGCGACATTGCCAGCCGCCTGCATGACCATGGCATCGCCGATGCCTCAAGCCGGATCGTGGTGGAAAAGCCCTTCGGCCGTGATCTTGCCAGCGCCCGGGCCCTGAACGCGGTGCTGGCGCAGCATTTCACCGAAGCGCAGATCTACCGGATCGACCAGTACCTTGGCAAGGAAACCGTCCAGAACCTGATGGCCGTCCGCTTTGCCAACATCCTGTTCGAGCCGCTGTGGAAGGCCGAATATGTCGACCATGTCCAGATCACCGTCGCCGAGACGGTCGGTGTCAACGGGCGCGGGGCCTATTACGACAAGTCGGGTGCCATGCGGGACATGGTGCAGAACCACATGATGCAGCTTCTGTGCCTCATTGCGA
This sequence comes from Rhodobacter sp., assembly GCA_031425795.1. Lineage (GTDB taxonomy): Bacteria > Pseudomonadota > Alphaproteobacteria > Rhodobacterales > Rhodobacteraceae > Tabrizicola. Next base: position 2,360 of record JANPJZ010000010.1, on the reverse strand, counting down.
TGGAGCCGCCCTATCACTTCGATCCCGACGCCGTGCGGGATGAGAAGCTGAAGGTGATCCGCGCGCTGAAGCCGGTTCCGGCCGAAGACATCGTGCGCGGCCAGTATGGTGCGGGCGGGTCCGAGAAGGGCTATGTGACGCACAGCGAGAATCCGGCCTCGAAGACGGAAAGCTACATCGCGCTGAAGGTGAACGTGTCAAACTGGCGCTGGCAGGGGGTGCCGTTCTATCTGCGCACCGGCAAGCGGCTGCGGGCACGGGCGTCGGAGATTGCCATCACCTTCAAGCAGCCACCCCATGCGATCTTCGACGATGCCAAGGGCTGGCATGAAAACGTGCTGGTGATCCGGTTGCAGCCGAACGAGGGCATGAACCTCATGGTGATGATCAAGGAACCCGGCCCCGGCGGCATGCGTTTGATGCAGGTGCCGCTCGACATGTCCTTTGCGGATGCGGTCGAGGATGCCGAGGATGTTCCCGATGCCTACGAGCGCCTCATCATGGACGTGATCCGGGGCAACCAGACGCTGTTCATGCGTGGCGACGAGGTCGAGGCCGCCTGGGCCTGGACCGATCCGATCATCGAAGGCTGGGAGGCGCGGGGCGACCGACCGCAGACCTATGACCCCGGCTCTTCCGGCCCAGAGGATGCGCTGATGCTGATGCACCGTGACGGACGCCGCTGGCGGGAGATCCGGGAATGATCCTGGAAACCTACCCCGACCGGGAGATGATGATGCTGGGGCTGGCGAATGTCATCGCCGGTCAACTGGCCGATTTCCTGCGTCGGGATGGTCACGCCACGCTGTCGGTGCCGGGCGGCACCACGCCGGGACCGATCTTCGACACGTTGTCCGGGGTTGATCTGGATTGGGCCAATGTCGCCATCGTGCTCAACGACGAGCGCTGGGTGCCGGAAAGCAGCGACCGGTCGAACACGCGCCTTCTGCGTGAGCGGCTGTTGCGCGGCAAGGCTGCCCGCGCGCGGCTGATCCCGCTTTATGCCCCTGCCGAGACGCCCGAAGCGGCGCTTCAGGCGCTTGAGGATGGGCTTCGCCCGCATCTGCCGATCTCGGTCCTGCTGCTTGGCATGGGGGCCGACATGCACACGGCGAGCCTCTTTCCCGGCGCCGACCGCCTGGAGGAGGCACTGACAACCACGTCCCTTCTTCTGCCGATGCGCGCGGAAGCTGCGGGCGAGCCGCGCATCACCCTGACCGCCCCGGTCCTGAAGGGCGCGTACAACACCCATATTCTGATCACCGGGCCAGAAAAACGCGCGGCGCTTGACCGCGCTCTGACGCTCACCCCGCAAGAGGCGCCCGTTCGGGCCGTCCTGGACACCGCAACCGTGCACTGGGCGGAATGATTATGGACAAATGGGCTGACCTGAAGCGCCTTCATCAGATGAACGAAGGCCGACACATGCTTGAACTCTTTGATGAAAACCGCGCGGCGGAGTATTCCGTCACTGCGGATGGGATGCTGCTGGACTATTCCAAGACCAACATCGATGCGGACACCCGCGCGGCGCTCCTTGCCCTGACCGAAGCCTCCGGCCTTGTCGACAAGCGCGCCGCGATGTTTTCCGGCGCGAAGATCAACGACACCGAAGATCGCGCCGTGCTGCACGTGGCGCTGCGCGCGGACGAGAGCGCGTCGATCATCGTAGACGGCAAGTATGTCGTGCCCGAAGTTCAGCGCATCCGATCTGCCTGCTATGACTTTGCCCGCAATGTGCGCTCTGGCGCGTTTCAGGGCCAGGGTGGCAAGATCACCGATGTCGTCAACATCGGCATCGGCGGGTCCGACCTTGGCCCGGCCATGGCTTACCTTGCGCTGCAGCCTTTCGCCGATGGGCCGCGCTGCCATTTCGTCTCCAACGTCGATGGCGCGCATGTTCATGACACGCTGCGGGGCCTGAACCCCGAAACGACACTGGTGATCGTTGCGTCGAAGACATTCACCACCATCGAGACGATGACGAACGCCGACACGGTCAAGCGCTGGATGGCGGCAAAGGTTGCCAATCCCACCGCCCAGTTCGCCGCCGTCAGCACCGCCCGTGACAGGACCGCCGCTTACGGCATTGATCCCGCAAGCGTTTTCGGTTTCGAGGATTGGGTGGGCGGCCGGTATTCGGTCTGGGGTCCGATAGGTCTTTCCCTGATGATCGCCGTGGGGCCGGAGGCGTTTGACCAGTTCCTCGCCGGTGGCCGGGCGATGGATGACCACTTTCTTGCGGCGCCCCTCGGGCAGAACATGCCGGTCATGCTGGCCCTTGTCGGCATCTGGCACAACCAGCTTTGCGGCCATGCCACCCGCGCCGTCCTTCCCTACGATCAGCGGCTCAGCCGCCT
>JANPJZ010000009.1:0-36795 GCA_031425795.1 Rhodobacter sp. | reverse complement strand
CCCAGCCTTTCCGCATGCTCGCCCATAACGGCGAGATCAACACGCTGAAGGGCAACGTCAACTGGATGAAGTCCCACGAAATCCGCATGGCGTCCGCGAATTTCGGTGAGGCGGCAGAGGATATCAAGCCGATCATCCCGGCGGGCACCAGCGACTCCGGTGCGCTGGATGCCGTGTTCGAGGTGCTCGTCCGCTCCGGCCGCAACGCGCCCATGGCCAAAACCATGCTGGTCCCCGAGGCCTGGTCCAAGGCCACGACCAACATGCCGAAAGCCTGGGCCGACATGTATTCCTACTGCAATTCGGTCATCGAGCCCTGGGACGGTCCGGCGGCACTGGCGATGACCGATGGCCGCTGGGTCTGCGGCGGGCTTGATCGCAATGGCTTGCGCCCGATGCGCTATGTCGTCACGGGCGACGGGCTTCTGATCGCAGGGTCCGAGGCCGGGATGGTGCCGGTGGACGAGGGCACGATCCGCGAAAAGGGTGCGCTTGGGCCGGGGCAGATGATTGCTGTCGACATGGTCGAGGGCAAGCTGTTCCACGACACCGAGATGAAGGACAAACTGGCCGCCGCCCAGCCCTATGCCGACTGGGTCGGCAAGATCGTCGATCTGAACGCCCTTTTGCGCGACGTGCCCGAGGCGGCACAGTTCACCGGCGCGGACCTGCGGCGCCGCCAGATCGCCGCCGGCTACACGATGGAAGAGCTGGAGCAGATCCTTGCGCCCATGGCCGAGGACGGCAAGGAACTGGTCGCCTCGATGGGCGATGACACGCCGCCCGCCGTGTTGTCGAACCAGTACCGTCCCTTGAGCCACTTCTTCCGCCAGAACTTCAGCCAGGTCACCAACCCGCCCATCGACTCGCTGCGCGAAGGCCGGGTGATGTCGCTGAAGACCCGCTTTGGCAACCTGCGCAATGTGCTGGACGAAAACTCCAGCCAGACCGAGATTCTGGTGCTGGAAAGCCCCTTCATCGCCAATGCCGAATTCGATGTGCTGGCCAAGCGCTTTGGCGATCAGGTCGCGTTCATCGACTGTACCTTCCCGGTAGGGCCGGACCTTGATGACCTGCGCAAGGGCCTGGAACGTATCCGCGCCGAAGCGGAGGATGCTGTGCGCTCCGGTGCGGGCCAACTCGTGCTGACCGACGAACACCAAGGTTCGACACGCGTTGGCATGCCGATGATCCTGGCCACGAGCGCGGTGCATTCGTGGTTGACGCGCAAGGGTTTGCGGACCTTCTGTTCGATCAATGTCCGGTCGGCCGAATGTATCGACCCGCATTATTTTGCCGTGCTGATCGGGTGCGGTGCCACCACCGTCAACGCCTATCTGGCCGAGGACAGCATTGCCGACCGCCTGAACCGCGGCCTGCTGGAGGGTACCCTGACCGACGCGATGCGCCGCTACCGCGACGCCATCGACGCGGGGTTGCTGAAAATCATGTCAAAGATGGGCATTTCAGTCGTCTCATCCTATCGCGGCGGCCTGAACTTCGAGGCGGTGGGCCTGTCCCGCGCCATGGTCGCCGAATACTTCCCCGGCATGCAGAGCCGCATTTCCGGCATCGGCATGACCGGCATCGAACAAAAACTGGAGGCGGTCCACGCCAAGGGTTGGCTTGGCGGGGCGGACGTGCTGCCGATCGGCGGCTTCTACAAGGCGCGGCGCTCCGGCGAAAAGCACGCCTGGGAGGCGCAGACGATGCACATGCTGCAATCGGCCTGTGACCGCGCCAGCTATGACCTGTGGAAGCAGTATTCGGCGGCGATGCGGTCGAACCCGCCGATCCATCTGCGGGATTTGCTGGATCTCAAGACGCTTGGGAAACCCGTTCCCATCGAGGAGGTGGAAAGCATCACTTCGATCCGGAAGCGGTTCGTGACTCCCGGGATGTCCCTTGGCGCTCTCAGCCCCGAGGCGCACAAGACGCTGAACGTGGCGATGAACCGGATCGGGGCGAAGTCCGACAGTGGCGAGGGCGGCGAGGACCCGGCGCATTTTGTGCCGGAGCCGAACGGCGACAACCCCAGCGCCAAGATCAAGCAGGTGGCGTCGGGGCGCTTTGGTGTGACGGCGGAGTATCTGAACGCCTGTGATGAGTTGGAGATCAAGGTCGCGCAAGGGGCCAAGCCCGGCGAGGGCGGCCAGCTGCCCGGGATGAAGGTCACGGCGCTGATCGCTCGCTTAAGGCATTCGACGCCGGGGGTGACGCTGATCAGCCCGCCGCCTCATCACGATATCTATTCCATCGAGGACCTTGCGCAGCTGATCTATGACCTGAAGCAGATCAACCCGCGGGCCAAGGTGACGGTGAAGCTGGTGTCGTCGTCGGGTGTGGGCACGATTGCGGCGGGCGTGGCAAAGGCCAAGGCGGACGTGATCCTGATCTCGGGCCACAACGGCGGCACGGGGGCTTCTCCGGCGACCAGCATCAAGTATGCGGGCCTGCCGTGGGAGATGGGCTTGACCGAGGCGCATCAGGTTCTGGCGATGAACAACCTGCGGGAGCGGGTGACGCTTCGCACCGATGGCGGTCTGCGGACGGGCCGCGACATCGTCATGGCGGCAATGATGGGGGCCGAGGAATACGGCATCGGCACCGCCGCGCTGATCGCGATGGGCTGCATCATGGTGCGCCAGTGCCAGTCGAACACCTGCCCGGTGGGCGTCTGCACGCAGAACGAAGCGCTGCGGGCGAAGTTCACCGGTTCTGCGGACAAGGTGGTGAACCTGATCACCTTCTACGCGCAGGAAGTGCGGGAGATTCTGGCGTCGATTGGTGCAAGGTCGATGGACGAGATCATCGGGCGGGCTGATCTGTTGACGCAGGTTTCGCGTGGGGCGGCCAACCTGGATGACCTCGACCTGAACCCGATGCTGATCAGCGTCGATGGGGCGCGGGCGATCACCTATGACCGGACGAAGCCGCGCAACGCGGTGCCGGACACGCTGGATGCCGAGATCATCAAGGACGGTCACCGGTTCTTCGAGGACGGCGAGAAAATGCAGCTGTCCTACGCGGTGCGGAACACGCTGCGGACCATCGGGACGCGGGCGTCGAGCCATATCGTGAAGAAGTTCGGGATGCGGAATGCGCTGCAGCCGGACCACCTGACGGTGAAGCTGACCGGGTCCTGCGGACAGTCCTTGGGGGCGTTCTCGGTGAGGGGCCTGAAGCTGGAAGTGCAGGGCGATGCCAACGACTATGTCGGCAAGGGCCTGTCGGGCGGCACGATCACCGTGCGGCCGCTGATGTCCTCACCCCTGAAGGCAGAGGAGAACACGATCATCGGAAACACCGTTCTGTATGGTGCGACCGACGGGTTCCTGTTCGCCAGCGGTCGTGCGGGGGAGCGGTTCGCGGTGCGGAATAGCGGCGCTTCGGTCGTGGTCGAAGGCTGCGGGTCGAACGGGTGTGAGTACATGACCGGCGGCGTGGCGGTGATCCTGGGTCGGATCGGCGCGAACTTCGGGGCGGGGATGACGGGCGGGATGGCCTATGTCTACGATCCCGAGGGCGTGGCCGAGGATTTCATGAACCTGGAAACCATCCTGACGCTGGCCGTTGGTCATCCGCATTGGGAAATGCAGATGAAGGGCCTGATCCAGCGCCACCACGCAGAAACCGGCAGCCAGATCGCCGAACGCATCCTTGCGAACTGGGAGACGGAGCGGTTGAACTTCCTGCAGGTCTGCCCGAAGGAAATGCTGACCCGCCTGCCCTATCCGCTGAGTGACGAAGTGGCGAAGGTGCCGGCGGAGTAGGAATCGTCTGCTCAAACCGCTTTGGATGTGGTAATCAGGGCCGTCGCGCAAGTGGCGGCCCTTTTGATGGAGGAACCCATGTCCGATCTGATCATCGTAGCCTTTCCTGACGAGGCCACCGCCTTTGCGGCAGGCAAGGCGCTGGTCGCGCTGCAGAAGCAGTATCTGGTCGAGATGGAAGACGTTGTTGTCGTCACCCGGGGCGAGGACGGACGGGTGCAATTGCACCAGACAGTCAACCTGACGACGGGCGGGGCGATCGGGGGCGGGCTTTGGGGCACGCTGATCGGGCTTTTGTTCCTGAACCCCGTGGTCGGGGCAGCCGTGGGGGCCGGGGCGGGGGCTCTGGCCGGCAAGTTCACCGACATCGGCATTGACGACGGCTTTTTGCGCGATGTGGGTGCAAGCCTCGACAAGGGCGGTGCTGCCGTTGGCATGCTGATCCGCAAGATCACCACGGACAAGGTCTATGACCAGCTTGAGCCATTCCGCAACAAGGGCCGGGTGATCCATACCTCGCTCAGCCATGAGGCGGAGCAACGGCTGAAGCAGTTCCTGGAGAAGGTGCCCCCGATGCACAAGCCGCAGGATCAGCTTGGCGGCGGGCGAAAGTAATCCGGCGTGACGCCTTGCCCTTCGCCAGCCTTGACGGCAGCGCAGCGCCCGCGTCTAACCTCGCCCCATGACCGAGAGCGCCACCGACAAGCCCACGCCGGCCCCGCGCAAGCGCAAGCCGAAAGCCGTGGACAGCCCGCCGCCAAAGCCGCGTCTCTGGCGGGTCGTGGCGAAGTGGGCCTTGCGCGTTCTGGGCGGTGTGGCGGCGCTGTATGCCGTCCTGATTTTGCTGTTCAGCTTCGTCCCGCCGCCGATCAACGCCTACCAGCTGGGCGAGGCGTGGCGTCTGGGCGGGATCGACAAGGACTGGGTCAGCCTGGAAGAGATCGCCCCGGTCATGGGACGGTCCGCCGTGGCGGCAGAAGATGCGAACTTCTGCAACCACTGGGGCTTTGACATGGCAGCAATCCGGGCGGCCATCGACGCCGGCGGCAACCGGGGGGCCAGCACGATCAGCCAGCAGGTGGTGAAGAACGTCTTCCTCTGGCATGGCCGCAGCTATCTGAGGAAGGCGATGGAGGCCGTGCTGACCCCGGCGGTAGAGTTGGTCTGGTCGAAGGAGCGTGTGCTGGAAGTCTACCTGAACGTGGCCGAGTTCGGTGAAGGCGTCTTCGGCGTGCAGGCCGCCGCGCAGTACCATTTCGGCGTCGATGCCAGCGACCTGAGCGCGTTGCAGGCCGCCCGGCTGGCAGCCGTCTTGCCCGACCCGAAAGGCCGCAGCGCGTCGGAGCCCTCCAGCTTTGTCCGCAGCAGGACGCGGGCCATCATCTCGGGCGCGGAAACCATTGCGGCGGACGGTCGATCCGCCTGTTTCGACGGCTGAGTCCCCGCCGGGGATTGAATTCCGCAGCCCATCGCGGCAATGAAGACATCATCCGGAGGTGATTGCCCGATGAACCGTCTCTACCATGTCCCCCTCTCGCCCTTCTGCCGCAAGGTGCGCCTGACATTGGCGGAAAAGAAGATCGAGGTGGAGCTGGTCGAAGAGCGGTACTGGGAGCCCTCGCCCGACTTCCTGCGCCGGAACCCGGCGGGCAAGGTGCCGATCCTGAAGCTTGGTGGCCGGACGATGAGCGAGAGCCAGGCGATCTGCGAATACATCGAGGAGCAGACCCCCGAACCGCCGTTGATGCCGCGCGGGGCTGATGCCCGTTACGAAGTGCGTCGCCTGTGCGCCTGGTTCGACGACAAGTTCCACAACGAAGTCACCTCGAAGCTGTTGTACGAGCGGGTGAACAAGAAGGTCACGGGACAGGGTTATCCGGATTCGAAGAACGTCAAGCAGGGGTCGGCCCGGATCAAGTATCACCTTGATTACATGGCTTGGCTTCTGGACCAGCGGCGCTGGCTGGCCGGGAACGAGATGACGCTGGCTGATTTCACCGCTGCGGCACATCTCAGCTGTCTGGATTACATCAGTGATGTGGACTGGCACCGGCATGCCGTGCTGAAGGACTGGTATGCCAAGATCAAATCGCGGCCTTCGTTCCGGCCGCTGCTGGCCGACCAGATCTCGGGCTTTCCGCCCTCGGCGCATTATGCCGACCTGGATTTCTGAACCTGACCGGGCGGGGGCCAGCCCCCGCACCCCCGGGATATTTTTGCAAAGATGAAAGGGCTGACGAAAGAGCAGCTGGTGGGGCGCGCCCTGGAAGAGGGGTTCGTAAAAGTTGGAATCTGTCGTCCGGATGCGGCGCCTGAGACTGCTGGGCGATTGGGGGCCTTTCTGGAGGCGGGGCGGCACGGCCAGATGGGCTGGATGGCCGAGCGGGAAGAGTGGCGCGGGAACGCCGCGGCGCTGTGGCCTGAAGCGCGGTCGGTCGTGATGCTGGCCGAGGCTTATACGCCGGAGGTCGACCCGCTGGCAGGGCTGGCGGAGCGGGACCGGGGGGTGGTGTCGGTCTATGCGCAGGGGAAGGACTACCATGACCTGGTGAAGCGGCGGCTGAAGCGGTTGGGGCGGTGGATGGTCGATGCCTCCGGCTGCGAAATCAAGGTCTTCGTCGATACCGCTCCGGTCATGGAGAAGCCGCTGGCACAGGCGGCTGGGTTGGGGTGGCAGGGCAAGCATACGAACCTGTTGGGCCGTGATCTGGGGAATTGGGTGTTCCTGGGGGCGATCTTCACCACGCTAGAGCTGGATCCGGACGCGCCGGAGGTTTCGCATTGCGGAAGCTGCACGGCCTGTCTGGATATGTGCCCCACGGCAGCCTTTCCCGCGCCATATCAGTTGGACGCGCGGCGGTGCATTTCCTACCTGACCATCGAGCACAAGGGGCCGGTGGACCCTGAGTTGCGCGCGTTGATGGGCAACCGGATCTACGGCTGCGATGACTGCCTTGCTGTATGTCCGTGGAACAAGTTCGCCGTGGCCGCTCGGGAGATCGGATATCAGCCTCGCGTTGGGCTGCCGGAACTGTCGGAGCTGGCGGTTCTGGACGATGCGGGGTTCCGGGCACGCTTCGCGGGCAGCCCGATCAAGCGGATCGGGCGCGACAGGTTTGTGCGGAACGTGCTTTATGCGATCGGGAATTCCGCTCTGCCCGGCCTGCGTTCGGTGGCGGCGGGGCTGGTCGAGGATGCGGACCCGGCGGTCGCCGATGCGGCGCGCTGGGCCTTGGGGCGGCTTTAGGGGGCGGACATGGTGGACAGGTTGAAGGGCAAGACGGCGATAATCTCGGGCGGGGCGACGGGAATGGGGGCGGCTTCGGCGCGGCTGTTCGCGGCGGTGGGGGCGGCGGTCGGGGTGATCGACCGAAACGCCGACGCAGGCGAGGCACTGGTGGAGGAGCTTCGCGCTGCGGGGCATGTGGCGCATTTCGCGCGGGCGGACGTGTCCGTGAAGGCAGAGGTCGAGGCGGCGGTGGGCAGCGTGACGGCGGCGCTGGGGCCGGTCAACGTGCTCTTCAACCACGCGGGGACCATCGTCATAAAGCCTTTCCTTGAGACGGAGGAAGCGGATTGGGACATGCTTTTCGATGTGAACGTCAAGTCGATGTATCTGATGACCCGCGCCGTCCTGCCGGGAATGCTGGCGCTGGGGGGCGGGTCTATCGTCTGCACCTCCTCGATCTCGGCGGTCTATGCGACGCCGAACGAGGTGCTGTATGACGCCACGAAGGGGGCCTGCCACATGTTTGCCCGCGCGATTGCGGTGGAGTTCCGGGACCGGGGCATCCGTTGCAATGCGGTCTGTCCGGGGTTCATCCAGACCCCGCATGGCGACCGTGAGGTGGAGGGGCTGATGCGGCTGGGGGTTGATGTGTCTGACGCGGCGATCACGGCGGCGCAGGGGCGGATGGGGCGGCCGGAGGATGTGGCGCGGGCGGCGCTGTATCTTGCGTCCGACGAGTCCGACTTCGTCACCGGGGCGCAATTGTTCGTCGACGGCGGTTTTTCGGCGGTTTGACGCAAGGGAACCACAACGCGGTTGGTGGGATCACGATTCGGGCGCAAGCTGCAGGACTGATGCAACTGAGGGAGGACCACATGGGCCGACATCTTGCTGATCATCGGACGCCAAGCACGGGGGGGCGGGTCAAGCATTTCCTGCGGCTGTCGCGCGCCCCGAGAGAGACGTGGAAGCAATCACGGAGCGCTGCGGGAGCCTCTCGGCTGGTGCAGTTCCTGCGGATCGCGCGTGGGCGTACGGTCTGACTGTCCCGGGCTGGGCAGCGTTTTGCCTGCTTTGATATCAATGGCTTGCGGATCCACTTTAAGCTTTCGTCAAGCTTTGCCCGGCTTCAACCTGTCACGCAGGGTGGTGAGGATATCGCGCAGATCGGCCAGATCGGCGATGTGAAGGCCGGTCTTTTCGGCAAAGGCGCCGGGCACGCTTGCCGTGCTGTCGGCCAATGAACGGCCGGCCTTGGTCAAGGACAGGCGCACGACACGGTCGTCGCCGGTGTCGCGGGTGCGGGTGAGCCAACCAGCCTGCTCCATCCGTTTGAGGAGGGGTGTCAGGGTGTTGGTGTCCAGCCGAAGTGTCGCCCCCAGCTGCCCGACGGTCTGGTCGCCCTGCGCCAGCGCGGAGAGGGTCAGATACTGCGGATAGGTCAGCCCGAAGGGTGCCAGGAGCGGGGTGTAAGCCGCATGCACCGCCTGTGCGGCGGAATGCAGGGCGAAACACAGCATGTCAGGCGGAGCGAGAGTCATGGGAAGATGTTACATCGCAGGCGATAATATCGCAAGCGATTGACAGTGCGGCAACCGCTTTATATCGTGCACGACATACTTAACACAGGAGACAGCGATGTCGGTGGATACGAAATACTGGACCGAGGCAAAAGCGACCGGTGGTGGGCGCAATGGCGTGGCGGGGCTGGTGAATGGCCAGCTCACCGTGACGATGACCAGCCCGAAGGAGTTGGGCGGATCGGGCCTGGGCCATAACCCGGAAGAGCTGTTCGCCGTGGGCTATGCGGCCTGCTACCTCGGCGCGATGCGCTTTGCAGCGTCGAGCGAAAAGCTGGGCACGGTGCCGGACGATGCCACGGTCAACGCCCATGTGGGCATCGGCGGGCGATCGGACGGTGGCTTTGGCCTGAAGGTAAAGCTGGTGGTCTCGTTGCCGGGTCTGGAGCGCGCCGTGGCCGAGAAGATTGCCGAGCGTGGGCATTTCATCTGCCCGTACTCCAACGCGACCAAGGGCAACATCGAGGTGGTCACCGAAATCGTGTGACGCGCAGAAGACATTCGCCTGCCAAGCAAGTTGATGCTATCCGCGTCACCAGAAGCGGGGGCGACGTATTGTGAATTCCTGGTATGGCAGAAGTGTTTTGGTGGCCGGTGGAGCGGGCTTCATCGGCCGCCACCTGACAAGGGCGTTGCTGGCGGCTGGCGCAAAGGTTGCGGTGGTGGACAACCTGTCCACGGGCCGTGACGAAGGACTGACAGCCCTGGTGCTTGCAGATGTCGCTGCGCTGGAGCAGTTGCCGGTTGCGGCAGAGGTGATCTTCAACCTAGCCTGCCCCGCCTCGCCGCGTGCGTATCAGGCCGATCCGGTGCAAACCTGGAAGACCTCGGTTCTGGGCACGTTGCGGCTGGCGGAACTGGCGGTGGAGGCCGGGGCGACGATTGTCCAGACCTCGACCAGCGAGGTTTACGGTGACCCGCTGGTGCATCCGCAGACGGAAGATTACCCCGGAAACGTGGCCCTGACCGGCCCCCGTGCCTGTTATGACGAGGGCAAGCGGGCGGCCGAAGTGCTGCTGTATGACATGGCGCGGAAGGTGGGGCTGGATGTGCGGGTGGCGCGTGTCTTCAACACCTACGGGCCGGGAATGGCGGTGGGCGATGGCCGGGCGTTGCCCGCGTTCATCGAGGCAGCTGTGGCGGGCGAGCCGCTGCGGCTGGAAGGCGGCGGGGCGCAGACGCGGAGCTTTTGCCACGTGGACGACATGGTGCGCGGGCTGATGGCGCTGGCGGTTTGCGATGCGGCTCGGGGTGTGCCGGTGAACCTGGGTAACCCAGACGAACGGACGATCCGCGAGACGGCGGAGATAGTGGTGCGGCTGGTGGGAAGCCGGTCTGCGCTGGTGGAGGTGGCACCGGCTGAAAACGACCCGAGGCGGCGGTGCCCGGACATTTCCCGCGCGCGGGAGCTGCTGGGGTGGGAGCCGCTGGTGGGGTTCGAGGCAGGGCTTCGGACGACGGTCGACGATATCCGCAGGCAGATTGCCGACGCGGCCTGAGCGGCGTCAGGTGTCCATCCAGTCGGACATCCACTCCCATGTCGCTGCTGGAGTCCGACGGATAGGTGGCGGCGGGACGGTTGCGGGAAGCGTGACGGGCTTGCCGCGATAGGCTTCTGCCAGTTCGCGGAAAAGGTGGCCTTGCGGTTTCACCCGGTTGTCGGTGTCGATCAGGCCGAGGCCATATTCGAAAGGGTGAAAGTCGAAGCGGCGCGGGACGTCGTGGCTGGCCCACCAGGTGAACCAGCTTACGCCGGCGCTGATGGCGGTGGTCACGAAGGCCTCGGTCCAGCGGGGGATGTCGGATTCGGGCATCTCGGTGGCGCATACGCCGAACTCCTGAATCCAGATCGGCTTTTGCGGGGCGTTGCCAAGGCTGCGGGCGAGGGTCGCCATGGCCGCGCCGAGGTGAGTGTAGGATTTGTCGAGGGGGCCGCCGCGATCACCCGCACCCGTCCAGAACGGCCAGCAATGCAGGGCGACGATGGGTTGTTTGGCGACGAGGGCGCGGGGCGAGAAGGTGTGGGGCTGGAACCAGGGCTTGTTGTCGACGCCGTTGACGTGGGTCTTGTCCGGGTGTGCGGCCTGCATCTGGGCGAAGACGCGGGCCATCCAGGCGTCACCCTTGCGGGGCGCGGTCTTCCAGGCGCAGTTGATCTCGTTTCCGATGTCGAAGCCGAGGAAGTTGGGGTGGGCCTGCATCCGGTCATTCAGGGCGTCCAGAAGGAAGGCCTGCGCGGCGGCCCAGTGCGGAGAGGTGTAGAAGTCCTGATCCTGCAGGAAGGGCGGGTCGAAGCGGTAGCCGGACAGCCAGCCGGTGTAAAGGCAGGGCATCACGTCGAGGCCTTCGGCGGCGGCCAGGGTCATCAGCGTGTCGAGACGGTCGAGATGGGCGGGGCTGACGAAGCGCGGGTTCGGCTGGAACCAGGGCCAGACCACCATCACGCGGATATGGTCGGCCCCGAGGCTGGCGATGGTGGCCAGATCGCGGGCGATGTCGCCCGCGTTCCAGTCGTTGAAGCAGAAGTACCAGTTCTGCGAGGGGGTGTAGTTCACCCCGAAGCGGTGGTGGAGGAGGTCAGGCACGGACCAGTTTTTCGTATTCCAGCGAGACGCGCTTGGTCAGGTCACCGACCTCGAAGTTGTAGTCGCCGATCTGGCCGACCGGGGTGACCTCGGCAGCGGTGCCGGTCAGCCAGCATTGCTCGAACCCTTCGAGTTCCTCGGGCATGATGTGGCGTTCGTGGACCTTGATCTGCATGTCCTTCAGCATCCCGATGACGGTTTGCCGGGTGATGCCGTTCAGGAAGGCGTCGGCTTTCGGGGTGTGAACCTCACCGTCCTTGACGAAGAAGATGTTGGCGCCGGTCGCCTCGGCCACGTAGCCGCGATAGTCGAACATCATGGCGTCGGAGCAGCCCTTCGCTTCGGCGGCGTGTTTGGACATGGTGCAGATCATGTAGAGACCGGCGGCCTTGGCCTGGTGCGGGATCGTCTCGGGCGAGGGGCGCTTCCACTTGGCGATGTCGAGCTTGGCGCCCTTGAACTTGGCGTCGCCGTAGTAGTTGCCCCAGGTCCAGCAGGCTACGGCCATGCGGATCGGGTTCTTGTTGGCCGCGACGCCCATCATCTCGCCTGCGCCACGCCAGGCGATGGCGCGCACGTAGGCGTCGGTCAGGTTGTTGGCCTTGAGGGTCGCCTCTTTGGCGGCGTTGATCTCGGCAACGCTGTAGGGGAGCGGCATGTCGAGAAGCTCGCCGGACATGCGGAGGCGTTCGGAATGTTCGGTCGACTTGAAGATCTTGCCGTTGTAACAGCGTTCGCCTTCAAACACCGACGAGGCGTAATGCATGGCATGGGTCAGGATGTGGACGTTGGCAGAGCGCCAATCCACCAGTTTTCCATCCATCCAGATGAACCCGTCACGATCGTCATACCCAGCCATCGCACCCTCCAGCTTTGCGAATGTTGCGCCTGAAAGGTCCGCTTCGGACAGATTCTTGCGCGAAATCGGGTAGGAGTTATGGGTTCGTGCTTGGAAAGTCAACAAGGCTGACGTAAATTCACCGCAAAGAGGAGGGTGCGATGGCCGAGACAGGCGGGGGCGAGGGGCTGCTGTTCCTGACGGACGAGCAGTTGCGCAAGGGGATCGAGGCGATGTTCTTCGCTTATCGCGGCTTTACGGCGGACCCTGACCGAATTCTGGAAGGCATGGATTACGGCCGGGCGCATCACCGGGCGATCCATTTCGTGCATCGCAGCCCGGGGACGACGGTTTCCAACCTCCTGATGATCCTTAGTGTTACAAAGCAGTCGTTGAATCGTGTGTTGCGCACCTTGATTGACGATGGCCTTGTGCGCAGCGAAAAAGGCCGTGTTGACGCAAGGGAAAGACATTTGTTTCTGACCGAGAAGGGATTGATCCTGGAGCGCGAACTGTCGGACGCGCAGCGGGCGCGGATGCGGGCCGCCTATCGCGCGGCGGGGCCAGCGGCGGTGCAGGGCTTTCGGCAGGTGCTGGAGGCAATGATGGACCCCGACATGCGCCGCCAGTTCAACCGTTTGAAGGAGGGTGGCTGATGGTTCCCGATGCTCACCTTCTGATCGTTGACGATGACGAGCGGATCAGGGGACTGCTGCAAAAGTTCCTGATGCGGAGCGGGTTCATCGTGACGGTGGCGCGGGATGCGGCCCAGGCGCGGCGCATTTTGGCGGGGCTGGAGTTCGACCTCATCGTGCTGGATGTGATGATGCCGGGCGAGGATGGGGTGACGCTGACGCGGGACCTGCGGACGCGGCTGACGACGCCGATCCTGCTTCTTACCGCGCGGGGCGAGGCGTCGAACCGGATCGAGGGGCTGGAAGCGGGGGCGGATGATTACCTCGTCAAGCCGTTTGAGCCGAAGGAGCTCTTGTTGCGGATCAACGCGATCCTGCGGCGGGTGCCACAGGTGCGGCCGGTGGAGCCGGTGCGGCAGGTGATCCACCTGGGCGCGGTGCGCTATGATCTGGACCGGGGCGAGCTTTGGCGGGGCGAGGTGCCGGTGCGGCTGACGGCGACGGAGGCGGCCCTGATGCGCATCTTTGCGGGGGCCCCGGGCGTGGCGATCAGCCGGGAGCGCCTGGTGGGCGAACACGGCGGGGTGGACGCGGCGCAGGAGCGGGCGGTGGATGTGCAGATCACCCGGCTGCGGCGAAAGATCGAGTCGGACCCGAAAAGCCCGCGCTACCTGCAGACGGTGCGGGGCGAGGGGTATATGCTGCAGCCGGACTGAGTGCGGCTGACGGGCGGGGGCCAGCCCCCGCACCCCCGGGATACTTGTGCAAAGATGAAAGGGCTTGGTGGTGCTTCTTTTCACGCATGAGGCATGTCTTGGCCACATGACGCCTCCCGGACACCCGGAGCGCGTGGAGCGGCTGGGCGCGGTGGAGCGCGGGTTGGCCGGGCTTGAGCTGGGTCGTCGGGATTGTCCTTTGGGGGCGGTGGAGGATGTGCTGCGCTGCCATCCGGCGCGGTATGTGGAGCGGGTGCGGGGTGCGGTCCCGGCGGAGGGCTGGGCGCAGCTGGATGGGGATACGTTCCTGTCACCGGGGTCTTTCGACGCGGCGATGCGGGCGGTGGGCGGTATCTGCGCGGCGGTGGATGCGGTGGTGTCGGGCGAGGCGAAGACGGCGTTTGTGGCCGGTCGACCCCCCGGGCACCATGCCGAGCGGGAGACGGCGATGGGGTTCTGCCTGTTCGGAACGGTGGCCATCGGGGCGAAGCGGGCGCTGGAGGCGCATGGGCTGGTCCGTGTCGCCATCGTGGATTTCGACGTGCATCACGGGAACGGGACGCAGGATCTGTTGTGGGACGAGGGGCGGTGTCTTTTCGTCTCGTCCCACCAGATGCCGCTTTATCCGGGGACCGGGAGGCCCGAGGAGCGGGGGGCGCATGGGCAGATCCTGAACGTGCCTTTGCGGGCCGGTTCGGGTGGCAAGGCCATGCGCGAGGCCTATGAGCGGGTGGTGTTTCCGGCGCTGGAGGACTGGGGCCCGGAGCTTCTGCTGATCTCGGCGGGGTTCGATGCCCATGCCGATGACCCTCTGGCCGGGCTGGAGTGGCAGGCGGAGGATTATCGGTGGCTGACCGACCGGCTGTGTGATTTTGCCGGGGGGCGGGTGGTGTCCTCACTTGAGGGCGGCTATGATCTGGAGGCGCTGGCGGTCTCGGTCGCGGCGCATGTGGGCGTGTTGGAGGAGCGGGGCCGATGAGCGACAAGCCGATCGAGACGATGAGCTTTGAGGAGGCGATGGCCGCTTTGGAGCAGGTCGTTGGCGCGCTGGAGCGGGGCGAGGTGCCGCTGGAACAGTCGATTGCGCTTTATGAACGCGGGGCGGCGCTGAAGGCCTGGTGTGCCAAGAAGCTGGCTGAGGCCGAAGAAAAGGTGGAGCTGATCCGCGCGCAGGAAGGCCGTGCGGTGGGAACGACGCCGGCGGAGGGGATGTGACTTTCACGGAACGGCTGGCGGCGGATGCCGGGCTGATCGAGGCGCGGCTTCTGGCGGCATTGGCCGGCCGTGCGGAGCAGCCGGTGACGGAGGCGATGCGCTACGGCTTGCGCGGGGGCAAGCGGCTGCGCGGTTTCCTGGTGCTGGAAGGTGCGCGGATGCTGGATGTGCCGGAGGCGCGCGCGGTCAGTGCGGCGGCGGCGATCGAGGCGCTGCACGCCTATAGCCTGGTGCATGACGACCTGCCTTGCATGGATGACGATGACCTGCGGCGGGGGCAGCCGACGGTCCACAAGCGGTGGGATGAGGCGACGGCGGTTCTGGCCGGGGATGCGCTGCAGACGCTGGCGTTTCAGCTGCTCTGTGATCCGGCGCTTGGGTCTGCCGAGGTGCGGATGGCGCTGGTCGAGGGGCTGGCCAAGGCCTCGGGCATCGACGGGATGGTGCTGGGGCAGGCGCTGGACATCGCGGCGGAAACGGCGGGGCGGGCGTTGACGCTGGCAGAGATCACCACATTGCAGGCGGGCAAGACCGGCGCGCTGATCGGGTTTGCGGCGGAGGCGGGCGCGGTGATCGCGGGCGCTGACCGGGGGCCCTTGCGCGCCTATGCGGCGGCGCTGGGCCTCGCCTTCCAGATTGCAGATGACATTCTGGACGTGGTGGGGGATGCCACGAAGACCGGCAAGGCCGTGGGCAAGGACGCCGGAGCGGGCAAGGCGACGTTCGTGTCACATCTGGGCTTGCAGGGAGCGCGGGACCGGGCAGCTGCGTTGGTGGAGGATGCCTGCGCGCACCTGTCGCCTTACGGGGCGCGCGCGGATCTGCTGAAACAGGCGGCGCGGTTCACCATTGCGCGGGAGAGTTGAATGACCGACCTCAAGACACCGCTCCTTGACCGGGTGACGTTGCCCTCGGATCTGAAGAGCCTGAGTGACCGGGAGCTGCGACAGCTGGCCGATGAGTTGCGGGCCGAGACAATTGCGGCTGTCAGCGTGACGGGCGGTCATCTGGGTGCGGGCCTTGGCGTGGTGGAGCTGACGGTGGCAATCCACGCGGTCTTCGACACGCCGCGGGACAAGCTGGTCTGGGATGTGGGGCATCAGTGCTATCCGCACAAGATATTGACCGGGCGGCGGGACCGGATCCGGACGCTGCGGACGGAAGGTGGCTTGAGCGGCTATACCAAGCGGTCGGAAAGCCCGTATGACCCGTTTGGGGCGGCGCATTCCTCGACCTCGATCAGCGCCGCGTTGGGCTTTGCGATGGCGGCCGAGCTGGGGGGCGACCCGGGTGATGCGATTGCGGTGATCGGTGACGGGGCGATGAGCGCAGGCATGGCCTTTGAGGCGATGAACAACGCGGGCCATCTGAAGAAGCGGCTGTTCGTCATCCTGAACGACAACGAGATGAGCATTGCGCCTCCGGTAGGGGCGCTGTCGACCTATCTGTCGAAGCTGTATTCAGAGGCGCCGCTGCAGGACCTGAAGCAGGTTGCGAAGGGATTCCTGGGTCTGCTGCCGCCGCCGCTCCAGGAGGGGGCAAAGCGGGCCAAGGACATGCTGAAGGGCATGACCATTGGCGGGACGCTGTTCGAAGCGCTTGGCTTTTCCTACATCGGGCCAATTGACGGGCATGATCTGGACGCGCTGCTGCCGGTGCTGCGGACGGTCAAGGCGCGGGCGGATGGGCCGGTGCTGATCCATGTGTTGACGAAAAAGGGCAAGGGCTATGCCCCGGCGGAAGCCGCGCGGGACAAGGGCCATGCCACGGGCAAGTTCGATGTGCTGACCGGGGTGCAGGCAAAGGCGGTCTCTAACGCGCCGGCCTATACCAAGGTCTTCGCGCAGACACTGGTGGCGGAAGCCGAGCGGGATGCCAGGATCGTCGCGGTGACGGCGGCGATGCCGGACGGGACGGGGCTGAGCCTCTTTCAGGACCGCTTCCCGAAACGGTGCTTTGATGTGGGCATAGCCGAACAGCACGCGGTGACGTTCAGCGCGGGCCTTGCGGCGGGGGGGATGAAGCCGTTCTGCGCGATCTATTCCACCTTCCTGCAGCGTGGCTATGACCAGGTGGTCCATGACGTGGCGATCCAGCGGCTGCCGGTGCGGTTCGCGATCGACCGCGCGGGGCTGGTGGGCGCGGACGGGGCTACCCACGCCGGGGCGTTCGATGTGGCCTTTCTGGCGAACCTTCCCGGGTTCGTGGTGATGGCCGCGTCAGACGAGGCGGAACTGGTGCATATGGTGGCGACGGCGGTCGCGCATGACGCCGGGCCCATTGCGTTCAGGTTTCCGCGTGGCGAAGGGTTGGGCGTCGAGATGCCGGTGCGGGGCGTGCCGCTGCAGATCGGCCGGGGCCGGGTGGTGCGGGAAGGGTCGCGCGTGGCGCTGCTCGCCTTCGGGACGCGGCTGGACGAGGCGAGCCGGGCGGCTGAAGCACTGGAGGCACGGGGCATTTCGGTGACGGTGGCGGACGCGCGATTTGCCAAGCCGCTTGACCGGGAGATGATCCTCCAGCTGGCGGCGCATCATGAGGCGCTGATCACGGTGGAGGAAGGCGCGGTCGGGGGCTTCGGATCACATGTCGCGCAGCTTCTGGCGGATGAGGGGGTGTTTGATCTGGGGCTGAAGTTCCGGTCGATGGTGCTGCCGGACATCTTCATCGATCAGGCGAGCCCGGAGGCGATGTACCGGGTTGCGGGTCTGGATGCGGCGCGGATCGAGGACCTAGTGCTGGCCATACTGGGCGTGGCGCAAGTCGGGAGGCGAGTGTCACATGCCCCCCGGCGGGAGGGCATGTGACGACCGGAAAGCCGGGACTTGCGACCCGGAGGGCCTTTCCGGCATGGGAGCAGCCGACTTAATTCAGGCGCTTGACGACTTCGTCGGCGAAAGTATCGACCAGCAGGCGGTAGTTGGCAGTGTCATCCGGGCTGAAGGCAAAGGTCTGGCCTTCTTCAGAGATGATCCGGGTCATGCCGAGCGTCACGCTAAGCTCGTAGGCATCGAAGTTGGCGTTGTCGGTCTGGTCCACGATGTTGACCTGACCCACCAGAACCGCGTCGCCGGCATTCATCGCGCGGGCGAAGACGCTGGCAAGTTCGACTTCACGGATGTCGATGATGACGTCTGCACCGGCCCCGGCAATACGTTCGCTGACGCGCGAGGCGATGGCGGCTTCGAGATCGGTCTCAAGCGTGCCCCAGTAGGTCGCGGCGGTCTGATCCTCGATGGCGGACAGGTCGGCGGTCACGTCGATGGACTTGATCTGATCGACTTCTGCAAGGGCGGCGGTTGCCATTGCACCAGACAGGGCGGCAGCAGCGAGGATGAATTTGGCGGACATTTCGTATACTCTCCACGGTTGGGTGGCCGGTTCGGCCGGTCGCAAATAAATAACTCGGGACGGGAACATTGGTTCCGTGGGGTCACGGAGCCGCTAGTCAGAGGAGGGGGCGACGTTCCTCGCCTTCCATCGGTAGAGCGGCGAGGGCGGCGAGACCCTCATGACTGAGCAGTTCCAGCTGGCCTCCGACCCAGGAGATGAGGCCGCTGCGGCGAAGTTGGGCGACGGTCCGGTTGGTGTGAACGACCGACAATCCCAGCGCGTCGGCAAGCTCGTGTTGACGGAACGGCATCGGAACGGCATCGCCACGGCGGAGGCCAAGGGCGGAAAGGCGGCGCCAAATGCGCGTCAAGGCCCAAGCCATGCGTTCAGTCGCATCGCGCTGACCGAGCGAAGCGATGGTTTCGCCGAGGAAGTGTTCCTCGACCGCGGCGATCCAGGTCAGGTCATAAGCGCGGTCGGGGCGGTCGCGGAACAGGTCCCACAGCCTGTCACGCGAGAAGACGCACAGCTTCATCGGGGTGGAGGCGTGCACGGAGTGGCGCATCTCGCCCATGATGCCAGCCTGCAGACCAAGGAAATCCCCCGGAAAAACGAAATTTATCACCTGACGGCGGCCGTCCTCCAGCAGGATCGAACGAGTGCCCAGACCGGACAGCACAGTGTAGAGGACCGGGGACCTTTCGCCCTGTGAAAGGGCCGTTGCTCCGGCGGGGATCAACTCCTCTCGCAGCTTGAAAGATCTCATGAAAGCAAGCTCTTCCGGTGTGAAGGGAAGGAACATGTTTCGCGTGCGGAGCGGGCATTGGGAGCAATCGGTGCGCAACACATTTTCCGTCAAGAGATGCATCACATGTTAATGCGCCAAGCCGACCTTTGGTTCCTTATGCTTAAAATAGGAAGCAACATGCACTCACTCTGCCTTGTTATTGAGCCGAAGCCACTGGTCGCGGAGGATCTTGCAGAGTTGATTCGCGAGACCGCTCCGCACCTGAAGGTCATGGTGGTCGAGACTGCGGATGATCCGCGTCTGACCGAAGCGGTGTTGGCAAGCATCGGCATGGCATTTGTTCACACAGCGCCAGAGCAGTTCCGGGCCAGCGCACTTGGGCTGCGCCTGTCGGAGGCGGGGACGCCGGTCATCTTCACGGCGGCTGACTTTGCCCTGACCGACTTTGTGTCACGGCGGGTGGCGGACGTGCCTTATGCGCGGCGGTCGGAACTGGTGCTGCCCAGTCCGTTCAGCGGCAGCGAGCTGGCGACGGTCCTGCAGACCGTCCTGGCGGCTTTGCAAATGAAATGCAAGGGATCGGGCCCCTGCGCCTGCTGAGATGATGATTAGCGGTGATATGCTGACAGCCTGCACAGGCAGGCCGAGGGGACGCGGGGTTTCCGCAGAGGCAGGAGCGGCGCAGCGAAGCCCCCTTGTGTTGTCAGACACGGGATGGCAGCATTTTTATGCGTTCTGCGGGCATCAGCTTTGAGCTGGCTACTTAGGGTTGATTGGGCTTGATGGCAGCGGGCATTGGTTCCACGCAAAAACTTGGGGTGCGCCTGATTGCGGTCATCGGCGTCGCGCTGTTGCCGCTTGCGATACTGGCCTATGGGCAGGCGACACGCCTGCAGACCGAGGTCGAAGCGCGCGAGGAAGCGGCGCTGTTCGGGCAGGCCCTGCTTATGGCGCAGCCGCAGTTCGAGGGGATCCAGCGCGCGCGAGGGGCTGCGGCAACGCTTGCGATTGCGGTGCGCCCGCTTATCGGCGACCCCGCAGCGTGCTCCGAGCTGCTGCGTCGTTATGTTGAGGATGAGGATCTTGCAAGTTTCGCGGGCTTCATTCCGACCGATGGAGAAATGGTCTGCGCCTCGACAGGACAGCCAAGGTCCTTTGGCGGCAGCGCCGCATTGCTGGATTTGGTGGAAAACCCTCGTCCGGTGATCACGGTCAACCCGAACGGCCCGATCAGCGGCGAGGCGGTCGTGATCTTCTCGCATCCGGTCTGGGGCGACGGAGGGGCGCTGGCCGGGTTCCTCTCGCTGTCCCTGCCGCACCGGACGCTGGTCTCGGAAGGTGCGCCGACCTTGAAAGCGTTGGGCAACGGTGTGCCGGTGTCCCTGTTCACCTTCGGCCCGGAGGGCACCATCCTGACGGCGACCGGAGGGCTGGAGGCAGCCGCAGGGCAGGTCCCCGCGGAGCGTGAGCTGGCCGGGTTCATCGGCGGCGGGACCGCGACATTTACCGCAGATACCGTGCTTGGCGAGCGGCGCACCTTTGCTGTGGTGCCGCTGGTGGCTGGAACGCTGTATGTCCTGGCATCCTGGCTGCCGGGCGAGACTGTGGGCGGCGTTCCGCCCTTGCCGCTGTGGGTTTTCCCGGTGCTGATGTGCCTTGCAAGCCTGCTGGTGGCCTGGATTGCAGCCGAATATCAGGTGCTGCGGCCCGTGCGGGCCCTGCGGCAGTCGATGACCGCCTTTGCACGGGGCAGCCGGACCGTCTCTGCGCCGGTTCTGAGCAATGTTCCGGTGGAGCTGCGCGAAATGAATGCGGCCTATGGGCAGCTTGTCCAATCGGTGGTGCAGGACGAGGCGACGCTGGAAGACATGGTGCGGCAGAAGGAGATCTTGCTGCAGGAAGTGCATCACCGCGTGAAGAACAACCTGCAGTTGATCGTGTCGATCATGAGCATCCAGATGCGCAAGACCACAAACGAGGAGACCCGTATCGCCCTGAAGGGGTTGCAGGACCGGGTGATGAGCCTCGCCTCGGTGCACCGGGAGCTTTATCAGACCTCAGGGATGGTGGATGTGCAGGCGGATGACCTGTTGCAGCGGCTGGTTCACCAGGTCGTGCAACTGGGGCAGAGCGAGACGCGCCAGATCGACCTGACGACGCATTTCGAAGCAGTGCGGCTGACGGCGGACCAGTCGGTCCCGCTGGCGCTGCTGATGACCGAAGGGCTGACGAATGCCCTGAAATATGCGGGCCAGGTGAGGAACGGGGCGACGACGCTGGCGGTCAGTTTGAAGCGGGACGACGACAGGGTTTGCCTGCGGCTAGTGAACTCACTTCCGCAAGGCGCACCATCGGACGATCATGCTGCACCCGAAAGCACCGGCATCGGGCAGCAGTTGCTGCATGCCTTCGCACGGCAGTTGAACGGAACGCTGACCCTCGGCCCCGAGGACGACACGTTCGTCATGGCGGTCGAGTTCGAGCCCCGCCCGCTGCAGGAGGCCTGAGCGGTCGGGGAAGCGTTCAGTCGAGGTCGGCGGTTTCGTCGAGCAGGTCGTCGAGTTCGGACAGCATCACCGAAAGCTTCTGCTGCACGTCAGCCGGCAAAAGACTGTCGATCGCGGCCTGATAGGCGTCGATGACATTCTCTTCGCCGGAGCGGATCTGGATCATCACGTCCTCGTCGATGTCATCAAAGAAGGCCCGCGTGGCGACAACCATCCGGTTGATCGTGCCCATCATCGAGCCGTCAGGATCGGACGCCTGCTGCGCTTCGCTAAGCAGTCGTGTCAGTTCTTCGCCATGGCGGGTGTGCAGGGCCAGGAAACGGGCGACGACGGGGGCGAAGGCTGGCTCGGCATGTTCGGCCATCTTCGCGAAGCCTTCTCTGGCGTCGATCGTGCGGGTCTGCGCGTGGGCCAGTGCATCCCACTCGAAAGCGCCAGGGCGCCCGGTCGCGGCCAAGCCGGCACCGGCGCTGGCAGAACTGGATTCAGGATCGCTGCCGGACTTGGCCAGGGGATCGACAAGGCCCTGCAGTGGCGGAACAAGCGGGTTCGTGGTCATGACGGGGATCTCCGGTGAGGTTCGTCCCGGTAACGCAGCGGTGGGCAGCGCGGTTCCGAACGGGAACCGCAGGGTGGGGGAAGCGTTGGGGGAATAATCGGAGACCCCGATCACACCGTTCAAAGAGGAGAAATACCATGCTTGGCTGGGCCGTAACCTTTCTGATCATCGCGCTGATCGCCGCTGCCTTGGGCTTTGGAGGCATTGCCGGAACATCGGCCGGGATTGCGCAAGTTCTGTTCTTCGTCTTCATTGCTCTGTTCGTGATCGCGATGATCGCCCGCGCCGTGCGGGGCCGCCCCCCGCTTTGATGCCGGTCAACCTATGATGAAGCGTCGAGGCCGCAGGACCATCCTGCGGCCTTTTCATTGCCTTCGGCAGGTGCGGAGATGAAGAAACCCCCCGCCGCGGGGCGACGGGGGGCTGGGGGCCGGTCACGGCGTATTCAGGGAGGGACATCCTGTTTACGCGTCCAGCCCGCCTCTCGGACCGACCTACGACAGGGACTTCCCTGGGGTAGCCGGTGCATAGGCTGACAGGATAACGCAACGAACACGGATAAGTTCCCTGCGAATGTTCGCAACTGGTTGCAGGTCGGGCGGGCAGAACATATAATGAACAAATGGTTAAGCGCACGATGGATCAGAAGCTGGCCCTACTGGCGGACGCGGCGAAATATGATGCGTCTTGCGCGTCGTCGGGCGGCGAAAAACGGGGCAGCCGGGATGGGACCGGGTTGGGGTCGACCACCGGGTCGGGCATCTGCCACGCCTATGCGCCGGATGGGCGGTGCATCAGCCTGCTGAAGATCCTGATGACAAACTTCTGCATCTACGACTGTGCCTACTGCATCAACCGGGCCTCCTCGGGTGTGGAACGCGCGCGGTTCTCGGTCGAGGAAGTTGTCCGGCTGACGGTGGAGTTCTACCGGCGGAACTACATCGAGGGGCTGTTTCTGTCGTCGGGCATTATCCGGTCGCCGGACGACACGATGGCGGACATGACGCGCATCGCCCGAACCTTGCGTGAAGTGGAGAACTTTCGCGGCTACATCCACCTGAAGACGATCCCCGACGCTGACCCGAAGCTTGTCGAGGAGGCGGGAAGATATGCGGACCGGCTGTCGATCAACGTGGAGTTGCCGACGGCTGGGGGCATGGCGACGCTGGCGCCGGAAAAGAACCCCGGGCAGATCCGGCGGGCGATGGCGGATGTGACGGTGCTGCGCGAAGCCTCACGCGAGGTGTCGCATACCGGCCGGCGCGCGGCCCGCTTTGCCCCTGCAGGACACTCGACCCAGATGATCGTGGGCGCAGACGGCGCAAATGACGCGACGATCCTGCAGACCAGCGCCACGCTGTACAGCAGCTATCGGCTGAGCCGGGTGTATTACTCGGCCTTCTCACCCATTCCCGATGCCTCGGCCAAGCTGCCGCTGGTGGCTCCACCGCTGCAGCGTGAGCATCGCTTGTATCAGGCGGACTGGCTGATGCGGTTCTACGGATTTGACGCAGCGGAGCTGGGTGGGGCGTCCGGGATGCTTGACCTTGAGATGGACCCGAAGCTGGCCTGGGCGTTGCAGCACCGCGAGGCGTTTCCGGTCGACGTGAACCGCTCGACGAAGGAGGCGCTGCTGCGCGTTCCGGGGTTCGGGACGAAGACGGTGGACCGTCTGATCGGCGCCCGGCGACATCGGAGCGTGCAGTATCAGGACCTTGTGAAGATGGGCGCGGTGATGGGCAAAGCGCGGGCCTTCGTGCAGATGCCGGGCTGGACCCCGCGCGGGATGCTGGACGACGCGCAACTGCGCGACCGCTTTGCGCCTGCGCCAAAGCAGCTTTCTCTGTTCTGATGCGGCAGGTGGTGCTGCCTGTGGTCGGCACGGTGGAGGCCTGGCGCGCGGCGGTGCGCGGGTTGGCGGCGGCTGGGGTCGCCCCGGAGGATGTGCTCTGGTCGGTGGGCGAGGCGGCGGCTGACTTGTTCGCGGGGAAGGCGGAACCGGGCGTGCCGGTTGAGCTGCGACTGTCGCGGGTCGCGACGGAGGGGATTGCCACGGCGATGCTGCACAAGGACCCGGCGCGGTTTTGGCTGGGCCACGCGGCGGTGCTGGGCGTGTCGCAGGGCCGGTTGCGCTGGGGTGACCGGTCGGACCCGGTGATCGGTCGGCTGATGGCGATGGAAAAGACCGTGCGGCGGGCGATCCACAAGATGCACGCCTTCGTCCGGTTTCGCGAACTCCCCGAGGTTCAGGCCGGCCGCCGCAGTTTCGGCGCCTGGTTCGAGCCCGAGCATCCGGTGGCCGAAGCGACGGGGGGGTTTTTCGCCAACCGCTTTGGCGACATGGACTGGGCGATAGCGACGCCGGAGGTGACACTGATCTTTGACGGCAAGCTGCGGGTGGAGCGGACGCTTGGCCGTCCGCCGCAGGTGGAGGACGGGACGGAAGGCTTGTGGCGGACCTATTTCGCCTCGATCTTCAACCCGGCGCGGCTGAACCCCAAGGCCATGCAATCGGAAATGCCAGCGCGCTACTGGAAGAACATGCCGGAGGCGGACCTGATCCCCGCCCTGATCCGGGGGGCGCCGGCGGCGGTGCAGGCCATGCGCGAGCGGACGCTGTCCGAGGCGCCGCCGGCCTACCGCGCGCGGGCGCAGGCGGCGCGGGATGCTTTGACGGTGCCGGATGCCGAGACGCTGCCAGGGGCTGCTGCGCTGGCCGCGGGCTGCACGCGTTGCGCGCTGCATGGGCCGGCGACCCAGGTCGTCTGGGGCGAGGGGCCGCAAGAGGCGCGGCTGATGATCGTGGGCGAGGCTCCGGGAGACCGGGAGGATCTGGTGGGCAGGCCCTTCGTCGGGCCGGCGGGGCAGCTGCTGGATGAGCTTCTGGCGGAGGTGGGCGGTGAGCGGAGCGCGATCTACCTGACCAACGCTGTCAAGCATTTCGGTTATCGCCCGCAAGGCAAGCGCCGGCTGCACATGCGCCCCACGCGCGACCACATCGACCATTGCCGCTGGTGGGTGGATATCGAGCGGCGGTTGATCCGGCCAAAGGTCATCCTTGGACTGGGAGCCACAGCGGCCGAGGCGCTGACGGGCCGGGGCGAGAGGGTGACCGAACGGGCGGGCAATCTAGAGCGTCTGGCGGATGGCACCGCTTTCCTTCCGTCCCTGCACCCGGCGTACGTCTTGCGTCTGCCCGACATGGAGGCGCGGGCGGCCGCGCGGGCCCGATTGCGCGAGGATCTGGCTGCGGCATTGGCGCTGGTGGGCTGACGGCGGCGGAACCCGGCACGGCGGCTTGCGTTGCCGTCGCAGGCAACCATTCGGGTTGCAGCCCATAGGAGAGCGCAATGACGTTGGTAAGTGACCACATGGACACGGAAAATCCCAAGGCCGAGCAGATGCCGCCAAAGCACGTCTGGGACATCCTGACGTCAATCGACATTGCGATGCTGGTTACCCAGTCGGAGATCGGGCTGCGCGGACGACCGATGTCGACCATCCCGACGCCGGAAAAGGGTGTGATCTACATCCTGACCGAGATCGACTCGTCTGCGGCGAAGGACATTCGGTCCAATGGCACAGTGCTGCTGTCCTATCAAGGCAAGGGCGACCATGTGGCCTTGCAGGGCGAGGCAACGGTCAATCCTGAAAAGGGACTGGTCAAGGACCTGTGGAATCCGGGCGCCCAGGTGTTCTGGCCCAATGGGGCCGAGGCACATGACGTCGTGACGCTGGTCATTGATCCCGGTCATGCCGACATCTGGGAAGGCCCTGGCCTTCTGCGCGGTATCGTCGAGATGGTATCGGGGGCGATCAAGGGCCAGTCGCCCGATCTGGGGACGCGCGGCCTCGCCGATCTTTGATCTTCGGCGGACCTGGCGGGGCAGTTCGCTTCGCCTGATCCGGACTGCTGGGGCGCTGGGTGAAGACCCGGCGCCCCTGTTCGTTTTGGCCTGTCTTTTGTCAGGCCGCCTTGGCTTCGCTTGAAGCGAAGGCATTGGACAGGACATCCTGCATCCCGCTTGCAATGAAGTCTGCGGTGCCGCGTCTGGAGGTGGGGAAGGGCGCGGCCTCTTCCCTGACGGTGGTTGACGGCCAATGTGCGATGCCGATCCGGACGCCCGGAAGGCGACGCCGCAGTTGGCGCACCAGAAGGGTGACGGTCTGGGCTGGCGTGCTGTCCAAAGTCATCAGGATGAGCGTCTGCGGCTGGAAGCTGCCAAGCGCCTGCGGCAGGGGCGAGCGGTGGGGCAAGGCGACGGCAGCCGCCCCCCGCGCCCGCATGGCCTGAGCAAGCATCTGCGCTGCGGCATCATCGAGGCGGGTCTTGGCCCCGAGGACCACGATGCTGTGGCCAGCACCGGTAAGGCGACCATTGTCAAGCACAGCTCCGAGAGGGCTTTGATCTTCGGGAGCGTCTTCCGCCGGCGCGTCGGTTGCCACGAGTTCATCCTCCACGACGGTCTCAAGCTCGTCGGTGAGGTTCCAGGCGGCGTGGGCGATCCGCTCGGCCTGATAGTCCGAAAGGAGGCCTGCCTGATGGTCGGCCTGAGCCAGAGACAAGGCCGGAATGGCGGTATCGTCGTAGAATTCTGCAAGGTAGCGCTGGTTGGTGGCGGTGGTTGCGGATTCGAGAAAGGAGAAGGTGTGCCCGGCCAGAAGCCGATCATAAAGCCGGGCGGATTCGGCCAGGACCGGCTGGTCCCCCAACATGATGGGAAAGAGCCGGAGGTTGGGGACGTGATGGCCGATGACGACCAGGCATACGGTCAGCGGAGTGGCAATGATGAGGCCCATCGGCCCCCAGAGCCAGGTCCAGAACATAGCAGACACGATGACCGCAAGGGGCGAAAGCCCGGTGCGCTGGCCGTAGAACCAGGGCTCGATGATGTTTGAGGTGATGAGTTCGATGAAAAGGAACAGCCCGGCCGTCCACAACACGAGCGACCAGTCGGGCGACACGGCGAAGGCCATCAGAAGGGGCAGGATCGCGGAGATGGCCGAACCGATGTAGGGGACGAAGCGAAAGATGAGGGTAACCAGGCCGAAGAAAAGGGCGTTCGGCACGCCGATCAGCCAAAGCCCGAGCCAGATCGGCAGGGCGTAGATCACGTTCACGAGCAGCTGCGCGACGAGGTAGGTGGATACGCGCGACCCGGCCTCGGCCAGAAGGCGCGAGGTGGCGAGAATGTTGGTGCCGCCGATCAACTGAACCAGGCGGTCGCGCAGCGCGGCGCGCTCCATCAACGCGAAGACCACGACCACAAAGATCAGGCCGAAGATCGCGATAGGTGAAAGGGCGGGGATGATCACGCCGGTCAGCCAGTCCATCACCCCGACCTGTTCTACAAGCTCGACCTTCATCGTCTCGTCGCTGCTGGCGGCGTTCTGCGCCTCGATCCGGTTCGAGATGTTCTCGACCATGCCCTGCATGTGGGTGATGATGCCGCTGCCCTGGCCGGCTTCGAGGATCGTGTCGATCTTGGAGAGGACGTTGCCCTGATACTGGGGCAGGTTGGTGCCGATCTGGCTGAGCTGGTAGGCGATGATCAGGAAGAAGGCCGCCACAAGCGAGGCCGCGGCCAGAACGGTCAGGATTACGGCGGGCATGTCGCGCAAGCCGCGCCGGCGCAGAAAATTCACGACGGGCGTCAGGATGAAGGCGAAGAGCATTCCCATGGCCAGGGGCAGGAACAGGTCTTGGGCGATGGAAAGAATGGCACAGACTACGATGATGATGACCAGAGTCTTGCCGGAGACGACGGAGCGGCCGGGCCCTGTCGGTTCCTCCCAGGCTGGAGTCTCGATTGTCTGGCTGTCCTGCATTGCGCGTCCCCCTGATCACGAGAGAACGATTGCTGTGACCGGCGGTTCCCGTTCCGCTGCGATTACTGCGAGGCGTGCCCCCGGCGCCAAACGCCGGGAGCGGGCCGGGTCAGGCCGCGGCGCGGTTGATCCCGGATTCGGCCATGGACGACAGAAGCTTGTCGGTGGCGTATTCCTGGTCCAGAACCTGTTTCAGCGCAGCGGCTGCGTCGTTGAGGCCAAGTGCCTTGGCGAAGGCCACGAGCGAGCCGTAGCGGGTGATTTCGTAGTGCTCGACGGCCTGGGCAGAGAAGACGATGGCGGCATCGCTGGTTTCGGTATTGCCGAAGTCTTCGAGAAGACTGTTCGACTCATCAAGGATGCCATCGATCGCATCGCACTTTTCAGGTTTCGCGCGTTTGCCAAGCATCTCGAAAACGCTTTCAAGGATCTCGATCTGGCCGCTGGTCTCTTCGCGGTGCTTTTCCAGCGCAAGCTTGAGTTCAGGGTCCTTGGCGGCCTTGATCATCTTTGGCAGCGAGCGGTAGATCTTCTTCTCTGCATAATAGATGTCTTTCAAACCGTGCTCGAAAAGCGAGTCGAGACCCTTTTCGGTGGCGGGCTTTGCAGTGGTTTCTTTCGCAGCCATGGCTGTCTCCAAATTCTTCTGGGCCGGCGTCGGCCCGGTTGATCATGCCGGACCAACGCCCACGGCGCGGCCGCGTTCCCGCTGCGCTTTGCTTTCCGATGCGCATTGCGCGGGAACCCTGTTGGGAACGAGGCGTTGTGAACCGTCGCGCACCCAGCGTGGGGAGGCTGGCCATGACTGCCCAACTGTCCGAAGCCAACGAAGCCGGACGCCCGGTGATCCTGTTGAACGAAGCGGCGCTTGATCGTTCGCTGGACATGCTTGGCGGGCATGAGGATGCGCGGATTGTTGTGGCGGGGCGGTCGCTGATGCGGATGTCGCTGGCCGAGCTGGCGCTTCCGGGTGCGCAGATCGTCTGGACGGACTTTCGTCAAAGCGCGTCGCTGCGGACGCTGCACTGCGAAATCCAACGCCTTGGGGGCCTTGACCGCCTGGTGCTGGCGGTGGACGGCGAGGAGAGCGAGGCAATCTTTTCGGTCCTGAGCGCGATCCTGACGTTCTTGCCGGCCCTCAGGCGCCGGAGGGAATCGGAAATTGTATTGGCGGTCGAGGCTGGCCAGGCGGTGGCAACGCTGCAGGCCTTTCTGGCGCGGCTGGGGCCGCGTCTGGAAAGCGACGGCATCAAGGTCGTGCTGCAGATCGAACAGACGCGGCCCTTGGCTGCCTAGGCCAAATTCCAACGAAAAAAAGGGCTGCAACCGAGGCTGCAGCCCAGTCTACGGAATACGGCAGGGAAGGACCGTCTCCTTCAGTCACCAGCAGCGGCAGGCGCCGCGCTGATCAGGGCACTTGAAGAGGCCATGAAAACGCATGGCACGACCGCAACGCCGGTGTGGCTTTTGGGTTCCCGGAGGTCGCATGAATATCGCACGCGACCTCCCGAAAGCCTCAAGTGACCAGCCGTCTGTGACCCCACCTGCCGGACTTTTGCGGGAACCGATCGTGGCGTGAGGGATTGTCATCGTAGAAAGCCGTTGGCGCCCGCACAGGCGAAGCGCCGCTGCCAACGACACCCATTGAGGAGAATTGCCATGAATGCGAACAACAATCCTGGTGGCCAGAACACCGAGAACGGCCTTGGCGCCAATGTGGAAAACATGGCCGACAAGGCGCAGGAAAAGCTGCGTGATGCGAGCAAGTCCACGATGCGCGCAGGCGAAGATGCGGGCACGTCTGTCAAGCGAAAGGTCGAGGACGTTTCCGACATGGCGCATGACAAGGCTGGCGATCTGGCCGACAGCATGAAGTCCGATGACGCGGCTGGCGGCATGGGCGGCCTGGTCCGCAAGGCGCAGGACACGGCCTATCAAGCCAAGGACGCTGTCATGAACACGGCTGGCTCGACCTTCAACGCCGTGCGTGATGTTGCGATGGAAAAGGCCGAGGACGCCCGTGAATCGCTGTCTTCGGTCGGTGACCGGCTGGCGGAAACGCTGCAGCGTGCGTCGGGCGAAGAGGACAGCGATGCCCTGAAGTCGCGCGTGCTGACCTCGGTGGCTCAGGGCCTGACAACGGCGTCTGACGCGCTGCGGCAGCGTTCGGTGTCCGAAATTGCCGAAGACGTGAAGCTTCTTGCCAAGCGCCACCCCGGCGCATTCATGGCAGCGGCTGCGGTCATCGGCTTTGCAGCGGCGCGGTTCATCCGGTCGTCGGCACAGCGTGACACCGATTATGCCCGTAACGACTTCGGCAAAGGGCCGCATTCGTGATGTCCGGGCAGCCCGAACATTCGGGAGGAGGGACGATGTCCCTGCTCTCCGAGGTGGTCTTGGGACTTGGTCGCCTGGTCAAGGGCGAGCTTCGGCTGGCCCGCGCCGAGGCGACCGAGGGGGTGAAGGCTGCCGTTTCTGGTCTTGTGAAGATCGTCATCGCCGCTGTTGTGGCGCTGGTGGGGCTGAACGTTCTTGCCGGGGCGGCAGTTGCGGCCTTGGCTGAGGCGGGCTTGGGCCCGGCTTGGGCGGCGGTGGCTGTCGGGCTTGGTCTTTGTGTCGTTGCGTTGGTGCTGGGGCTGGCTGGGAAGTCTGCACTCAAGTTGAAAGGCCTGTGGCCTGACCGAGCCGTGCAAGGCGTACGGCGTGATGTCGAGGCGGTTCGCTCTGGTCTGACGGCCAGCGTGAGTCCCGGGCCGAGCGGGGCCGGACTCAATGGTTCGGCGAAGAGCGATGAAGGAGTACGACATGTCTGACCAAACGAGAGAGATCGAGCAGTCGCTTGAGCAGGATCGGATGGCACTGGCGGAATCGCTGGTGGCGCTGCGTGAACGCCTGGCACCCGCAACGCTTGTGGCGCAAGGCAAGGAGGCGATCATGAGCCGGGCCCAGCCCTTGCTGTCCCGTTTGGACAGCACTGTGATGGCCCGGCCGGCTGTTGCTGCTGTTGCGGGGGTCGCGGTTGCGACGCTTGTCTTCGGTCGGCACCGGGAAACTTCCGTCGCGGCTCAGGTGGGCTCCAAGTTCGAAGCGGTCAGCCGCTGGGAAGGTGAGGGCGGCCCGGTTGATAATCCGCCGGAGGTTCACGAGGAATGGCTGACGGAGGCACATGGTCTGCGCGCCCGTGCCACGAAGATGCTGCATCAGATCGAAGATGCGGCAAAGCGTGGGTTGGCGCCGGCTGTCTCGCTTGCGAAGCACCGGGCCGAGGTGACGTCGGCACTAGCAAGCGACACCAAGGCGGCGCTTGGCAAGGGCCTTGAATCCCTGACAGATGCAGCCCGTGCCGAGGCCTATGAGGCGCGCGAGCGGATCTACAACAGCAGTACGGCGCTCGCCAGCAAAAGCCGGCAGACCGTGGTGGAGTATCCGCTGGTTGCAGGCGCGGCAATGGTGGCTGCTGGTGCCGTCGTGGCTTGGATGTTCCCGCCGACCAAGACGGAGGACCGCCTGATGGGCGACCTGCGCGACAGTCTGGTGAATGATGCCCGCACGGCGGCGCGGACCGAAGCCGTGAAGGCAAGCGATCTAGCTCGCTCTCTCACATCTGCTTTGGGGCGTGACATGCAGCGGGCCAAGCTGGTCCTGCGGCCCGATGGACGCCCGATGGGCGGGATCGGCAATTCCTACTGACTGGTCATCCATATATCGCCAACTTAGCAATGCCGGCCTTGAAAGGGGCCGGCGTTTCAGTGTGGGAAGACCAGTTCGACGATGGAACGGTTGCCCTCGATCCTCACCGTCACGGTGCCGCGAAGCTGGGCCGCGAATTGCCGCAGCATCCGCCGGGGCAGCGATGCCAGACCTTCGGTCGTCTCCGGCAGGAATTCGGGCACGATGGGGCCTGCAACCGTCATGCGAACCTCGTTGTCGGCCTCGGTCAGCGAGACCGTGACGCCTTCGGTCGATACGTTTCGCGCGGCAAAGTGGCAGGTGATGGTTTCAGCCAGCGCCAGTGTAAGGGGCATGGCCATCTGCGCGTCCATGCGGACCGGCTGGAAATGTTTGGTCGCGACGCCAAGCGCCACGCCGTGGATGTCCTTCAGCCTTCGGATGACGTTGGCCAGAACTTCGTCCACCGGAACGTCTCGCTGCCCGGAGAGGGTATACAGGCTGGTGTGGGTCGACGACAGGGCGATCACCCGGTTTATCAGCCCGTCGAGCACAGAGCGCAGCTCCTCGTCTCTCGATTCCCGACGATACATGCGCATGACGGAGGCGATGATCTGCAGGCTGTTGCCACTCCGGTGGTTCACTTCGCGCAACAGCTGGTCCTTGTCGACAAGCAGGTTCTGCAGGTCGGCCTCTTCTTCTTCGATCGTGCGGATCAGCTCGTCATAGGCGGCGTGGAGGCTTTGGATTTCGGTCGGGGCATCGAGCAGATCGGGAACGTGAACACGTTCGCGGCTTTTCACATAGTCGGACATTGACCTGGACAGCGCACGAACATGGCGAACGACAAGGCGGCTGGAGGCGAAACCTGCGGCGATGAGTGCTGCGATCCAGGTCAGGGCAGGCAGCAGGTAGGGCGTGGCGGAACTTGCCCGGGCCCAGAGACTGCTGTCATCGCGCCGCCAGATCGAAAACAGGAAAAGGTCCTGCGAAATCGATGTGACCGAAAGGATGAATCGGCCAATGTCATCTTTCTGAAAGCTTGGCTTTGCGGACCAAGCTGTCAGCTCTTCTCGCCCAAAGCCGTCGGGCAAGATGGACTGCGGGTCGACCTCGGGGTTGGAAGTCACCAGAAGGGAACCATCTCCCAAAATCGTGGCGAGGTAGGTCGGACGCCAAAGCGCAACGGGATCGGCGTATTCTTCGGGCGCTACAGCCAGATAGGGCAGGGATATGAAGACGACACCGACCTGCTCCCCCTCGGTGTCGAAGACGGGATGACCCACGCCGAATACTGCAAGACCGCTAATCGGGCCACGGGGCGTATAAACGATGGATGGCTTCGGTTCGGCGATAAGCCTTTGAAAGATGGGTTCGTTTGCCAGGTCGACGACTTCTCCATTCGATGAGCAGGTCATCAGCCCCGACATCGGAGCGTAGGCGATCACCGCGGCATGGGGAAGGTCGCGGTGCATCGAGGTTACCCGGCTGACGCAATCCATACCCGGGTTGCCGCCGGGACGGAGCACGGAGGCCAGAACCCGCGCGGATACCTGGGCTTCCTTGATGACCTCGATCTGACTGCGCACGGCACGCAAGGTTGCACCCGCAACGCCGTCGAGCGTGGTTTCATCCACCTGGACCAACGCATCCTGAGTCTGGGCGACCGAGAGGACTCCCAGTGGCAGAAGGGCAAGCATGAGCGTCGATCCCAGTCGAACCCCAAGGCTGCTGGTGGACAGGACGGCTTTTGCCCGTCCGCTCAAAACCCGGCTGCGGCCGCGCGCAGCACGACGGCACGAGTTGGACCGTCCGTCCCGGAAAACATGTCTTCTCCGTCCTCGAGGTGCAAAAGCTCTGTCAGGCGCTTGCGGGCGCGGCTGGCA
Source organism: Rhodobacter sp. (assembly GCA_031425795.1). GTDB lineage: Bacteria > Pseudomonadota > Alphaproteobacteria > Rhodobacterales > Rhodobacteraceae > Tabrizicola. Next base: position 3,696 of record JANPJZ010000009.1, on the reverse strand, counting down.
CGGCTTTTGACGGTTCCGATCGCGACGCCCATCGTGGCAGCGGCTTCTTCACAGGAGAACCCCGACGCCCCAACCAGGATGAGCACCTCGCGATGTTCCGGGCTGAGCTGGTCAAAGGCGCGCTGGAAATCCCGGTATGCGAGGCGCGCGTCATGTTCAGGCCGCTCGGACAGCGTTGCCGCATAGGCGCCGTCGCTGTCCTGGACTTCGCGACGGGTCTTGCGCAGGGAAGAGTAGAAGGTGTTGCGCAGGATCGTGAAGAGCCAAGCATCGAGGTTGCTGTGCGGATCGAACTTTTCGATGTTGGACCAAGCCTTGAGGATCGTATCCTGAACCAGATCGTCCGCCTTGCTGACATCCCGTGCAAGGCTGATTGCAAAGGCACGCAGCTTCGGAATTGCCCCTGCGAGCCGATCACGCGGGTCTTGCACTGCGGGGAGGGCGGCTGTCATCAACTGTCGCCTTGCCCAGTGTTTCCCTTTGACTTCAGTTGTGCCAAAAGATCGCGGAAGCGATCCGGCAACTCTTCGTTCAAGGCGGTGGTGTAAACTCGCTTCAGATTCTCGTCGATCTGTGTACGAATTGCCTGCCTCCGTGGCGAGTCTCCGTCCTTTTCTTTGGTCATTGCGTCCAGTTTCCCACTACTCTCGAGAAAAGAACGCTTCGATCTGCATCCGGTTCCCGCAAAATCCGTGATATCAGAAATTATTTCGTCTGTGTGCGGAACCAAGTTGGCCCGACTGCGTTGTCGAAGGAACATTTGCGGCACATGGAGAAACGCTCGATGACTTTGCAGGACGCAGTAGACCTCTCGGCGACCGTCGGTCGTCACCTTCCCTACCTGCGTCGTTACGCACGTGCCTTGACCGGAAACCAGACAAGTGGCGACCAGTATGCCGTGGCGGTGCTGGAGACTGTCGTCGCGGATTCGGACATGCTGATGTCTCATCGGGACCCGAAGGTCGGTCTGTTTGCCGTGTTCCATTCGATCTGGGCCAGTTCCGGTGCGCCGGTGGCAGAGGCCGATGATCTGGTGGGCGGCGCGGCGCAGTCACATCTTGCAAAGCTGACCCACAATTCCCGTGAGGCGTTGCTGCTCAACACCATCGAGGGCTTTACCCATTCCGAAGTCGGATCGATCATGAACGTGGAGGAGGCCGAGGCGCGGCACCTTATCGACGTTGCCATCCGCGAGATGGAAGCTTCGGTGACTGGGTCGGTCCTGGTGATCGAGGATGAGGCGATCATCGCCATGGACATCTCGGCCATCGTTGAGGGGATGGGGCACCGGGTGACCGGCAACGCGCGGACGCACACGGAAGCCGTGGAGATGGCCGGGGCCGAGCGTCCGGAGCTTATCCTGGCGGATATCCAGTTGGCCGACAATTCGTCTGGCGTGGAGGCGGTGAACGAGATCCTTGCGCAGTTCGGAGATATTCCGGTGATCTTCATCACGGCTTTCCCGGAAAGGCTGCTGACAGGGGAACGGCCGGAGCCCGCCTTCCTGATCAACAAGCCCTATACCGAAGAGCAGGTCCGCTCGGCGGTCAGTCAGGCCATGTTCTTTTCGTCCACGGACACGCTTCGGCGTTGATCCGTCAAGCCCGGGTCCTAAGGGAACCGGGCTTGCACCGACCGTGTTGACTGGTGACCTGTCCCCAGTCCGGTACCCTTGTGCTTTCCCAAACCCCGCCCAAGCCGCCTGTCGAGATCTTCGTGACGGCGGAAACCGCTTACCCTGCGCTTGAACGAGCCTTTCTGGCCGCCGAGCGGGAGATCATAGCAGGTTTCCGGATTTTCGATCTCAAGACGAAGCTTCGGTCGGACGAAGGCAGAGCCATCGGGAAGACCTGGTTTGACCTGATCATCCACACGCTGAAACGTGGCGTGGACCTGCGGGTGATCGTCTCAGACTTTGATCCCTTGGCCCGGCCTCGGCTGCATCGGGCAACCTGGCGGTCGATCCGGATGTTCTGGGCCGCAGCTGAGATGGCCGGTCCGGGGGCCAAGCTGAAGGTGGTGCCGGCGATGCACTCGGCAGTGGCCGGGTTCTGGCCGCGGCTGCTGTTCTGGCCTCTCGTGCAGTCGCGACTGATGCGCGTCAGTGGGTGGCTGCGGCGGCTCGTCGGATCGCACCGGGTAGCGGCCTTGCGCGAGATGCCGGGCGTGGGGTCGATGCTGGTCGCAAAAGATGTGCTTCCACGGCCAAGGTTCCTGTCACTGCCACCGCTTTACCCTGCCACGCACCACCAGAAGCTTGCGGTCTTCGACCGGGCACGGCTGTATATTGGTGGCCTTGACCTGGACGAACGCTTTTACGACACGCCGGAACATCGGCAGCCAAGTCACGAGACCTGGCACGACGTTCAGGTGATGGTGGAAGGGCCGGTCGCAGCGGATGCGCAGGCTCATCTGGAGGGCTTCCTGGAGATCGTGTCTGGCAAGGTGGACCCTGCACCGCCGACGCCGGAGCATGGCGGGCTGAGGTTTGTCCGCACGCTGTCTCGCCAGAGACTGCGCAAGGCGGCCCGCTTTCTTGCGCCAGAGCCTGCGGTAGCCGAGATTGAAGCGGCCCATCTTGCAGCGATCGGGACAGCGCGGCGGCTCATCTATGCGGAAACGCAGTATTTCCGCGACCGCCGTCTGGCACGGCGTCTGGCGGATGCGGCGCGCGCTCAGCCTGATCTGACGATGATATTGATCCTGCCTGCCGCCCCGGACGACGTGGCCTTCGAAGGGTCGACCGGACTGGACGCGCGGTTGGGGGAGTTTCTGCAGGCCAAATGCCTCCGCATCTTGCGCCGAGGGTTCGGTCGGCGATTGTTCGTCGGCGGGGCAGCCCAGCCACGGCGGACGCGCGAAACCGGGCGATCACAGTTGAAAGGCGCGCCGCTGATCTACATTCACGCCAAGGTCAGCATTTTCGACGAGCACGAGGCCATCGTGTCCTCGGCGAACCTGAACGGCAGATCGCTGCGCTGGGATACCGAAGCGGGGGTCGTGCTGACCCGGCCTGAAGACGTGCTGACCCTGCGGCGCAAGCTCATGGAGCATTGGCTGCCCGACGGCGTGGGGGAGGACTTTTTCGATCCCGACCGCGCGGTGCATGTCTGGTGGCGCCTGGCGGCCAGAAACGCAAAACTTGCCCCTGAGAAACGGCGTGGGTTCCTGCTCCCCTATGATCTGAAAACTGCCGAGGAATTCGGGCGGGCCTTTCCGTTTGTTCCCGAGGAAATGGTCTGACCGAGCGCGGATTTTTGCCAATCAGACGCCAGTGGCTGCAAAAGCCGGGAACCCCTTCCGGAAGACCGCGTTGCCTTTCCACAAGCGGCGCCGAGCTTCGGCGCTGCGGACAACGTGATGTTAATGAAGGAGAATACCGTGAAAAACCTGTTTCTCACGACTGCTTTGGTGACCGGCTTCGCGCTTCCTGCGCTGGCCCAGGACGCCGCCGTTTCCCCATTCCAGGCCGAGGCTGCTGGCCCGGCTGTTCCTGCGTCTGACGTGATTGGCGCGCGCATCTATGTCAGCGAGGCCGCTGTCGACGCTGATGCTTACAATGGCGTTCAAGAAGGCTGGGATGACATCGGTGAAGTGAACGATATCATCCTTGGCCGCGATGGCACGGTCGACGCAGTGCTGGTGGACATCGGCGGCTTCCTTGGCATGGGCGAGCGGCAGGTTGCCGTCGACATG
>JANPJZ010000008.1:0-13661 GCA_031425795.1 Rhodobacter sp. | reverse complement strand
CCTTCCGCATCTTCCCTTGGCCCCTCAGCGCAGCTATACCGCGCCCATCCTAGACCGAGGCGGCCATGAACTACCATCCGAAATCTGACTTCATGCGCGTGATGTTCGAGCGCGGCTTTGTTGCCGATTGCACGGATTATCAGGCGCTTGACGAGGCATTGGTGAAGGGCGTGGTGCCAGCCTACATCGGATATGATGCCACTGCACCGTCCTTGCACGTGGGCCACCTGATGAACATCATGGTGCTGCGCTGGCTGCAGAAGACCGGGGGGAAGCCGATCACCCTCATGGGCGGCGGCACGACCAAGGTCGGTGATCCGTCGTTTCGCAGCGAAGAGCGTCCGCTGCTCACGCCCGCCGCGATTGACGCAAACATCGCCGGACTGAAACAGGTTTTCGGGCGCTACCTGTCCTACGGTGACGGGCCGACCGACGCGATCATGCTGAACAACGCGGAATGGTTGGACGGGTTGAACTACCTTGATTTCCTGCGCGACATCGGGCGGCATTTCAGCGTCAACCGGATGCTGTCCTTTGAAAGCGTGAAATCGCGGCTGGACCGGGAGCAATCGCTAAGCTTCCTGGAATTCAACTATATGATCCTGCAAGCCTATGATTTCCTTGAAATCTACCGGCGCTATGGCTGCGTTCTCCAGATGGGGGGCAGCGACCAGTGGGGCAATATCATCAACGGGATCGACCTGACCCGTCGGGTGATCGACCAGGAGATCTATGGCCTGACCACGCCGCTTCTGACCACAAGCGATGGCCGGAAGATGGGGAAATCGGCCAGCGGCGCGGTCTGGCTGAACGGTGACATGCTGTCGCCTTACGAGTTCTGGCAGTTCTGGCGCAACACGACGGATGCCGACGTGGGCCGCTTCCTGAAGATCTTCACCGAATTGCCGGTCGAGGAATGCGACCGTCTGGCCGCCCTTGGCGGGTCAGAGATCAACGCCGCGAAGGTCCTGCTGGCCAACCTTGCGACCGGCCTGTTGCACGGGGCCGAGGCGGCGGTGGCGGCGGAAGCCACGGCGCGTCAGGTCTTCGAACAGGGCGGGATCGGGGACGATCTGCCCACGGTGACGCTTGCAGCGGCAGAGTTGGCCGATGGCGTTGGAATCGTGCAGCTTTTCGTCCGCGCGGGCCTGTCGGCCAGTGGCAAGGAAGCCAAGCGGCTGATCGCCGAGGGTGGTGCCAAGGTGAATGACGAGATCATTACCGATGTTGGCTTGCGCTATGGTGCCGGGCATCTGGCCGAGCCGATGAAGCTGACCGCCGGCAAGAAGCGTCATGCCCTGGTCGTGCTTGGCTGACGGATGCGTGTGGGACGGGAACTCTTCCCGCCCCGGGCTGTTGCCGTTTCACAGTGAAAACGGAGGAAACACCCATGCCGACGCCAGAGGAACTGGAAACCGAACTTTGGGCAGGATTGCGCAAGGACATGACGGTGATGCTTGAGGTTGACGGTGGCGGCGCTCCGGCGCGACCGATGACCGCGCAGATCGATGGCGATGACAATCGGGGACCGCTCTGGTTCTTCACCAGCAAAAGCAGCGGGTTGGTCCAGGCAGGGCCCGGCAGTGCGACCGCAACCTATGTGGCAAAGGGGCACGCTCTTTTTGCCCGCATCGAGGGGCGGCTGAGCGAAGCCACCGACTCTGCCATGATCGACAAGTTGTGGAACGCCCATGTCGCCGCCTGGTATGAAGAGGGGCGGAACGATCCCAAGATCGCGCTGATGCGGATGGACCTTGAACGTGCTGAAATCTGGGAAAACGGATCGTCGCTTGTTGCGGGGATCATGTCGATCTTCGGGTCGGACCCGAAGGAAGACTACAAGGACAAGGTGGCCGAGGTTCCGCTGCGCTGAGCGGGCCTGACAGGAAAAGCGGAAAAGGGGGCCACTCGGCCCCCTTTTCCTTGCGGTTTCACGGTTGGACGGTGACCTTCGTCATCACGTCCGGCGTCGCCGGAGGCTCGCCGCGCTCGATCGTGTCGACGACCTCCATCCCCGAGACGACGTTGCCGACGAGGGTGTATTGGCCATCGAGGAAGGTGCCGGGGGCGAACATGATGAAGAACTGGCTGTTCGCGCTGTCAGGATCCTGCGCCCGCGCCATCCCGACGACGCCCCGCTGGAAGCTGAGATCGTTGGAGAACTCGGCCGGAATGTTCGGCAAGGCGGAGCCGCCCATGCCCGCCATCGAGAGGTCGCCGCCTGCCTTGCCGTTCGAGACGTCGCCGGTCTGCGCCATGAACCCGTCGATCACCCGGTGGAAGACCAGGTTGTCATAGGCGCCTTCCGCGGCAAGCGCGGTTATCTGCGCGACGTGCAGGGGTGCGACATCGGGCAGAAGGTCGATGACCACGGTGCCGTTGGCGGTGCCTGCAACCTCGATCACAAGGTTCGGGCCGGGGCCATCGACGGCCTGGGCCTGCGCGGACTGGCTGAGGCCGTAGCCCCCGACGATCGCAAGGCCGGTGGCAAAGAGACCGGCGGCGAGGAAGTTGTCAGACCTGGACATCGGCAGCCACCCTTACGGTTATCATGCGATCCGGGCTTGCCGGAGGTTCGCCCTTGGCGATCTTGTCAACATGCTCCATCCCGGAAATCACCCGGCCGTAAACGGTGTACTGACCGTTCAGAAAGCTGTTGTTGCTGAAGTTGATGAAGAACTGGCTGTTTGCCGAGTTCGGGTTCTGCGACCGCGCCGCACCCAGGGTGCCCCGCTCATGCGGCAGCTTGGAAAACTCGGCCGGCAGGTCCGGATACTGCGAGCCACCAGTGCCCGCGCGGCGCGGGTTGTAGTTCGCGGCTTCCATGTTGGCGTTTTCCACATCACCGGTCTGGGCCATGAAGCCGTCGATCACGCGGTGGAAGGCGACGTTGTCATAGGCCTTGTCGCGGGCCAGCTGCTTCATCCGCTCGGTGTGCTTCGGGGCCACCTCGGCAAGCAGCTCGATCACCACTTCGCCGTCTTTGAGCGTCAGGATGATGGTGTTTTCCGGGTCCTTGATTTCCGGCATCGGGGTCTCCTTGGTGTTGCGTCCGCATGTCAGGTCGGGCTGGAACTTAATGGCGGCATCCAGCCAAGGGAAGGGCAAAGCGTCCAAAGCGGTTGACGGCCCCGTGATCCGGGGGCCACAAGCAGGCAATCTTTCATCATGGAGAATCCGATGCCCTGGAAAACGCTGGATGACGTGGCGCTGGCCGGCAAGGTCGTGCTGGTGCGGGTGGATATCAACGTGCCGATGGAAGCAGGCCATGTCACCGACATGACCCGGATCGACAAGATCAGGCCCACAGTCGAGGACATCATCGCCAAGGGCGGCAAGGTGGTGCTTCTGGCGCATTTCGACCGGCCGAAGGGCAAGGTCGTGCCGGAGATGAGCCTGGGGCATCTCGTGGAGGCGCTCGCAGGTTCGCTGGGTCGCAAGGTCGTCTTCGGCGCCGACTGTGTGGGCGACCTGGCGGCGGCGGCAATTGCGAAGGCTGCTTCGGGTGAGGTTGTGCTGCTGGAGAACACCCGCTTTCATCCGGGCGAGGAGAAGAACGATCCTGCCCTTGCGGCCGAGATGGCGGCACTGGGCCAAGTCTATGTGAATGATGCATTTTCTGCCGCGCACCGCGCCCACGCCTCGACCGACGGGCTGGCGCGGCTGTTGCCGGCCGCAGCGGGGCGGTTGATGGAAGCAGAGCTAAAGGCCCTGGAGGCGGCCCTGGGGTCGCCGCAGCGACCGGTCGTGGCGGTGGTGGGTGGGGCCAAGGTTTCGACCAAGATCGAGCTTCTGGCGAACCTGGTGACCAAGGTGGACCATCTGGTCATCGGTGGTGGGATGGCGAACACCTTCCTTGTGGCCGAGGGGATCGAGGTCGGCAAATCGCTGGCAGAGCGCGACATGGCGGAAACGGCGCGGGAGATCCGTCTGCGGGCACAAAAGGCTGGCTGCCAGATTCATCTGCCGGTGGACATCGTGGTCGCCCGGGAGTTCAAGGCGGGGGCCGCCAGCCAGACGCTTGGCGTGCGCGATTGCCCGCCTGACGCGATGATACTGGACGCGGGGCCAAGAACGGTCGCGGCACTGGAGGCGGTCTTCGCTTCGGCCAAGACCTTGATCTGGAACGGTCCCCTGGGCGCCTTCGAGATCGAGCCCTTCAACATGGCGACCAACGCCGCAGCCACAGCGGCTGCGCGGTTGACCAAGGCGGGCGGCCTCATCTCGGTCGCCGGGGGAGGCGATACGGTGGCCGCGCTGAATGCGGCGGGGGCGGCGGAGGACTTCACCTTCATCTCTACGGCCGGGGGCGCCTTTCTTGAATGGATGGAAGGCAAGGAATTGCCCGGCGTCCAGGCCCTGATGGGTTGAGCGACGGGCCCCCAGCGGCTATGCCTAGTGCGACCAACAGGAGACGGACATGACCAACGCGAAGATGACCGAACAGGTTCGGAACGGGCGCGGCTTCATTGCGGCGCTTGACCAGTCGGGGGGATCGACCCCGAAGGCGCTGAAGCTTTATGGCGTGGCCGAGACCGAGTATTCGGGTGAAGAGGCGATGTACGACATGATCCATGCGATGCGCTCGCGGATCATCAAGTCGCCCGCCTTTGCTGGTGACAAGGTCGTGGGCGCGATCCTGTTCGAGCAGACCATGGACCGGACCATCGACGGGATCCCGACCGCGACCTACCTTTGGGAAAAGCGCGGCGTGGTGCCTTTCCTGAAGATTGACAAGGGGTTGGAGGCAGAAGCTGATGGCGTTCAGCTGATGAAGCCGATGCCTGCGCTTGACGCGCTGCTGGCGCGGGCGGTGGCGGCGGGGATCTACGGGACGAAGGAACGGTCGGTCGTGAACGCGGCGAACCGTAAGGGGATTGCGGCGGTCGTGGCGCAGCAGTTCGAGATCGGGCGTCAGGTTGCGGCGCATGGGCTGATGCCGATCCTGGAGCCGGAGGTGACGATTTCCATCACCGACAAGGCGGAGGCGGAAGCGATCCTGCAGGAAGAAATTCTCAAGCATCTTGAGGGCCTTGAGGGCCAGGTGATGCTGAAGCTTTCGCTTCCTTCAGTGCCGGATTTCTACCTGCCGCTGGTCAAGCATCCGAAAGTCCTGAAGGTCGTCGCACTGTCGGGTGGGCACGCCCGCGACAAGGCGAACGAGATCCTGGCGCAGAACCACGGGATCATCGCAAGCTTCAGCCGCGCCCTGAGCGAGGGGCTTTCGGCGCAACAGAGCGATGCCGAGTTCGATGCGGTGCTGAAAGGGGCCGTGGACAGCATCCATGCGGCGTCGATCACCTGAGGCTTTGCGCCCAAGTCTCTGACTCAATGGTCGATTCCAGGCATTTTCGGGATTCACAAGCGAATGCCGTTGTGTCATGATTCGGCCAAGGCCTCCGGAGAAGAGGGGCTTTCGGGGCAAAGAATGAACACTGCACAATCGGCGGCAAGACGGGCGGGGGCCAGGCAAAGTCTGGGCGGGCTGGTATATCTGGGTCTGGCCTTCGCGCTGGGGGTCTACTTCACCTTTGCCGCCGTGCAGGGTGACTACGGTATGTTCCGCCGGGTGGCGATCAATGCCGATGCGGCCACCCTGACCGAAGAGCGTGACCGGCTGGCGGCAGAGCTTGCCGAGATGCAGAACCTGACGCGGCGGCTGTCGGACAGCTATCTGGACATGGACCTTCTGGACCAGCAGACCCGCGACGTGCTGGGCTACATGCGGTCGGACGAAATCGCCATCCGCTGATCGCCGGGTTAACCCGCTGATTTTCGGCGGAAACCGGCGTCTTCCTCACAGCTTCCCCGCATCTTTCTTCCGTCTCTACGCGCGGAGAGACGGAAGACCGTTAATCCTCCGCTTCGAATCGGTCAGTCGAGCTTGCGGTAGCTGCGGTTCATCGTCTCGAACGCCTGGGCGTGACGACCCTGCGCCTCGGCCTGGCGGAATCCTTGAACGCGCTCGACCAGGATTTCATCCGGCACCGGGTCTTGCGCCAGGATCGACACCACCTCGTCGATGAAGGCGTCGAGGGGCATGGCGTGCGGGCTGGTGCGCTGGCCGGGCATCAGGTCTGTCTGCACCGCCGGGGGGGCGAGTTCGTGGACGCGGACGGTCGTATCCTCAAGCTGGAAGCGCAGCGACTGGGTCCAGGAATGGATCGCGGCCTTCGTGGCCGAATAGGTCGGCGTGGCGGCAAGCGGCACGAAGGCAAGGCCGGAGCTGACGGTGATGATCCGGGCGCTTGGGCGGGCGATAAGCTGCGGCATCAGGGCGTGGATCAGGCGGATCGGTCCGAGGAGGTTGATGGCGACGACGTCTTCGGACAACGACAGCGCGGTTTGGTTCGGGCCGAGGCGTTCGGGCAGCATGATACCGGCGTTCAGGATCACGGTGGCGAGGTCCGGGTGGTCCTGCTTCAGCTGGGCGGCGAGGCTTACGATGTCTGCGGGAGAGCTGATGTCGCTGCGGATGCCGGTCATTCCGGGATGGGCGGCGGTCGCTGCGTCCAGGAGGGGCTGACGGCGGCCAGTGATGATGACGCGGTGGCCCTGGGCGTGAAGACGGGCGGCAAGGCCAAGGCCGATGCCCGAGGTGGCGCCGGTGATCAGGATTGTGGAGATCGGGGTCATGGGGATGGCTCCTTTTGGGGTGTTGCTGATCTAGGGCTATCGGTTACTAATGGAAAGAAGGCACCCGAAAGTTCCATACGCACCTGATGGAGAGTGAGATGCACCCTGCCCCGTTGTTGAAGGACGTCGATCCCAGGCTGAATGCGCTGGTAATGGACCTGATCGGCCGGGTGGCCGACAAGTGGACGATGGCTGTGCTGGAAGTGCTGGCCGAGGCCGGGACGCTGCGCTTTACCCGGCTGGCCGAGAAGGTGCCGGGGGTGAGCCAGAAGATGCTGACGCAGACCCTGCGGCAGATGGAGCGGGACGGGCTGGTGGTGCGGACGGTGCATCCGGTCGTGCCGCCGCATGTAGAGTATCGGCTGACGGACCTTGGCTTCAGTCTGGGCGAGGCGTTCTGCGGCGTCTGGACCTGGGCCGAGACGCATCTGGAGCAAATCGAGGCCTCCCGGGTGGCGTTCGACAGGCGCGGCTGAGGGTTGTGCGGGCCGCCGGGGTGGTATCCGGCAGGAACAACCGGGCGCTGCATTTTGTTTTTGCCCTGTAAACACCGATGTTGTAATGATGGTTTAACGCTAAACCACTTTGCCGCCACGCTGCGCTTTCTGGGAGGAACCTGATGGCCAAGAAGCCCGACGCGAGACCGAACGTCTCGAAGGAAGACCTGCTTAAGTATTACCGTGAGATGCTGCTGATCCGCCGCTTTGAAGAGAAGGCGGGCCAGCTTTACGGCATGGGCCTGATCGGCGGGTTCTGCCATCTCTACATCGGGCAGGAAGCAGTTGTTGTCGGTCTTGAGGCTGCGTCCAAGGAAGGCGACAAGCGCGTCACCAGCTACCGCGACCACGGGCACATGCTGGCCTGCGGGATGGACCCCAAGGGTGTGATGGCCGAGCTGACCGGGCGGATTGGGGGCTACTCCAAGGGTAAGGGCGGCTCGATGCACATGTTCTCGAAAGAGAAACATTTCTACGGCGGGCACGGCATTGTTGGCGCTCAGGTGCCGCTGGGGGCCGGATTGGCCTTTGCGGACAAGTATCTGGGCAATGACAACGTGACCTTTACCTATTTTGGTGACGGGGCAGCGAACCAGGGCCAGGTCTATGAGACCTACAACATGGCCGAGCTTTGGCAGTTGCCGGTGATCTTCGTGATCGAGAACAACGGCTATGCGATGGGCACGAGCGTGAAGCGGTCGACCAAGTCCACCACCTACTTTGGGCGGGGCCTGGCTTACGGCATCCCGGGCGAGCAGGTTGACGGAATGGACGTGCTGGCCGTGAAGGCGGCGGGCGAGAAGGCCGTGGCGCACTGCCGGGCCGGGAACGGGCCGTATATCCTTGAGATGATGACCTATCGCTATCGGGGACACTCCATGTCCGACCCGGCGAAGTACCGCACGCGGGAAGAGGTGGAGAAGATCCGCACCGAGAAGGACTGCATCGAGCACGTGCGCGACCTGCTGACGCAAGGGGGCCTTGCCTCGGACGAGGAGTTGAAGGCCATCGACAAGGAGATCAAGGCGGTCGTCAACGAGAGCGCCGAGTTCGCCAAAGACAGCCCGGAGCCTCCGCTGGAAGAGCTCTGGACCGACATCTACGCCTGAAGGGGAGAGACACCATGGCAACTGAAGTATTGATGCCGGCGCTGTCGCCCACGATGGAAGAGGGCACGCTGGCGAAGTGGATGGTCAAGGAAGGCGACGAGGTCAAATCCGGCCAGATCCTTGCCGAGATCGAAACCGACAAGGCCACGATGGAATTCGAGGCAGTGGACGAGGGCACGGTGGGCAGGATCCTCGTGGCTGAAGGCACGGCGGGCGTGAAGGTGAACACGCCGATCATGGTGCTGGTGGAGGCGGGCGAGACAGTGTCCGACGCGCCGAAGCCTGCGGTGGTGGCGGCGACGGCGGTGGCGGCGGAAAAGCCGGTCGCGCCGGAAACGGCTGCCCCTGCGGCACCTGCTATTCCAACGGCGGTGTCCGGCTGGCCGCATTCGGACCTGCCGGAGGGACCGACGAAGACGATGACGGTGCGCGAGGCTTTGCGCGAGGCGATGGCCGAAGAGATGCGCGCCGATCCGATGGTCTTCCTGATGGGGGAAGAGGTCGGCGAGTATCAGGGGGCCTACAAGATCAGCCAAGGGTTGCTGGATGAGTTCGGGCCGAAGCGGGTGGTCGACACGCCGATCACCGAGATGGGTTTTGCCGGGATCGGGGTTGGTGCGTCCTGGGGCGGGCTGAAGCCGATCGTCGAGTTCATGACCTTCAACTTCTCGATGCAGGCGATGGACCACATCATCAACTCCGCGGCGAAGACGTTGTACATGTCGGGGGGCCAGATGGGCAGCCCGATGGTGTTCCGTGGCCCGAACGGGGCTGCGGCACGGGTGGGGGCGCAGCACAGCCAGGACTTCTCGGCCTGGTTTGCGGCGGTGCCGGGGATGCGGGTCTGCATCCCCTATTCGGCAGCCGATGCGAAGGGGCTGCTGAAGACGGCGATCCGCGATCCGAATCCGGTGGTATTTCTGGAAAACGAGATCCTCTACGGGCGCAGTTTCGAGGTGCCGGTGGATCCGGAGTTCACCGTGCCCTTCGGCAAGGCGTCCATCGTCCGCGAGGGCAAGGATGTGACCATCGTGTCCTTCGGCATCGGGGTGGCGCATTCGCTGGCGGCGGCGGACCTGCTGGCCAAGGACGGGATCGAGGCGGAGGTGGTGAACCTGCGGACGCTGCGGCCGCTGGACTACGACACGGTGCTGGCATCGGTGATCAAGACCAACCGCTGCGTGACGGTGGAGGAGGGCTTCCCCGTGGGCAGCATCGGGGACCACCTGGCGTCCACCATCATGCAGCGCGCGTTCGACCATCTGGACGCGCCGGTCATCACCTGCACGGGCAAGGACGTGCCGATGCCCTATGCGGCGAACCTGGAAAAGTTCGCGCTGATCACCCCGGCCGAGATCGTCTCGGCGGTGAAATCCGTCTGCTACCGGTGAGGTGAAGCCATGGCTACGCAAATTCTGATGCCGGCGCTTTCGCCCACGATGGAAGAAGGCACCCTGGCGAAATGGCTGGTCAAGGAGGGGGATGCCGTCAAATCGGGCCAGATCCTGGCCGAGATCGAGACCGACAAGGCGACGATGGAATTCGAGGCCGTGGACGAGGGCACGGTCGGCAAACTGCTGGTGGCCGAGGGCACGGCGGGCGTGAAGGTCAACACGCCGATTGCCGTGCTGCTGGACGAGGGCGAGGACGCGGGCACGGTTGCCGGATCGGGGGCCGGAGCGGTCGCTCCACCGCCGACGGCGCCGCCGAAGATGGACACGGCCGCGCATGACGACACCCCGCGCGGCTATGCAGCGCCGGCGTCGGAGCCTGCGCCTGCCAAGACCGCGCCTCCCGTGGCGGCCGTGGCGCCGGTTGCGGCTGACGGGGCGCGGGTGTTTGCCTCGCCCTTGGCGCGGCGGATCGCGAAGGAGAAGGGGCTGGACCTTGGCTCTGTGAAGGGCTCGGGTCCGCACGGGCGGATCGTGCGCGCGGATGTCGAAGGGGCGCAAGCAGTGGCGGCGGCAGCCCCGGTCGTTGCGGCTGTAGCCGAGGCTCCGAAGGCCGCCCCTGCCCCGGCGGCTGCGGGAATGCCGACCGGCATGTCGGCCGAGACGGTGAAGAAGATGTACGCCGACCGGCAGTATGAAGACGTGCCGCTGGACGGGATGCGCCGGACGATTGCGGCGCGGCTGACCGAGGCCAAGCAGACGATCCCGCATTTCTATCTGAGGCGCGAGGTGAGGCTGGACGCGCTGATGGCGTTCCGCGAGCAGCTGAACAAGCAGCTTGAAGGGCGCGGGGTGAAGCTGTCAGTCAACGACTTCATCATCAAGGCCTGTGCCATGGCGTTGCAGGCGGTGCCGAACGCCAACGCGGTCTGGGCCGGTGACCGGATGCTGCGGCTGAAACCGTCGGACGTGGCGGTGGCGGTCGCGGTGGAGGGTGGGCTTTTCACCCCTGTCCTGCGCGATGCGGACAAGAAGTCGTTGTCGGCGCTCTCGGCGGAGATGAAGGACCTGGCGGGCCGCGCGAAGACCAAGAAGCTGGCCCCGCAGGAGTATCAGGGCGGGTCCTTCGCGATCTCCAACCTCGGCATGATGGGGATCGAGAACTTCGACGCCGTGATCAACCCGCCGCATGGGTCGATCCTGGCGGTCGGCGCCGGGTTGAAGAAGCCGGTGGTGCTGGCGGACGGGACGATCGGTGTGGCGACAGTGATGTCAATGACGCTGTCGGTGGATCACCGGGTGATCGACGGGGCGCTTGGGGCGGAGTTCCTGAAGGCGATCGTCGAGGGGTTGGAAAACCCGATGGTGATGCTGGCCTGAACCGTTGAATTGGGGGGCTTCGCGCCCCCCAGTCCCGGCCCGGCCACGGGCCGGGCGTTCTTCGCGGAAATCCCCCACAGGGGGATTTCTGATCGCTCATCACCCCCCGCGAAATATTTGTGGACAGATGAACAGGGCGACGTAAGGTCCCTCTTTTATCTGGACTTGAGGGCTTTCAGCAGCCGCATCGAGCGCGACAGGATCGTGATTGCGGTGCCTGCGACGATGATCCAGAGCGTGAGGTTCAGCGTCCATTCGCTGGCGTAGACCGCGGCGATTGCGGTGCCGGCGGTCAGCACGGCCATGCGCTGCGGCTTGGCGAGGGGGCCGGAGAAATCGGGCGGAAACCCCTCGGCCCGGCCAAGCTCACGCAGGTAGGCAGTGGCGATGGCCAGGGCGGCGGCGAGGGTGCCGAGGCCCGGATTGTTGGCCGCGATGCCCGCGCCGACGAGAAGGAAGAGGTCGGAGAGACGATCCGGCGCCTCGTTCCAGAACGGGCCAGCCTTGTCGCCCTGCCCGCCTTCGACCGCGACCATCCCGTCGATCAGGTTGCAGACGAGGCGCGCCTGGATCGTGGCGGCGGTGAGGAGAAGGAACAGCGCTGCCACCAGCGGATGGGTCACCGGGGCCAACGTGTAAAGGAGACAGCCGAGGGCGGCAAAGCCGATGGAGGCCTGGGAAATCTGGTTGGGGGTAAGGCCCTTCCGGACGGCCCAGGCGGCCAGGCTGCGGGCCCAGCCGGTGTTGCGGGAGGTGAGCGGACGGCGTGAGGCTGGGGTTTCGGGGGCGTCGGTCATGTCAGGGACCAGTAGTAGCGGGTGACGTGGAAGAAGATCGGCGCCGCGAAGATGACGCTGTCAAGCCGGTCGATGAAGCCGCCGTGTCCGGCGATCAGGTGGCCCCAGTCCTTCACGCCCCGGTCGCGCTTGATCGCCGACATGACGAGGCCGCCGAAAAAGCCCATCAGCGTGAGCATGAGGCAGAGACCCGCCGCCTGCAGGGGGGAAAACGGCGTCATCCAGTAGAGCGCCGTACCGATGGCCGTGGCGCTGAGCGCGCCGCCGATGAACCCCTCCCAGGTCTTCGACGGCGAGAGCGTGGGGGCAATCTTGGTGCGGCCGAGCAGCTTGCCCCAGACATATTGCAGCACGTCGGACAGTTGCACGACGAAGATCAGATAGGCGATGAGGATGACGTTGCGCCCCTCGAACCCCGGGATCTGGAGGTAGAGGAGCGCCGGGACGTGGCTGACGCAATAGACGCAGATCATCAGCGCCCACTGGGTTTCCGACACGCGGATCAGGAAATCCTTCGTGCTGCCGCGCAGGGCCGAGAGAACGGGGAGAAGGAGGAAGACGTAGACGGGCACGAAGACGGAATACATCCCGTACCAGTCCGTCAGCACGAACCAGTATTGCAGCGGCAGGACCACGAAGAAGCAGGCCAGCAGCGACCAGTGATCGGCGCGGTTGTGGGTGGTCAGCGTCAGGAACTCTCGCAAAGCCGCGAAGGAGCAGAGCGCGAAGAGAAGGACCACACCCGGCTTGCCCGCAAGGAAGGCGATGGCGAGGAGGATCACCATCCCCCACCAGGCGGTGATGCGGGCGTTCAGGTTCTCGATCACCGGATTGCCACCCTGGGGCGAGAGGCGCTGGCGCAGCACCTCGCCCACGATGGAGGCGAGGACCAGGATCGCGCCCACTCCGGAGAGGAGCCAGAGGAGATGCGGAGAGGTCATGCGGGGGCCTGCGGCTGGAGGGCAAGAAGCGCTGCGGCGGTGCGGGCGAGGAAGGCCTCCTTCGCTTCATCCGGGCCGAGGTGCAGCGGCGCGCCGAAGGTCAGGGTGCAGATCAACGGCACGGGGATGACCTCGCCCTTGGGCATGACCTTGTTCAGGTTGGCGATCCAGACCGGGACAAGGTCGACGTCCGGCCGTGCCTTCGCGAGGTGGTAGAGGCCAGACTTGAAGGGGAGAAGCGGCGCATCGGAAGTGTTGCGCTGGCCTTCGGGGAAGAGGATCAGCGAGGCGCCTTCGTCAAGCGCTGTGGTCATCTGGGCGACCGGGTCGTCGGTCCGGGCTTCAGGGCGGCGGTCGATGAGAACAGCGTTGAACACCTCACGTCCGATGAAGGCGCGAAGGGGGGAGGTCAGCCAGTAGTCCAGCGCGGCCACGGGGCGGGTCTGGAGGCGCAAGGCAGGGGGAAGCACTGTCCACAAAAGGACGAAGTCACCGTTGGAAGAATGATTGGCAAAGTAGACGCGCTGGCGCTGCGCGGGTTCGACGCCCTGCCAGATTGCGCGGGGGGCGGTGATGAAGCGCGCGAAGAGCGATATCGCCTGGCCGGTGAAGGACGCGGCCCAGCGTGTGAGGCGGGACTTGGGAAAACTGGTTACCATGTTAAGGAGAGCTTAGCGGGGTGCCTGGCAAAGGAACAGTCGGGAAAACGCCAGCGTGCCGGGACTTTCGCCCTTGGAATAGATCAACTCGCCGGGTGGGCTGCGATGCAGGCGTTGGCAAGACGCGGGTCCGGCGACAGTGACGCTTGCCATATCGGCCAGGGCGCAATCAGACGAGGCTGACAGGATGGGTCCAGCGCGATCCGACGTGCGCAGGGTGACCGCCCTGCTCAGGACAGGGACGGTGCCGC
>JANPJZ010000007.1:0-20167 GCA_031425795.1 Rhodobacter sp. | reverse complement strand
ACCTCTTGATCCCACTCAGGCGATGCCCCTGTCCCTGCCCGGGACACCTCCGACCCCGCCCCGCCTCCCCACGACGCCGAGCCTTGCGCAAGGGGGCGGTCACAGACGCCAACCAGTCCTCAAGACCGCTGCGGGTTCAGGGCCAATCACCCCCGCCCCAAAGCTCTGATCGGCCCGCCCGGTCACTCCCGCCACCCCACCCCCCCCGTGCTCTTTTTCCAAATACAACCGCCGGAGGCATCCGCCGCTGCCACAGTCCGGGCGGGGTCAAACCCATCCCCCGGCAGCGCCGCCAAGCGGGGGCTCGATGCCCCCCGAGGCGGCTCCTCTTTCCGGATTGCTCCACGCTGCCGACAGGCCCGGCTTGCCAAGCGGTCGCCGCCCGTCCCATGCTGGGCGCAACGCACAGGAGGCACCCATGTCCGGCAACTCTGCCCTCGGCACCATGTTCGGTGCCGCCCCGGTCGATACCTTCCTCGGCCTGCCGCGCCTGCGAGACCTGTCTCGGGTCACGTCCCGTATGGTGCTGATCGGGGCGGATGGCTGCACACCCTATCCCAGTGTCGGCTCCTACTGCGCCGGGGGGCCGGCTGCGATCCGGGCGGCAGGGGCGGCCTATGCGGCCAACCTCGCCCACATGAATTTCGACCTTGGCGGCCCGGTGTTTCCCGCCGGAGTCTCGGCCGTCGATGCCGGCGACCTGCCGCAGGACGACGGTGACGCCGAAGGCAACCGCGCCCGCATTTTCGGGTCGGTCAGCCAGATCCTTGACCGTGGCGCCGTGCCGATCCTGATCGGAGGTGACGACAGCCTCCCGATCCCGATGCTCGAAGCCTATGGCGCCCGCCGCCGGAGCTATACGATCCTGCAGATCGACGCCCACATCGACTGGCGCGATGAGGTCGGGGGCGAGCGTCTGGGCCTCTCCTCCACCATGCGCCGCGCCTCCGAGATGGGCCATATCGACCGCATCATCCAGGTGGGCCAGCGCGGCATCGGCTCGGCCCGGCTGCAGGACGTGACGGACGCCGAGGCCTGGGGGGTGCATTTCGTTCCGGCAGGCGAAGTGGCGCGGTCTGGCATCGGCCGCGCCATCGACCTTGTGCCGCCGGGGGCGGACGTCATCATCTGTCTCGATCTCGACGCCCTCGACCCTGCGGTGATGCCCGCCGTGATCGGCCGCACCGCCGGGGGCCTTGGCTATTGGCAGGTGCTGGAACTCATCGCCGGGGTGGCCGAACGCGCCTCGGTCGCGGGGTTCGACATGGTCGAGTTCATGCCTGCGCGCGACGTGGACGGGCAGGGTGCGGCTGTGGCGGCCCAGCTTCTGGCCGCCGTTCTGGGCATCCTCGCAAGGCAGGACAAAGGTTAGGACTTTATAAAAGCCCGAGGCCAACTCCGCTGGCCTGAACACCGTTCCCGTCGCAGCCGCCGCCGATGGGGCGCCCCCACGGTTGCGCCGAAATGGGGGGCCGTGTATCACCCCGGAAAGCCTGGCCTTAGGGAGAAGAGCATGCGTCGCGTCGTCGTTACCGGCCTGGGAATGGTCACCCCCCTGGCCTGCGGAGTGGAAGCGACCTGGTCCCGTCTTATCGCCGGACAATCCGGAGCGGGCCCGATCACCCGCTTCGACGCCGCGAACGTGGTCACACAATACGCCTGCGAGCTTCCGCGCGGCGACGGCACGGACGGGACTTTCAACCCCGACGACTGGATGGAACCGAAGGACCAGCGCAAGGTCGACGACTTCATCATCTATGGCATGGCGGCCGCCGTGCAGGCGGTCCGGGATGCCGGGTGGGATGACATTTCGGAAGACGAGAAGCTGCGGACCGGCGTCATGATCGGCTCCGGGATCGGCGGGCTTACCTCGATCGCCGAGACTGCGGTGCTGATCAAGGAGAAGGGACCGAAGCGGGTTTCGCCCTTCTTCATCCCCGGAGCTTTGATCAACCTGATCTCTGGTCAGGTCAGCATCCGCTTTGGCTTCAAGGGACCGAACCATGCGGTCGTCACCGCCTGCTCTACCGGGGCACATGCCATTGGCGACGCGGCGCGGCTGATCCAGTGGGGCGATGCCGACGTGATGGTGGCCGGGGGCGCAGAGAGCCCGATCTCCGAAATCGGGATCGCCGGGTTCAACGCCTGCAAGGCGCTGTCG
The DNA here is from genome assembly GCA_031425795.1 of Rhodobacter sp. GTDB lineage: Bacteria > Pseudomonadota > Alphaproteobacteria > Rhodobacterales > Rhodobacteraceae > Tabrizicola. The sequence continues at coordinate 18,006 of JANPJZ010000007.1, read as the reverse complement.
ACCAAGCGCGCCGATGATCCAGCCAAAGCCAGCCGGCCCTATGACGCCGACCGCGACGGCTTTGTCATGGGCGAGGGGGCTGGCGTGGTCGTGCTGGAGGAATACGAGCAGGCGAAGGCCCGCGGGGCAAAGATCTATGCCGAGGTTCTGGGCTATGGCCTTTCTGGCGACGCCTATCACATCACGGCCCCTTCCGAGGATGGAGATGGCGGCTATCGCAGCATGGCGGCGGCGCTGAAGCGGGCCGGGCTTACCCCTGCGGATATCCACTATATCAACGCCCACGGCACCAGCACGATGGCCGACACCATCGAACTTGGCGCGGTGGAGCGGCTGATGGGGGATGCCGCGGCGGGAGCGACAATGTCTTCGACCAAGTCGAGCATCGGGCATCTTCTGGGGGCAGCGGGAGCGGTGGAGGCGATCTTCTGCATCCTTGCCCTGCGCGACCAGATCGCACCGCCGACGATCAACCTGGACAACCCTGCGGTCATGCCGAAACTCGACCTCGCCCCGAACAAGGCCGTTACCCGCAAGATCGACGTTGCGCTGTCGAACAGCTTTGGCTTTGGCGGGACCAATGCCAGCCTGGTCATCGGCAAGGTGCGCTGAAGATGTGGCGGGCCATCGCCTCGAACGCGCTGACGCTGTTCATCGTGATCCTGATCGGGATTGCGGCGCTGGTGGCCTGGGGGCGCAATGAGTTCGTGGCGCCGGGGCCGCTTGCCGCGCCGATCTGCCTGCAGGTGGAACGTGGCGCCTCGCTGAGCGCGGTGAGCCGGAATCTGGAGGAACGGGGCGCTGTGACCGATGCGCGGATCTTCCGGATCGGGGCGGATTATGCCGACCGGGCGGATGACCTGAAGTTCGGGAGCTACATGATCCCGGCCGGGGCCTCGATGGTCGAGGTGCTGGATGCGGTCACGGCAGGGGGGCGGTCCACCTGCGGGCGTGATCTGAACTTCCGCATCGGGGTGACCTCGGCAGACGTGGTTCTGAGCGAGCTTGATCTTGCCACGAACGAGTTTGTCGAGGTTGTCAGGTTCGATGCTGGGGTAGAGCCGTTTCCGATTGAATATCAGGAGGTTGCCGATGATGCGGACCTGCGGTTCCGCATCACGGTGGCAGAAGGCGTGACGAGCTGGCAGGTGACCGACGCACTAAAGAAGGCGGATTTCCTCACCGGTCCGCTGGAGACTGTGCCGCCGGAAGGCACGCTTGCCCCCGACAGCTATGAGATCGAGCGCGGGTCCGAGCGCGGCGCCCTGCTGGCCGAGATGACCCGTCGGCAGGAGGAGCGGCTGGCCGAGGCCTGGGCGGCCCGGGCGGCCGACCTGCCGTTTGACACGCCGGAAGAAGCATTGATCATGGCTTCGATCGTAGAGAAGGAGACGGGCGTGGCCGAAGAGCGCAGGCAGGTGGCCAGTGTCTTCGTGAACCGGTTGCGCCAGGGGATGCGGCTGCAGACCGACCCGACCGTCATCTACGGGATCACCAAGGGCGAGGGTGTCCTTGGCCGGGGTTTGCGGCAAAGCGAACTGCGCCGCGAGACGCCGTGGAACACCTATGTGATCGACGGGATGCCGCCGACCCCGATTGCGAACCCCGGCAGGCTTTCGATCGAAGCTGCGCTGAATCCGGATTCGACCGACTACATCTTCTTTGTGGCGGACGGGACCGGCGGTCATGCCTTTGCGGAGACGCTTGACGAGCACAACGAGAACGTCGCCCGCTGGCGCGCCATCGAGGCCGCACAGGGGACCGAGGGCGAAACTGGGGTTCAGGGCGAGTGAGCGGGTTAACAGCCGGTTAACGCAGAGTTCGTCAAACCATTGATACCGAACAGTTTTTAGCTTGACTTGCCGCGCGGTCCGATGTAGGACTTCTGGCATGCTAGAAGAAGTGTCGAAGCGGCCCGGGGGTGACCCCGCTGGCCGCTTTTCCATTTTTCTCGTGCAGCGGGCAGCATGAGGGGTGGGCGGACCTGAATGACAGTGAGGATGGATGGCGGCGGCACGGTCCCAGGGGACGTGCTGGCCTTGGCAGAGACGTTGTACCGGGATGCGGCGGTGGAGTTGCACCGCGTGATCGAGGCGCTGCGGGCAGGCGAATTTTCGGAAGTGAAGGCCGCGCAGGGCGCGATCCGGGAATTGCGGACCACAGCGCTGCATGTGTTGGATGAAAGGGGCAAAGTTGACAAACTCCGCAAACAGGTTTCCGGCCAAGTCGATGCCGGGGGCGCCCTTGATTTCGACGGGGCAAGAGCTGAAATCGGGCGCCGCCTGGCTTGCCTCCGCGACGCAGGAGGAGGTGGATGATTTCCTTGGCAGTCTCAGCGAGAACGCGCTGCTGGCCTTGCCGTGGCTGTTCGAGTTCTGGGCGCTGCCACATCAGCTGGCCCCTCGGGGGGACTGGAAGACCTGGGTGATCATGGGTGGACGTGGCGCGGGCAAGACGCGGGCGGGGGCCGAATGGGTGCGCGCACAGGTCGAAGGCTCGGCGCCCGGTGATCCCGGGGTGGCCCGTCGGGTTGCGCTGGTTGGCGAGACGGTTGACCAGGTGCGGGACGTGATGGTGCTTGGGGAGAGCGGGATCCTTGCCTGCTCGCCCCCTGACCGGCGGCCGGAGTGGCATGGCGGCCGGGCGCAGCTGACCTGGCCGAACGGGGCTGTGGCGCAGGTGTTCTCGGCACATGAGCCCGAGGCCATGCGGGGACCGCAGTTCGATGCTGCCTGGGCGGATGAGCTGGGCAAGTGGAAGAAGGGCGGTGAGGCCTGGGACCAGCTGCAGTTTGCGCTGCGTCTGGGCAAGCTGCCGCGCTGCGTGGTGACGACGACTCCGCGCAATGTGGCTGTGCTGAAGGCGATCCTGAAGAACCCCTCGACGGTGGTCACCCACGCGCCGACCGAGGCGAACCGGGCTTACCTCGCAGAAAGCTTTCTGGCCGAGGTGCAGGCGCGCTATGGCGGCACGCGGATCGGCCGGCAGGAGCTGGAAGGGGTGCTGGTCGAGGACGAGGAGGGGGCGCTGTGGACGCCGGCCATGCTGGAGCGGGCGCAGGTGGACGAGATGCCCGTCTTCAGCCGGGTGGTGGTGGCGGTTGACCCGCCGGTGACCGCGACCAAGCAGAGCGATGAATGCGGGATCGTGGTGGTGGGCGCCGATACGCGGGGCGATCCGAAGGACTGGCGTGCGGTGGTACTGGAGGACGCGTCGGTCAAGGGCGCCTCGCCCGAGGGATGGGCGCGGGCAGCACTGGCGGCGATGGAAAGACACGGGGCGGACCGGATGGTGGCCGAGGTGAACCAGGGCGGCGACCTCGTGGAGCGGGTGGTGCGGATGATCGATCCGCAGGTGCCGTTCCGGGCGGTGCATGCGACGCGGTCGAAGATGCTGCGGGCCGAGCCGGTGGCGGCTTTGTATGAGCAGGGTCGGGTGGCGCATGTGCGGGGACTGGCGAAGCTGGAAGAGCAGATGTGCCTGATGGCGGTGACGGGCTGGAAAGGACGTGGGTCCCCCGACCGGCTGGACGCGCTGGTCTGGGCGCTGACCGAAGTGATGGTGAACCCGGTCGGGCGGGGCGGGCGACCCACCGTACGGTCGCTTTAGGGTTCTGTAGCCCCGGCCGGGGATAGTCGCTGAAAGAAAACGGCCCTTCGGGGCAACTGCCCGGCCGGGGTCGGCGGGGACCGGGTGAGGTTTGCCCGAGGGGCAAGAAGGAGCGGCGAGATGGTGTTCGATTTTCTGCGAAAAGCGCCGCTGGCGTCAGCCGGGGCGGTGTTGCCCGAGCGCAAGGCAAGTGCGGCCAGCCGGGTCGTGGCCTGGGGCAGCGGCGGCCGCGTCGCCTGGAGCCCGCGGGATGCGGTGTCTCTGGCGCGGACCGGGTATCTGGGCAACCCGATCGGGTTCCGCGCGGTGCGGCTGATCGCAGAGGCCGCTGCGGCCTTGCCACTGATCTGTCAGGACAGCGAACGACGCTATGAGACGCATCCGCTGCTGGACCTGATGAAGCGCCCGAACGGCGCGCAGGGCCGGGCAGAGTTTCTGGAAGCGGTCTACGGGTATCTGCTGCTGGCCGGGAACGCGTACGTCGAGGCGGTGCCGGGCGAGGCAATGCTGCCGGGCGAGATGCATGTGCTGCGCTCGGACCGGATGAGCCTGGTGCCGGGCACCGACGGCTGGCCGGTGGCCTATGACTATACCGTTGGGGGGCGGACGCATCGCTATGCCATGGCGGGGCCGGCAAGCCCGATCTGCCATCTGCGCAGCTTTCATCCACAGGATGACCACTATGGGTTCTCTCCGTTGCAGGCGGCGGCTACGGCGATTGACGTGCATACCAGCGCCAGCGCCTGGTCGAAGGCGCTTTTGGACAATGCCGCGCGGCCTTCGGGCGCGATTGTCTACAATGGGGCAGATGGGCAGTCGAGCTTGAGCTCGGACCAGTATGACCGGTTGGTGAGCGAGATGGAAAGCCACCATCAGGGCGCGCGCAACGCCGGCCGGCCAATGCTGCTGGAGGGTGGTCTGGACTGGAAGCCGATGGGCTTCAGCCCCAGTGACATGGAGTTCCAGAAGACCAAGGAAGCGGCCGCGCGGGAGATTGCCATCGCCTTCGGCATCCCGCCGATGCTGATGGGGATCCCCGGGGATGCGACCTATGCCAACTATCAGGAGGCGAACCGGGCCTTCTACCGGCTGACGGTGCTGCCCCTGGCGCAGAAGGTGCTGGCCGACCTTGCACACTGGCTGTCGGTCTTTGGCGGGGTCGAGGTCGATCTGCGGCCCGATCTGGACCAGGTGCCGGCGCTGGCGGTCGAGCGTGACCAGCAATGGACGCGCGTCGGTGCGGCAGACTTTCTGACGGTGGCCGAAAAGCGGATGCTGCTGGGTCTGCCGAAGCTGGCGGATGAGGAATGACGGTGCGCAAGGCAGAGGTCGGCACGCGCGTGCTGCATGACAATCTTTCGGTTGCGGCAGCGCGGATCGAGGCCAACGAGAGAGTGGCAGAGGAGCGGTGGACCGCCCTCGATTATCGGCTGGGGCGGATCGAAGGAATGCTGGAGCAGCTGGAAAAGCGCATGTGGCTGGGGGTTTACGGCGTGGCGGCATTCCTGCTGACGCAGATGGCCGAGGTGGCGATCAATGTTGCAACGAGGTGAAGCGATGACAGGTGATTATGGCGCCCCAGAACGGAAATACACCCGCCCGGAGGCCGGTCTGACGGTGACCGACGGGCATGTGGTGGCGGGATATGCCTCGGTGTTCGGCAAAAAGGACCAGGGCGGCGATGTTGTGCAGAAGGGGGCCTACGGAGCCAGTCTGAAGCGACTTGCCGCGAGCGGGGGCCGGGTCAAGATGCTGTGGCAGCATGATCCGGCCCAGCCGATCGGCGTCTGGGACGAGGTGCGCGAGGACGCCACCGGCCTGTGGGTCAAGGGGCGCATCCTGACCGAGGTGGCCAAGGGCCGTGAGGCATCGGCGCTTTTGGCGGCGGGCGCGATCGATGGGCTGTCCATCGGCTATCGGACGGTCAAGGCGGAACGTGACGGCAAGGGGCAGCGCCTGTTGTCGGAGCTGGAGCTTTGGGAAGTGTCGCTGGTGACCTTCCCGATGCTTCCCGAGGCGCGGGTCGCAGCCAAGGCGGAAGCCCTGGAGAATGACTGGCGCGACATGGCAGCGGTCTTTGAGGACGCGCGTCGGAGTTTGGCCGGGCTTTAGCGCGCGGCGTCCGATCACGAAGCGAAAGGAAGAGAAGATGACCGAGATGAAGTCTCGGGCCGGGGAAGGTCTGTCCCCGTCCCAAGGTTCTGGCCTTACGCCGGCTGCGGAGGCGAAGGCCGCCATGTCCGGATTTCTGAAAGAATTCAGCACCTTTCAGGAAGACGTGAAATCCACGCTGAAACATCAGGAAGAGCGACTGACCATGCTGAATGCAAAGACGATGTCCTATGGCCGCCCGGCGCTTTCGGCCCGCGCGGAAGTTGAAGCTCCGCACCAGAAGGCGTTCAACGCCTATCTGCGGTCCGGCGATGATGACGGCCTGCGCGGCCTTACCCTTGAGGGCAAGGCGCTGTCGACCAACGTGGTGGCCGACGGTGGTGTCCTGGTCGACCCACAGACCGCTGACCGCATCCGCTCGATGCTGCTGGCGACTTCGTCGCTGCGGACCGTGTCGAATGTCGTTCAGGTCGATGCGATCTCGTATGACGTGCTGATCGACCGCAGCGAGGTCGGCTCGGGCTGGGCGCAGGAAGTGCCGGCAACGGTCGAGACGGCGACCCCGCTGCTGGAGCGGATTTCGATCCGCCTGCACGAGTTGGCCGCGATGCCGAAGGCAAGCCAGCGCATCCTGGACGACAGCGCCTTTGACGTCGAAGGCTGGCTGGCCGAAAAGATCGCCACCCGCTTCATCCGCGCCGAGGCTGCTGCCTTCATCAACGGCGATGGCGTGGACAAGCCGAAGGGCATCCTGCTGCCGCCCAAGATTGCGAACGCCTCATGGACCTGGGGCAACATCGGCTTTGTGACGACCGGAGCGGCCGCGGACTTTGCGCCGACGAACCCGGCCGATTGCCTGGTCAACCTGGTCTACGCCTTAGGTGCCGACTACCGGGCCAACGCGACCTTCCTGATGAACTCGCGCACCACCGCTGCGGTTCGCCGCCTGAAGGACTCGACCGGCCGCTTCCTGTGGATCGACGGTCTGCAGGAGGGCGAGCCTGCCCGTCTGATGGGTTACCGCGTGCTGATCGCCGAAGACATGCCCGATATCGCGGCCAACGCCTTCCCGATCGCGTTCGGTGATTTCCGCGCCGGCTATACCATTGCCGAGCGTCCGGACCTTCGCATTCTGCGCGACCCGTTCTCGGCCAAGCCGCATGTGCTGTTCTATGCAAACAAGCGTGTTGGCGGCGATGTCACCGATTTCTCGGCGATCAAGCTGCTGCGCGTCTCGGTCTAAGTCACCATCGGCCCGGCCCCGGGACAGGGGTCGGGCCCTTTCCGTACCTGAAATTCGCAACAGGCCCGGCAGCGGGTGGAGTGTTGACCATGATGTTGACCGAAGAGACCCCGGTGCCGTCGGTGGCCCTGCCGGTGGAAGAAATGAAGGACCATCTGCGCCTTGGGAGCGGCTTTGCCGATGATGGGATGCAGGATGGTCTGATCGAAACCTACCTTCGCGCCGCAATGGCTGCAATCGAGGGGCGGATCGGGAAGATGCTGTATCTGCGCCGGTTCCTGTGGGTGCTTGATTGTTGGCGCAATGATGAGCAGGCGCTTCCGGTGTCGCCGGTGGCGGGGCTCGTCAGCGTGACGCTGGTTGATGCCGCTGGCGTCGAGACAGTGGTCCCCGCGACAAGCTATCGGCTGATCCCGGACCTGCACCGGCCCCGGCTGGCGGGCAAGGGCACATCCTTGCCGACAATTCCGACGGACGGGCTGGTGAAGGTCGTCTTCGACGCAGGGTTTGGCCCCAGCTGGACCGACGTACCGGTGGACCTGCGCCAGGCGGTGCTGCTGCTGGCAAGCGAGTTCTATGAGCATCGCCACGACGATACCGCACAGGCGGCCGGACTGCCGTTTGGCGTTGTCACCCTGATCGAGCGCTGGCGGACGGTGCGCATTCTGGGTGGGGGGCGGTCATGACGGCTCCGCATCTGAACCGAGCGCTGGTGCTGGAGGGGGTGGCGCGAGCCTCTGACGGTGCAGGCGGCTACGTCGAAACCTGGACGGTGCTGGGCACGCTTTGGGCGGCGGTCCGTCCCGGCGCGGGCAGCGATGTGCCGGGTGAAGAGCAGATTCTGGCGGCTGTGCCCTATCGGATCATCGTGCGGGGGGCACCTTCGGGGTCAACCTCGCGCCCCAAGGCAGGTCAGCGGTTTCGCGAAGGAGCACGGCTTTTTCCGATCCTTGCGGTAGCCGAGGCTGACCCGGACGGGCGCTTTCTGACCTGCTTTGCACGTGAGGAGGTTGCAACATGAGCTATGCAGCAGCAGCGGCCCTTCAGTCCGCGGTCTTTCAGCGCCTGACCGGCTTTCCCGCGCTGGCCGGGGTGGCGATCCATGATGCGGTGCCGCCTAACGCGACGGGTACATTCGTGCTCATCGGCCCGGAAGAGGCGCGCGATCAGTCGGACAAAAGCGGCCCCGGTGCGGACCATCAAATGGTCATCAGTGTGATCACCGACGCCACCGGGTTTCTGTCGATCAAGACGATCGCAGCCGACATCTCAGATGCGCTGATCGGCGTGCCGATGACGCTGAGCAGGGGCGCGCTGGTTAACCTTCTGTTCCTGCGCGCGTCCGCCCGACGGATTTCCGAGGGCGAGACGCGGCGGATCGACCTGACCTTCCGGGCGCGGGTTCAGCTGTAAGCGCTTTCATTCAGAGGACGGAGAACGGACATGGCTGTGCAAAGCGGCAAGGACTTGCTGATCAAGATCGACCAGACGGGGGATGGCCAGTTCTTGACCATCGCTGGTCTGCGGGCGACGCGGATCAGCTTCAACACGGAATCTGTCGATGTCACCAGCCTGGAAAGCCAGGGCGGCTGGCGTGAGTTGCTGGCCGGGGCAGGGGTGAAGACTGCCTCGATCTCGGGCTCTGGCGTATTTCGGGACGAGACCACGGACGAGCGCGCCCGGCAGGTGTTCTTCAACGGTGAGATCCCGGATTTTCAGGTGGTGATCCCAAGCTTTGGGGTCATCGAGGGCGCGTTCCAGATTACCTCGATCGAGTATGCGGGCAGCCACAATGACGAGGCGACCTACGAGATGTCCATGGCTTCCGCCGGGGCGCTGACCTTCACGGCGCTTTGATGGCCAATCCCTGGACAGGCGAGGTGGCGATCTGGCTGGACGGACAGCGCCACGTGGCAAAGCTGACGCTGGGTGCCTTGGCGGAGCTTGAGGACGCGCTGGAGACCGGGTCGCTGGTCGACCTTGTGGAGCGGTTCGAAAGCCAGCGCTTCCGCACGCGCGATGTGCTGGCGCTGATCGTGGCTGGCTTGCGGGGGGGTGGCTGGCAGGGCACGGCGGCGGACCTTCTGCGCGTCGAGATCGGCGGTGGGCCGGTCGAGGCGGCACGGGCGGCGGCCGAGTTGCTGGCGCGGGCGTTCTCGCTGCCGGGGGAGCCATGAGTGGGCCTGCGACCGGGATCGACTGGCGGGGCCTGTTGCAGGCGGGTCTGCATGACCTGCGGCTGGAGCCGGCGGCCTTCTGGCGGCTGACGCCGGTCGAATTGCGGATGATGCTGGGGCGGGAACAGATGGTCCCGCCCCTGACACGCGCGCGGCTGGCAGAGCTTGCCGCCGCGTTCCCCGATAAACGGAAAGGTCAGAACGATGGCGGATATCGGAACGATGCAGGAGCAGCTGGAGGCGCTTGAGGCGCAACTCGGCTCGTCGGTGTCGATGGTGGCGGCGTTTGATGGCGAGTTGGCCCGGATGCGCGAGACGATGATCTTTACGGGTCGCGAAGTGAACACGCTGTCGAGCGGGATCAGCGGCGGGCTACGCAAGGCGTTCGACGGCCTGGTCTTCGACGGGATGAAGCTGAACGATGCCTTGAAGACCGTGGCGAACACGATCGTGGATACGGTCTACGGCATCGCGATGAAGCCGGTCACCGGAGCGCTGGGCGGGTTCCTGGCGCAGGGGGTTTCGTCACTGATGGGGGCGGGGATGCCCTTCGCAATGGGGGGTGCCTTCTCTCAAGGCAAGGTCATGCCCTTTGCGCGGGGCGGTGTTGTCAGTGCGCCCACCAGTTTTCCGATGCGAGGCGGGCGCGGACTGATGGGCGAGGCTGGGCCCGAGGCGATCATGCCGCTGGCGCGCGGGCCGGATGGCCGGCTTGGTGTGCAGGCTGGCGGCGGCCGCGCGGTGAACGTGGTTATGAACATCACGACGCCTGATGTCCAAGGCTTCCAGCGCAGCCAAAGCCAAGTGGCTGCCCAAGTCGGTCGCGCCCTGGCGCGCGGCCAGCGCAACCGGTGAGGTAGAAATCATGGCCTTTCACGAGATACGGTTTCCCGCAAACCTGAGCTTCGGTTCAGTCGGCGGACCGGAGCGGCGGACCGAGATCGTCACACTGGCGAACGGGTTCGAGGAACGGAACACGCCTTGGGCGCACTCGCGCAGGCGATACGACGCAGGGGTTGGACTGCGGTCTCTGGACGATGTGGAGACCCTGATTTCGTTCTTCGAGGCGCGTGTCGGTCAGCTTCACGGGTTTCGCTGGAAGGATTGGTCGGATCACAAGTCGTCGTCACCCTCGGGGCAGCCGGCAGCGGATGACCAGCTTATCGGGACGGGGGACGGGGTAACCGCGGTGTTTCAGCTGCAAAAGACCTATGTGTCGGGCTTGCAAAGCTATGGCCGACCCATCCGAAAGCCCGTGAGCGGGACGGTGCTTGTGGCAGTCGCCGACGACGAGAAAATCGCCGGGCTGGAGTTTGATGTCGACACCGAGACGGGTGCGGTGACGTTCGTCCTGCCGCCGGCCTTGGGGACGCGGATCACGGCCGGCTTCGAGTTCGACGTGCCGGTACGGTTCGATACAGACTCCATTCAGACGTCAGTGGCTTCGTTTCAGGCTGGCGATGTGCCATCCGTTCCGATCGTGGAGATCCGGCTATGAGCGGCGCGGCGCTGCATGCGCATCTTCAGAGTGGGGCCACGACGGTGTGCCGCGCCTGGACGGTGCGACGCCGGGACGGGGCCGTCCTGGGATTTACGGACCATGACCGCGACCTTGAGGTCGACGGCGTGAATTGCCGAGCCGATACCGGAATGACAGCGCGCGCCCTACAGCAAACGACTGGCCTGTCCGTGGACAACACCGAAGCGACTGGCGCGCTGAGCGATGCGTCGATCCGTGAGCCGGATCTGCTGGCGGGGCGGTTCGACGGGGCTCAGGTGCGGTCCTTTTTGGTCAACTGGGCGGAACCAACTGAATGGATCGAACAGTTTCGCGGGACTCTGGGCGAGATCGTTCGGGCAGGCGGGGCGTTCCGGGCCGAACTGCGCGGTCTGACCGAGGCGCTGAACCGACCGCAGGGGTTCGCCTATCAGCCAGACTGCTCCGCTGTTCTTGGCGACGGGAGATGCCGGTTTCTGACCACAACACCGGGCTACTTTGCGCAAAGAGCCGTTGAAGATGTGGAAGACGGCCGGTTGTTCGAGTTTTTGGCTTTCACCGGTTTTGACGACCGTTGGTTCGAGCATGGCCGCTTGGAGATGCTGACCGGAGAGGCTGCAGGACTGGTTGGCGTCATCAAGAACGACCGCGCGACCGGGCAGAGGCGACGGATTGAGCTTTGGCAATCCTTGGGAGCGCCTGTCGTGCCGGGGGATCTGTTCCGATTGTTGGCCGGCTGCGACAAGACAGCGGCCACTTGCCGGACCAAGTTTGCAAACTTCTTGAACTTTCGGGGCTTTCCACATGTTCCCGGCGAGGACTGGCTTTCCTCCTACCCGGTTCCGGACAGGCCGAACCCGGGGGGCGCCCGGCTTCCTGCGTCTGGTTCATGATCGGTGGCTCTCGTGTGGTTAGCGAAGCCCGGGCCTGGATAGGAACACCTTACGTCCATCAAGGCTCGGTCCGAGATGCGGGGGCAGATTGCCTTGGACTTCTGAGGGGGGTCTGGCGCGCGATCCACGGCAGTGAACCCGAAGCGGTCCCGCCATATACGGAAGACTGGGCTGAGCCTTCGCATCAGGAGGTTCTGATGCACGCAGCGTGTCGTTGGCTTGACCGGAAACCTGTCACCGACCCAGCACCCGGTGATGTGCTGCTGTTCCGCATGCGCAACTCGGGCATCGCAAAGCATTTGGGCATTCAGTCAGAGACCGGAGAGGCAGCTCGCTTCATCCACGCTTACACCGGTCACGGGGTGATCGAAAGCCCGCTGTCGCAACCTTGGCAGCGCCGGATCGCGGCGCGCTTTGCATTTCCTGAAGGATCAACCTAATGGCAACGCTTCTCCTTTCCGCCGCTGGAGCCGCCGTCGGGGCCGGGTTTGGTGGCACGGTGCTTGGCTTGTCCGGTGCCGTGATTGGCCGGGCGATTGGCGCGACGCTTGGCCGTGTCATCGACCAGCGACTGCTGGGTGCTGGTTCGGACCCTGTGGATGTCGGGCGAATTGACCGCCTGCGCCTTACTGGCGCTGGCGAAGGCGCGCCAATCGGTCAGCTTTGGGGTCGGATGCGGCTTGGTGGACAGGTCATCTGGGCCACCAACTTCACCGAGACGGTCCGTCGCCGTCGGTCCGGAAAGGGTGCGCCGAAGCCGAAGGTCAATGAATACAGCTATTCCGTCAGCCTGGCGATAGCCCTGTGCGAGGGGGAGATCCTTCGAGTTGGGCGGATCTGGGCTGATGGCAATGAAATCTCAGCCTCTGAGTTGAACTTGCGGGTCTACACCGGCAGTGAAACGCAGTTGCCTGATCCCAAGATGGAGGCGGTGCAGGGGACCGGTCGGGTGCCTGCCTATCGCGGTCTGGCATATGTGGTGATCGAGGATCTTGAGCTTGCACCCTACGGGAACCGGGTGCCGCAATTCAGCTTCGAAGTTGCGCGAGCGGCCCAAGGGCAGGCGGTCGATCCGGCGATGACGCTCACCGGAGCTATTCAGGGTGTGGCCTTGATTCCTGGCACGGGAGAGTACGGCCTTGCCACCACACCGGTTCACTACGCGGAAGGTCTTGGCCGTTACCGGACGGCCAACGTTCATTCGCCATCTGGCCTTACCGACCTGTCCACCAGCCTTTTGCAGTTGTCCGACGAACTGCCTGCCGTCGGCTCGGTCTCACTGGTGGTCTCGTGGTTTGGCGGTGACTTGCGATGCGGGTCTTGCGAAATCAGGCCGAAGGTCGAACAGACCGCACTTGACGGCGTAGGAATGCCTTGGCGCGCTGGCGGAATTTCGCGTGCAGCCGCTCAGGAAATACCCAAGGTCGATGGAGCGTCAATCTACGGCGGTACGCCTGCAGACGCCTCGGTGATTGAAGCGATCCGTGCGATTCGTGCGTCCGGCAAGGAGGTGATATTCTATCCGTTCATTCTGATGGATCAGCTTGAGAACAATTCGCTTCCTGATCCGTGGACGGGGGGCCTGGCGCAGCCAAAACTTCCGTGGAGGGGGCGCATTACCCTGTCGGAAGCCCCGGGTCGGGATGGTTCGCCAGATCGCACCGCTGCAGCGGCAAATGAGGTCCTGGGATTCTTCGGGACTGCATCTCCTGACCAATTCTCCGTATCCGGGGAAACCGTCACGTATTCCGGTCCGGATGCTTGGGGATATCGTCGCTTCATCCTGCACTACGCCAAGCTTTGTGCGGCGGCAGGTGGTGTCGATGCCTTTTGCATCGGCTCTGAGATGCGCGCCTTGACCCAGGTCCGTGGAGCCGGTGACAGCTTCCCCGCGGTCGATGCATTTCGCACCCTCGCGCAGGATGTTCGGTCGATCCTCGGTCCAGATGCCAAGATAGGGTATGCGGCGGATTGGTCCGAGTATTTTGGCCACCAGGCTGACGGCAACTTGTATTTTCACCTCGATCCGCTGTGGTCGGACCCGAACATCGACTTCGTTGGCATTGACAACTACATGCCACTGTCGGACTGGCGCGATGGGGAAGAGCATGCGGATGCAGCCTTCGGGTCGATCTACAACCTTGATTACCTGAAGGGCAACGTTGCCGGGGGCGAAGGGTTTGACTGGTTCTATGACGGCCCCGAAGGTGCCGAAGCGCAACGCCGACTTCCAATCACGGATGGGGCCTTTGGCGAGCCTTGGGTGTTCAGATACAAGGATTTGAAATCCTGGTGGTCGAATCTGCACCACGACCGTGTAGGCGGTATCAGGCTTGCGAACCCTACCGCTTGGGTGCCCGGGTCCAAACCGATCTGGTTCACGGAATACGGCTGCCCGGCGGTGGACAAGGCGACGAACCAACCCAACAAGTTCATCGATGCCAAATCATCTGAATCGGCCTTGCCGGTCTGGTCTACAGGCCGGCGCGATGACCTGATCCAGATGCAGTACCTTCTGGCCGTAACCTCGCATTGGTCAAACCCGGAGAACAACCCTCAGTCATCGCTCTACGGTGGACGGATGGTTGATCTGGGGCATGCCCACGCCTGGGCCTGGGATGCGCGGCCGTTTCCGGAGTTTCCAGGGCAGATCAACGTCTGGAATGACGGTGACAACTACTCTCGGGGCCACTGGCTGAACGGTCGGGCAACAAACCAGCCCCTTCCAGCAGTTGTTGCCGAGATATGTGCGACTTCCAGCGTGACTGATACGGACACGGATCGGCTTTACGGATTGGTGCGCGGGTTTCAAGTCGCAGACATTTCATCGGCGCGCGCGGCCTTGCAGCCTCTCATGCTGGCCTTCGGCTTCGATGTTACGGAACGCGACGGGAACTTGATCTTCCGCACACGAGACGGTCGTGTCAGCGCTGACCTCACAGATGACAACCTTGTCCTGCTGCCCGACCTTGAAGGGCGGATCGAGACATCTCGGGCTGCGGATGCGGAAACTGCAGGCCAGGTGCGCCTCGGCTTCATCGACGCCCAATCGAGCTACGAAGTCCGGACGACAGAAGCCCGCTTTCCGGATGAAGAGGCGCGGGGTGTTTCGCAGAGTGACCTGCCACTTGCGCTGACGCTGTCCGAGGGTAGGGCGACGGTTGAGCGTTGGCTTGCAGAAGCGAGGATCGCCAGGGACAGCGCCCGGCTTGGGTTGCCAAAGTCCCTGCTCAACCTGGGTGCGGGCGACGTGATCCGTTACCGGGATCGGAGATACCGGATTGACCGTGTCGAGCAGGCCGAGGCGCAACTTCTCGACGTGGTTCGCATCGAACCCGGCGTCTACTCTGTTGCGGAGAGCGACCTGGAGACGATTGTTACAAGGTCGTTCAACCCCCCGGTTCCTGTGTTTCCGGTTTTCCTCGACCTTCCGCTCTTGACCGGAGAGGAGGTCGCCTACGCCCCGTACCTGGCAGTTGCCGGTGATCCGTGGCAAGGGTCGGTTGCCCTATGGTCGTCCAGCCAGGATGCTGGCTACGAAGTAAACCGGCTTGTCGCGGCATCGGCGGTTATCGGGCTGACCGAATCCCCGATGCTTCGGGCCCGTCCGGGCGTGTATGACCGAGGGGCGCCGCTTCGGGTCAAGATCACCGGAGGAGATCTGGCCTCTGCAGACCTGATCTCGGTACTCAACGGCGCGAATGCCATGGCCATTGGCGATGGAAGCGGGGCCAACTGGGAAGTCTTCCAGTTCTCCCAAGCTCAGATCGTCGCCCCAGATAGCTATGAGCTGACAACGCGGCTGCGGGGCCAGTTGGGAACGGACGGGCGGATGCCCGATGCGTGGCCGGTCGGAAGCACGGTCGTGCTGCTTGATCTGGCTCTGGTGCAGATCGATCTGGCGCTGGCCGCACGGGGATTGGCGCGCTTCTACCGTGTCGGATCTGCCTCCCGGGGCTTTGACGATCCGAATGTGGTCGTACGGGTCGAAGCGTTTGATGCGGCAGGCCTTCGGCCATATCCGATCGCCCATCTTCGGGCCAAGCCCGGCCTGTCGGGCGACATGCTTGTCCAATGGAAACGCCGCACCCGCATCGACGGTGACACCTGGCAGACTTTTGAAGTCCCGCTTGGTGAGGATGTCGAGGCGTATTCCGTCAGGGTCGTGCAAGCCTCTGCCATCATCTCTGAGTACACCGTGCCGCAACCTCAGTTTCTTTATACCTCGGCGATGCGGACTGTTGACGGTGTCGTTGGACCTTACCGCGTTGAGGTGGCTCAGGTGTCCGCTCAGGTTGGTCCAGGCCCGTTTCGGGGCATTGATCTGGAGGCCTGAGAATGCAGCCACCCACCGGCGCCGAGATCCTGATCTTCGCGCGCGCACTGTTGCTTTTCCCCGCCCCTGACCGGGCGGGGGCAGCCGTGACGATCCTCGACGAGGCCGCAGGTGCAGACGATCACAGGCGGCATTTGGGGAACCTCTCGCGGTTTGGGGACGGCAGCGTGATGTCGCGGTGCTTTGCGCTTTGTCCGGAACCGGAGCGCGCCGGTGACGACCGGGAGTTTCTCACAGCGGTCATCTGTGCCTGTCAGGCACTGCTCCAGCATTCCAGATGGTGATGGTTGACCGCAAAACTTTGCCTGTCACAATCGACCTTGAATATGGTAGATAAAGCCTGTTCAGGAGATCGCGCCATGCTTGAGACAAGAGCAAGAGTTTCCGCCATCGATCCGGTATGGCGCCGCGTCTGCGAAGAGGCGGTTGACGCCATTCGGTCAGAACCCCTTCTTGGCGGACTTATCCATTCCGGCTTGCTGCACCACGCCACCATGGAGCGCGCGCTTGCCTACCGGTTTTCGCTCAAGCTTGCCTCCGGCGAGATGAGCGAGCAGATCCTGCGTGAAATCGCGGATGAGGCATTCGATTCCGATCCCGAACTCGGCGCGGCTGCTCGGTCCGACCTGATGGCCGTGTACGAGCGTGATCCAGCCTGCCACCGCTTCCTCCAGCCGATCTTGTTCTTCAAGGGCTACCAGGCGGTACAAGCCTACCGCGTCGGGCATTGGCTTTGGCGCGCGGGTCGGGTCGACCTCGCCTATTTCGTGCAGATGCGGGTTTCCGAGATGTTCGGCGTCGACATTCATCCGGCGGCGAAGGTCGGAAAGGGCATCATGATCGATCACGCCCATTCCATCGTCATCGGTGAGACGGCGGTCGTTGGCGACAACGTTTCAATGCTCCATTCCGTGACGCTTGGTGGCACCGGCAAGGAAGACGGTGACCGGCATCCCAAGATCGGCGATGGCGTTCTCATCGGGGCGGGGGCCAAGGTGCTTGGCAACATCCACATCGGCCAGTGCTCGCGCATCGCTGCGGGGTCGGTGGTGCTGGAGGATGTGCCCCCCAATACGACCGTCGCCGGGGTTCCTGCCCGGGTCGTCGGCAAGGCAGGCTGCGCGCAACCCGCGCTCTCCATGAATCAGGTGCTGGACGTATAGCCCCCTGGCTTTCGGCTACTTGAAGGCCCAGCGGTTGACATAGCAGGTTTCCCCGCGCTGGGGGCCCGCAATCAACCCCACTTGATCACACCGGCTGGTTCGACCGTTGCAGGTCGGCCAGGCTGGACCATGTCCATGCAGATGCGCCTATCCTTGCCGCATCTGCTTCCCCAGCATTTGGGGCGCAGGCTTCTCTCCCTCACCTGATTTTTCCACCATCCAGGACCATATGGATGAAGGGTCCGCCACGTTGCGCGATCTGTCACAAGGCGCATTGCGGGACCTCGCTGGTTGGGCGAGGCGCAATAGGATGCGGCCCTTGCCGGTCTTCAGGTCAGCCCGCAATTGCCCGCTTCCCCACCCTGGATGCTGGCCGTCGCCAAGGCGCAGCACCTTAATACAACCCACTTAAATTGCTGCTTGAATCCGACGCTGACCCCAAGCCTACGCATCTCTCTGTCCAGCTTCTGCGCCATGTCCGTCTCACCGACCATCATCTGGTCGCCGAAGACCTGCGAGTGCATCCCAGCCTCCTGATCCTCAAAGTCAGCCAACAGCCGCTGACACGGCCCGCCGCAAGCTGGACCCCGTTTCGCAAAGACAGAACGCGTGCCGGCCAGCAACGCGCGGGACCCGGTGGCACATCACAGCTTCCGCCTGCTCACCTCCCAACCCTTGGGCCCCGGCCAAGCGTTCCTCGGTCAGCTTGTCCGCTAAGGTCAGGCCCCACCTTGACCAGACCGGCCTAGACGAGGCTCTCGACCGGCCTGAAAGACTCTAGCCACAAGACCTCCGCAAGGCCCCCCAGGGCAATCAGGCCCCCGCGTGAGGGCCGCGGCACCGTCCCTGTCCTGAGCAGGGCGGTCACCCTGCGCACGTCGGATCGCGCTGGACCCATCCTGTCAGCCTCGTCTGATTGCGCCCTGGCCGATATGGCAAGCGTCACTGTCGCCGGACCCGCGTCTTGCCAACGCC
>JANPJZ010000006.1:0-3709 GCA_031425795.1 Rhodobacter sp. | reverse complement strand
ACGGGCAACCGCCTTGCCGGCCAGGGATTTCGCGCTGAACGGCGGGTCCTCGGCCCCCGGGTTCCAGACCCCGGTATCGACCCCGTTCAGGATGCCGGACACCGCCGCCCCCCGCGCGGCGATGACCCCTTGCAGGCCCATTCCAAACTCCGGCCGCATGAGTTCCGCCGCATAGGTTGGGGAAACGGTGGTGATCCAGTCCGCCGTCACCAGTCCCGCCTTCAGCGAAGAGATGCCGCCGTAATATTCCAGCGCCTCGGGGTGCCAGGCATGGCTGGGCAGCCGCAGGACGCCCAGCATATGCGCCGGCGCCCAGCCCTGGAACGCGATGTTGTGGATGGTCAGCACCGACTTGCAACCACCATTCCCGTGATAGGCAAGATAAGCCGGCGCCAACCCCGCCTGCCAGTCATGTGCGTGCAGCACATCGGGCTTCCAGCCCTCCAGCCCTTCCCGCGCAATGCCCGCTGCCACCCAGGAGAGCGCCGCAAAGCGCACCGCATTGTCGGGATGCTCGACCAGAGGACCGGAGTAGGGTCCACCCTCCCGGTCGAAAAGATGTGGCGCATCGAGGAGCAGGACCGGCACCCCGCCAGCCTCGCCCGACAGCACCCGACCCGGCCCACCCCAAAGGTCGGCTTCCTCCCAGACGACCGGCCAGCCCTTCGTCCCGGCCCGCAAGGCTCGGTAGCCCGGCAGCAGGACCCGCATCTCCCAACCCGTCGCCGCCAGCGCCTCGGGCAACGCGCCGACCACGTCGGCCAGCCCACCGGTCTTCACCAGCGGCACACATTCCGACGCCACAGAAAGCACTCGCCCGCGCATTCTTCCCGGCTCCCGTTTCATACTGGTTCAAGTATCCCGCGGGGGTCCGGGGGCGTGTGATCCCCCCGGCCCCTTCCGCAGGCAAGACCTCTCAGGACACTGCCCGCGCCCGCGCGTCAAGCATGTCTTGCGTGACCAACACGATCCCGCCTTCGCTGCGGCGGAACCACTTTGCGTCTTCCTCTGGATCCTCGCCGATCACCAGACCTTCCGGGATCACCACGCCCCGGTCGATCACGCAGTTCTTCAGCTGCGCCTTTCGGTTGACGATCACCTGCGGCAGCGCCACGACATATTCGAGACTGGAGAAGGAATGCGTCCGGCACCCGGTGAACAGCAGACTGTTCGACACCGCCGAGCCCGAGACGATGCAATCGCCCGACACCAGCGAAGACACCGCCGAGCCGCGCCTGCCGTCCTCGTCATGGATGAACTTCGCCGGAGGAACGATCTCGGCATAGGTCCAGATCGGCCAGGCGCCGTCATAGAGGTCCAGTTTGGGCACGAAATCCGTAAGGTCGATATTGGCCTGCCAGAAGGCGTCGATCGTCCCCACGTCGCGCCAATAGGGCTCGGTCTCAAGGCCGCTCATCACGCAGCTGTCGGCAAACTTGTGGGCGACCGCCTTGCCGTTCTTCACGATGTTCGGGATCAGGTCAAAGCCGAAATCATGGGTCGAACTGTCGTCCTGCATGTCGCGGATCAGAAGGTCGCGCAGGAAGGCCCAATCGAAGATGTAGATCCCCATCGAGGCCAGCGCATGATCCGGATCGCCAGGGATCGCCGGCGGATCCTTCGGCTTCTCCAGAAAGTCGGTAATTCGCATATCCTTGTCGACATGCATCACGCCAAAGGCCGTCGCCTCCATCCGGGGCACCGTCAGGCAACCGATTGTCACATCCGCGCCCGCCTCGCAGTGCTGGCGCAGCATCACCTCGTAATCCATTTTGTAGATGTGGTCTCCCGCCAGGATGATCGCATACTTGATCCCGTAGCTGTCGATGATGTCGATGTTCTGCGCCACCGCATCCGCCGTGCCGCGATACCAGTTCAGCTCGTCCATCCGCTGGCTGGCGGGCAGGATATCCAGATACTCGTTGCGTTCCGCCCGAAAGAAGTTCCAGCCCCGCTGGCAATGCCGGATCAGGGAATGTGCCTTGTACTGCGTCGCGATGGCCATCTTCCGGATGCCCGAGTTCACCGCATTCGACAGCGCAAAGTCGATGATCCGGGTCTTGCCACCGAAATAGACCGCCGGTTTTGCCCGGCGGTCGGTTAACTCCTTCAACCTGCTGCCGCGCCCGCCGGCCAGCACGAAAGCCATCGCTTGGCTGGCAAGGCGCTGGTTCGCTTTCGGATTCATTGTGCTTCCTCCCCGTGTTGGCGGTTTGCCCCGTCCAAGGCTTCAGTCCTGTTGCAGATAGATGGCCGCAAGCGGCGGCAGGTTGACAAGGGCCGATTGCAGTTGCCCGTGCCAGGGCGTCCTCTCCGTGGCCACTCCTCCCAGATTGCCCCGGTTGCCACCGCCATAAACCTCGGCGTCGGTGTTCAGGATCTCGCTCCACCTGCCGGCTGCGGGCAGGCCAAGGCGATACTTGCGCTCAAGCGGTGTCATGTTGACGACCGCAACCACCGCCTTGTCGCCCGATCCGCCCTTGCGGACAAAGGCGAAGACCCCGGCCTCGGCATCGTTGCTTTCGATCCAGTCGAAGCCCTCCGGCCGGCAGTCGTTGACGTGCAGCGCGGGCACCTCGCGGTAGACCCGGTTCAGGTCCCGCACCAGCCGCTGCATCCCCTTGTGTTCGGGCAGGTCAAGCTGATGCCAGTCGAGGCTCTGGCTGTGGTTCCACTCCGCCCCTTGGGCAAACTCCTGCCCCATGAACAAAAGCTTCTTGCCCGGATGCGCCCACATGTACCCGTAATAGGCCCGCAGGTTGGCAAACTTCTCCCACGCCGTGCCCGGCATCTTCGACAGCATGCTGCCCTTGCCATGCACAACCTCGTCATGGCTGATCGGCAGGATGTAGTTTTCCGACCAGGCATAGACCATCCCGAAGGTCATCTGGTGATGGTGGTATTTCCGGTACAGCGGGTCGGTCTGCATGTATTTCAGGGTGTCGTTCATCCACCCCATGTTCCACTTGAACCCAAAGCCCAGCCCGCCCCAGTTGGCCGGCCGGCTGACGCCCGGAAAGGCAGTGCTTTCCTCGGCAATCGTCATGATCCCCGGCACTTCGCCGTAAGCGGTGATGTTCGTGGTGCGCAGAACGTCGATCGCCTCATAGTTCTCGCGCCCGCCATCGCGGTTCGGCACCCACTCGCCATGCTTGCGGCTGTAGTCGCGGTACAGCATGGAGGCGACGGCATCCACGCGCAGCGCGTCGATGTGGTATTCCTCCAGCCAATACAGGGCGTTGGAGACGAGGTAATTCTTCACCTCCACCCGGCCGTAGTTGTAGATCAGCGTGTTCCAGTCCTGATGGAAGCCCTCACGCGGGTCCTGATGCTCATAAAGCGAGGTGCCGTCGAACTGGCCCAAGCCATGCGCGTCGGTCGGGAAATGGCCTGGAACCCAGTCGAGGATCACCCCCAAACCCTTCCTGTGCGCCGCATCGACAAAGGCTCGAAACTCGGTCGGTGTGCCGTGGCGGATGGTCGGGGCGAACAGACCGACCGGCTGATAGCCCCAGGACCCGTCGAACGGAAACTCGCTGATCGGCAGCAACTCGATATGGGTAAAGCCCATGTCGGCGGCGTAATCCACCAACTGCTCGGCCAGTTCCTGATAGCTCAGCATCCGGTTGCCCGGCGCGCGGCGCCATGACCCCAGATGCACCTCGTAGACGGAAATCGGCGCGTCTATCGTCTGCAGCGCCCCCCGCCG
>JANPJZ010000005.1:0-18863 GCA_031425795.1 Rhodobacter sp. | reverse complement strand
GTGGCCGCGGACCGCAAGAAGCTGAAGGAAATCGCCGGCGAGATCGAGTTGCCGGAAGGTGCCGGCCTGATCATCCGCACGGCGGGTGCCAAGCGCACCAAGCCCGAGATCAAGCGCGATTACGAATACCTGATGCGCCTGTGGGAGCAGATCCGCGAGCTGACGCTGAAAAGCATCGCTCCGGCCAAGATTTACGAGGAGGGCGATCTGATCAAGCGGTCGATCCGCGACCTCTTCAGCCGCGAGATCGACGAGGTGATCGTCGAGGGCGAGGGCGGCTATCGCACGGCCAAGGACTTCATGCGGATGATCCTGCCGGCGCAGGCCAAGCAGGTGGTCCGCCATACCGAGCCGATGCCCCTGTTCGCCAAGTATCAGGTGGAAAGCTATCTGGCGGGCATGTTCAACCCGGTGGTGCAGCTGAAATCGGGCGGCTACATCGTGATTGGCGTCACCGAGGCGTTGGTGGCGATCGACGTGAACTCGGGCCGGGCGACCAAAGAGGGCTCGATCGAGGAGACGGCGCTGAAGACGAACCTCGAGGCCTCGGACGAGGTGGCGCGGCAGCTTCGCTTGCGTGACCTTGCGGGGCTGATCGTCATCGACTTCATCGACATGGAAGAGCGCAAGAACAACGCTGCCGTCGAGAAGCGGTTGAAGGACAAGCTGAAGACCGACCGCGCGCGGATCCAGGTCGGGCGGATTTCCGGCTTTGGCCTGATGGAAATGAGCCGTCAGCGGCTGCGGCCGGGGATGCTGGAATCGACGACCCAGCCTTGCCAGCATTGCCATGGCACGGGGCTGATCCGGTCGGATGACTCGATGGCGCTGATGGTGCTGCGCGCGCTGGAGGAAGAGGGCACGCGGAAGCGGTCGAAAGAGGTGCTGCTGAAAGCGCCGATCGGCATCGTGAATTACCTCATCAACCACAAGCGCGAGCATATCGCACTGATCGAGGCGCGTTACGCAATGAGCGTGCGGATCGAGGCGGACCCGCTGCTGGTCAGCCCGGATTACAGCATCGAGAAGTTCAAGACCGCCCTGCGGGTGGTGCCGGAGACGCCGGTGATCTCGGGGCACGCGGGGCTGATGGGCGCGGCGGTGGCCGAGGAGGACGAGGACGATCTGGTCGATGACCTGATCGAGGAAGAGATCGAAGAGGCCGAGGAAGTCGAGGCGGCAGAGCCAGCCGTGCGGGCTGCGGCCCCTGCGGCGGCCCCGGCGGCGGATGACGGCGCTCCGGGCAAGAAGAAGCGGCGGCGGCGTCGGCGGCGGCGCGGCGGGGCCCGTGAGGGTGAAGCTGGAGCGAACGGTGCGGCGGCCGAAGAGGATGGCGAGGACGACGACGATGCAGGGGATGAACCCGCAGCAGTCGAGGCCGCGCCAGAGACAGCGGCGCCTGTGAAGCGCACCCGCAAGCCACGCGCCCGCAAGGGTGGGGCAGAGGTGCCAGTGGTGGCGGCTCCGGTGGTTGAAGTTGCGCCAGAACCTGTGGCTGCACCCGTCGTTGAGACGGTCGTGGAGGAAGTCGAGGCGGTGGCGGAAAAGCCGGCCTCGCGCAGGAGGGCTCCGAAAGCAAAGGCCGCAGTGGCCGAGCCTGAGGCTGTGGTGGTTTCGGAGGCTCCGGCCCCCGTTGAACCGGCTGCTGAGGCGCCTGCCCCTGCAAAACCGGCGCGGAGCCGGGCGGCAAAGGCCAAGGCGGCAGAGCCTGCAGCTGAGCCCGCGTCCGAGGGTCCTGTGCAAGCGGATGAGGTGCCTGCGACGGCGGAGGTTCCTGAAGACGGGCCTGCAGCGTCGGAGGACGTGGCAAAGCCCAAGCGCAAGGGCTGGTGGTCACTCGGCCGCTAAGGCTCGCACATTGCCATGATGGATAGGGGGGAGGGTGCTTGCACCCTCCCCCTGCGTTTCGCGGCTGGCACAACAGGCCGCGGCGTGGACCTGCGGGGGCATGGAGGACGGACTCCTTTGCGTTCCGGGTCGCACGCCAGTGGGTCCCGGTTCCCGGAAGTCGTGACTAAGAAGGTCAAGGGTCGACGGCTTGATCCAAATGGCGGCCCGGGGGGCGGACCCTCATCGTGCCGGGTTGCCCCAGCATCCGCGCCGGCCCCGTGCTGCCTTGATGGGGCGGGCAGGACGGACCGCGGGCCCCCGATCATGGATCATCCCTACAAGCGCCCGCGCGACGCCGTCTCAGGCGCGGCGGATGAGGTGGAGGGTCACGGCGCCCTCTTGCCGCGTGGCGACATAGGTATGGCCTGCTTCGGCGCAGAAGTGGGGCAGGTCGATCTCGGCCATC
The DNA here is from genome assembly GCA_031425795.1 of Rhodobacter sp. Taxonomy (GTDB): domain Bacteria; phylum Pseudomonadota; class Alphaproteobacteria; order Rhodobacterales; family Rhodobacteraceae; genus Tabrizicola. The sequence continues at coordinate 16,567 of JANPJZ010000005.1, read as the reverse complement.
GCATCCGTGGTGCGGACGCAAAGGACGGTGCCGGGGACCAGCGACAAAAGCCGCTTGCGGGCGCGCAAGACGGGAAGGGGGCAGAGCAGCCCTTCGCAATCCACCATGTCATCCCAGTCGGTCATCTGGCGCATCCATCGTTCCCAGGGGTCTGGCGACAAGTCTTCGGACCTTCCAGCCATTCACGGCCTCTAGCGACCCTGTAGCCCGGAAGCAAGGTTGCAGACCATCCCGACAGTCCCGGCGTCGGGCGGTCTTGTGAGCTGGCGGCGAGGTTACAGGACGGCCACGGGGATGTGACGCGCTGGCCGCGTGACCTTGGCCGGGAAACCGGCTATCTGGGCAGTGAGGGATAAAAAATGTTCGGAATCGAGATCATCGACGCAGCGCTTGTGCCCGCGATGGCTGTCGCCATGCTGGCGGGTATCCTGTCGTTTCTGTCGCCTTGCGTGCTGCCGATCGTGCCGCCCTACCTTGCCTACATGGGGGGTATCTCGATGGGCGAGATGACGGGGGCGGGGCAGGCGCGCAAGCGGGTGATCGTGCCGGCACTGTTCTTCGTCATGGGGCTGTCGACGATCTTCCTGCTTCTGGGCTTCACGGCATCGGCCTTCGGAAGCTTCGTGCTGCAGAACCAGCTTTTGCTGGCGCGGATATCCGGGGTCGTCATCATCATCTTCGGACTGCATTTCCTGAGCGTGTTCCGCATCGGTCTGCTGGACCGCGAGATGCGGATGGATGCGGGGGACCGGGGCGGGTCGGCGGCGGGGGCTTATGTGCTGGGTCTGGCCTTCGCCTTTGGCTGGACGCCCTGCATCGGCCCGCAGCTTGGCGCGATCCTGTCACTGGCAGCGCAAGAGGGCAGCATGGAGCGGGGCACGCTGCTTCTTGGGGTCTATGCGCTGGGGCTGGGCCTGCCGTTCCTGCTGGCAGCGATCTTCATCGAGCGGTCGATGGTGCTGATGGCAAAGCTGAAGCGCCACATGAAACTGATCGAGCGGCTGATGGGCACGCTTCTTGTGGTGGTCGGGCTGGCGTTGGTGACAGGATTCTTCACCGATTTCAGTTACTGGATGCTGGAGACCTATGACGCGCTGGGGCTGCCGCTGCCGGGTTGACGGCGTGGCGGGAGGCTTCCCTTGGTCGCGCCAGCCGCTAAGGTAGGTCTGGCCAGGACGGACAGGATGGGCGTGACCACAACCGACACCAGGACTGAGGCGGCGAGGGCGGTGTTCCGGCGCAAGGTGTTCTATGTTCCGGGCTATGATCCTTTCCCGCCCCGCCGCTACCGCGAGCTTTACCGCAGCGAGGGGGCCGATCAGGCGGCGCTGAGCGGCTATGAGCTGACGCTGCGGGCCCGCGCGCCCGACAGCCCGGGATACGGCTGGTCGGTGACTTCGGTCATGGAGCGGCCGGCGGAGGCGGAGATCGAGGTGCTGGTCTGGTCGGACCTTGTGCGCAGTTCGATGACGCAAGGGATCGCGGGGACCTACTGGCTGCTGGCACGGACGGCCTGGGTCTATATCTCGTCGGGCGCGTTGCGGCGGCTGGTGCGGCTGCGCAAGGGGCCAATGATCGCGGCGCTGTATCCGGCGGTGCTGCTTTTGGGGCAGGGGCTGGTCGCGCTTGTCCTTGGGGCGCTGGTGCTTTGGCTGGGTGCGGCGCTACCCTATGGCGGCGAATGGGCGCTGGGGGCGGCAGTGGTCTGGGCCGTTCTGCACGGCTTTAGGCGTCTGGACCGCCGGATTTTCGTCTACTATCTGATGCATGACTATGCCTTCACGGCGATGGAGCGGGGGGCCTATCCGGCGTTGCTTGAGGCGCGCCTGGCCGAGTTTCGGGCGCGTGTGCGTGCCGCGCTGGACAGCGGGGTGGATGAGGTGCTGGTGGTCGGCCATTCCTCGGGCGTGCATCTGGCGGTGACGGTGCTTGCCGATCTGATCCGGGGGGGCGTGCCGGCGAGGGGCCCCGCGCTGGGATTCCTGTCGCTTGGACAGGTGGTGCCGATGGCGTCGTTCCTGCCGGGGGCCGTGCGGTTGCGGGGGGATCTGGCCTATCTTTCGGCCCGGCGTGAGCTGACCTGGGTCGATGTGACCGCACCGGGGGATGGTTGCACCTTTGCGCTGTGCGATCCGGTTGCGGTAAGCGGCGTGGCACCCGAGGGGCAGCTTTGGCCGCTGGTCATCTCGGCCGCGTTCACGCAGACCCTGACGCCCGCGCGCTGGAAGGCGCTGCGATGGCAGTTCTTCCGGCTGCATTTCCAGTACATGTGCGCCTTCGACAACCTGCGCGGCGCGGTCACCGACTATGACTATTTCCGCATCACCGCAGGGCCCTTCACCCTGGAGCGGCGGTTTCGACGGCGCAAACCGTCGTCCAGCAGGATGGCCAGCGCGGCCAGCCCGCACCGGAGCGTGGCGTGACCCCTCCAAAGCCGCAGGCACGGCCGGATCGGGTCTCGGCGCTGGGGTATTTGCGGCTGTTTCGCCGGGACATCCTGTCGGCGCAACCGGCACGGCTTTACCGGGCCTGGATGGCCGAGTTCCGCACGCCATTCTTCCGCAGCTATCTGTGCAACGATCCGGCACTGGTGCGACGGGTTCTGGAGGAGCGGCCCGCCGATTTCCCGAAATCGGGCCGGGTGACGGCGGGGCTGTCGCCGCTTCTGGGCCGGTCGGTGTTTGTCACGAACGGCGAGGAGTGGCTGCGCCAGCGCCGGATCATCGATCCGGCCTTCGAGGGTGGGCGGCTGAAGGACAGTTTCCCGGCGATCTGGGCGGCTTGTGAGGCGGCGGTGGCCCGGATGCCGGAGGGCGCGGTGGAGGTGGAATTGGCCGCAAGCCACGCGGCGGCGGATGTGATCTTCCGCACGCTGTTTTCAATCCCGATCGAAGACAAGGTGGCGCAAGCCGTGTTCCACGAATTCCGGGCCTATCAGCGGTCGGCGCCGATCCTGAACCTTGCGGCCTTTCTGCCCTTGCCGCGCTGGTTTCCCCGGCTGCACCGGGGGGCGACGAAACGCTCGGCGGCCGTGATCCGGGGGCTGATCACCGGGCTGACGGCGGATCGGGCGGGTGCAATTGCGGCTGGCACGGCGCCGATGGATCTGGCGACGAAGATCATGACGACGCCGGACCCGGTGACGGGCCAGCCCTTCGGCACGGCGGAGATGGTCGATCAGGTGGCGATCTTCTTTCTGGCAGGGCATGAGACCAGCGCCTCGGCCTTGGCTTGGGCGCTGTATCTCGTGGCGACGCATCCGGAGGTGCAGGAGCGGGTGGCGCTGGAGGCACAGGCGTTGCGGCCGGAGTTCGGGGTGGTGGGATCGTTGCGCTTTACCCGCGACGTGTTCCGCGAGGCGCTGCGGCTGTACCCGCCCGTGCCGATGATGGTGCGGGAGACGACGGTGCCGGAGGAGTTCCGGGGCCGCAAGGTCAAGCCCGGTGCTCAGGTGGTGATCAGCCCCTGGCACCTGCACCGGCATGAGAGGATCTGGGACAGGCCCGACGACTTTGATCCCGACCGCTGGGCCGGGGAGGGCAAGGAGGCGGCACGGGAGGGATATCTGCCGTTCTCGCGCGGGCCGCGCGTCTGTCCTGGTGCGGGCTTTGCCATGCTGGAGGGCACGCTTCTGCTGGCGCATCTTGTGCGGGCGTTCCGGTTCGAGGCGGTGGCGAACCGCGTGCCGGTGCCGGTGGCGCATCTGACGGTGCGGGCAGAGGACGGGATCTGGCTGCGGGTCACGCGTCACCCGGAGCAAGTCCTTTCCTGACCCGTTGCGCTCCACGCCGATTTCTTTGAAGAAATCGGACCGGAGCCTTCGAAGGCTCCGGTTCGGAGTTTTTGAAAACTCCGTTCGCCCGGATGAAGGACGCAGTGCCTTTGCTCAATCGCTGTCGCCGGCGATCTGGGTCAGGACCTGGCCCTTTCCGCGCAGGCGCAGGATCATCGGGACGATCAGCGCGAGGGTGGCGATGCCGAGGAGTATGGCCGAAAGCGGGGTGGCGACAAGGGTGGTCCAGTCGCCCTGGGCGATGGCAAGCGCACGGCGAAGCTGCTGTTCGGCCATGGGCCCGAGGATCAGGCCCACGACGACGGGCGCGATGGGGTAGCCGTAAAGGCGCAGGCCGTAGCCGAGGAAGCCGAAGATCAGGAGCATCGAAAGCTCGACCGCCGATGGGTTGACGCCAATGGTGCCAAGCGTCGCGAACATCAGGATGCCGGCGTATAGCCAGGGGCGCGGAATGCGCAGGAGGAGAACCCAGAACCGGATGAGCGGCAGGTTCAGGACAATCAGCATCACGTTGGCGATGAGAAGGCTGGCGATCAGGCCCCATACCAGTTGCGGTGCGGTGGCAAAGAGAAGCGGCCCCGGCTGCAGGCCGAACTGCTGGAAACCCGCCAGCATGATTGCTGCGGTGGCCGTGGTCGGCAGGCCAAGGGTGAGAAGCGGCACAAGGGTTCCGGCGGCGGCGGCGTTGTTCGCGGCCTCTGGCCCCGCAACGCCCTCGATGGCGCCGTGGCCGAATTCGTCGGGGTGCTTCGACATCCGCTTTTCGGTGCCGTAGCTGAGGAAGCTCGCGATGTCGGCCCCGCCTGCGGGCATGGCGCCGATGGGAAAGCCGATGGCCGTGCCCCGCAGCCATGCGGGCCAGGAGCGGCGCCAGTCGGCGGCGGTCATCCGGACGGAGCCCTTGATCGCCTCGACCTTGTCGTCAAGGCCGTGGGTCTGGGCGGCGACGAAGAGGCACTCCCCCAAGGCGAAGAGGGCGACGGCGAGGGTGGTGACCTCGATCCCGTCCAGAAGCTGCGGCACGCCAAAGGCCATGCGGGCCTGACCGGTGAGGCTGTCGATACCGATGGTGGCAAGACCGAGGCCGATGAACAGTGAGGTGAGGCCCTTGAGGGTGGATTCGCCAAAGGCCGCCGAGACGGTGACGAAGGCCAGCATCATCAGGGCGAAGTACTCGCGCGGGCCGAAGACGAGGGCCAGCTTGACGATGTGGGGGGCAAGGAAGGCCAGCGCGAGGGTGGCCAGAAGGCCCGCCACGAACGATCCGATGGCCGCAGTGGCAAGGGCCGGGCCGCCGCGCCCGGCCTTGGCCATGCGGTTGCCTTCCAAGGCCGTGACGATCGAGGCGCTTTCGCCGGGGGTGTTCAGCAGGATCGAGGTGGTCGATCCGCCATACATCCCGCCATAATAGATGCCCGCGAACATGATGAGCGACCCGGCGGGATCCAGCCCGTAGGTGACGGGCAGCAACAGCGCCACGGTCAGCGCCGGGCCGATGCCGGGCAACACGCCCACGGCGGTGCCGAGGGTCACGCCGATCAGCGCATAGAGCAGGATCATCGGCTGCATCGCGGTGCCGAGGCCCTGGAGAAGAAACTCGAACGTGCTCATGTCAGCCGCCGTAGACCAGGGTTTCCAGGGGGCCGCCGGGCAGGTTCAACTGCAGAAGGCCGTCGAAGATGCCGTAGATGCCGAAGGCGAGGGCGAAGCCCAACGGCAGGGTGAGAAAGAGGTTGCGCTTGCCGAAGGCGGCGGCGGTGGCGCCGAAGAGGATGCTGGTCGCGAATGCGAAGCCGGTGACATGCAGGAGTGCGATCTGGGCCGCGACCCCGCCGCCGATCAGCAGAAGCGGCACCGGGTTCTGGCGCGGGACATCGGCGACGCGGGTCTTCAGGCCCTGAAAGCCGGTGGCTGCGGCGAGGACGATGAGGCCCCAGCCAATGACCTTTGGCATGGCAGCAGGGCCGATCCCAGCATAGCCGCCATCCTGCGGCAAGCTGGTCGCATCCCACAGGAGCACCGCCCCGAAGATCGCGAGCCCTGCGGCGATGATGAACGCCGCCCCATCGGGGCGGCGTCCGGTTCCGGGGTGACCGGTCATTTCACCAGACCGATATCCTTGAGGATCGTGGTGGTGGCCTCGACTTCCTTGGCAAGCTGCGCCTCGAACTCGGCCCCGGCGAGGTAGGTGTTGGCCCAGGCCTTGGTCTCCAGCGCCGATTTCCAGCCAGCGGAGTTCGCCAGCTTGTCGATGTCGGCAAGGATGGCGGCCTTCTGCTCGTCGGTCAGGCCGGGGGCGGCGGCGATCATGCGCCAGTTCTGCACTGCCACGTCATAGCCCGCTTCCATCAGCGTCGGCGCATCGGTGCCGGGCCAGCGCGCGTCGGTCGAGACAGCGAGCATCCGCAGGGTGCCGGCTTCGACCTGGGGCAGGAATTCGCCCACGCCCGAGATGCCGGCGGTGACCTGGTTGCCGAGGATGGCCGCAAGCGCCTCACCCCCGCCCGAGAAGGCGACGTAGTTGATCTTGGTCGGATCGACGCCCGCCGCCTTGGCCAGCAGTCCCACGGTGATGTGGTCGACGCCGCCGGCCGAGCCGCCCGCCCAGGAGACGGAGCCAGGATCGGCCTTCATCTTCTCGACCAGGTCCTGGATCGTCTGGATCTCGGACGCGGCGGGGACGACGATGCCGACAGCCTCGCCCGTCAGGCGGGCGATGGGGGTAACATCGGCGAGCGAGACCGGCGACGCGTTGGTCAGGATCGCGCCGACCATGACGTAGCCGCCGACGATCAGCTGCGTGGGGTCACCCGCAGCGCTGGCGACGAACTGGGCCAGGCCCACGGTGCCACCGGCGCCGGGGACATTCTGGACCTGCACGTTGCCGGAGATGCCTTCGGCGGTCATCACCTCCTGGATGGTGCGGGCCGTCGAATCCCAGCCGCCACCGGGGGCGGCGGGGGCCATGATGACGTAGTCTTCGGCAAAGGCGCTGGTAGCCGCGGCAACGGCAAGCGCCGCGCCGATAAGGGCGTGTTTCATCTGCTTTCCTCCCTTGGGCCCGAGATGCGGACCGATTCTCCCTTGGCCCGCGCCCTCCCGGCACGGGGTCCGAAGGCGAGGGGACCACAGAAAGCTGTCAGGAAGCTGACAAGGAGAGCTGCTTGCATCGCAGAGCCTACGGGCCGGCAAGGGCTGCCTGCCAGCGCGCGAGCAGACGGGCCCGCTTGGACTGGTCGAGATAGGCCAGAAGACCGGGGCTGACGGGCACCGGGCGAAGCTGGTCGCCAAGCGCCGCCTCCATCGCGCGGGCAGTGTTTGCGCCCGACACCTCCAGCGAGACAGCGGCCAGGCGCAGCCGGTCGGCCATGATGGTCTGCCCCTCACGCCCCATGAGGAAGGCGAGGAAGGCCGTGCCAAGATCGGCCCGCGCTGCGGAACGCGGCACAAGGCCCACACGGCTGGTGACGACAGTGAAGTCCCTCAAAAGCACCACGCCAAGATCGGCGTTCTCGCGGGCGCGGGCGTCGGCATAGGAGCCGAGGATGTTGTAGCCCACCGCCAGCCGCCCGTCGGCGACACGGTCGATGATGTCCTGGCTGGTGGAAAAGGTTCGCAGGCCTGCACGGCCCATCGCGCCGACAAGGGACCAGATATCGGCGAAATGCTCGGCATCCCGGGCGAGGTAGAGGTAGCCCACCGCCGAGCGCGTGATGTCATAGGTGCCGATGCGGCCCTGCGCGGCGGGGCTCTGCAGCCAGTCGATCAGCTCCAGCCGCGAGCGCGGCGGACCCTCGGGGAAGGAGGGTTTGTGCCAGACGAGGACGGCCGGCTCATAGGTCAGCGCAAAGGCCATGTCGCGCCAGTTCGCCCAGTCGGGCCAGGCGGCGGCGAGGGGAACGGTCACGGGCCGGGCGTAGCCGTCATTGGCCAGCTTCACCTGAAGGTCCATGCCGGACGAGAAGACGAAATCGGCGGTCTGCCCGCCGCTGTCGGTCTCGGAGGTGACGCGGGCCGCGATCTCGGCGGCCAGAAGATCGTGGTAGATCACGGACACGGTCGGGTTTTCGGCCTGAAACGCGAGGATCAGCGGTTCGGCAAGGGGGGTGTCTAGGGTGGAGTAGAGCGTGACGGTGCCAGCCTCGGCCCCCGGCGCGGCATAGCGGGCGGGGTCGGCGCTGGCGGGAAAGGCCAGCAGGAGGAGGAATGCGCGCCACATCACGGAAGCCTGCCCGAAGTGGCGGGGTGGCTCAAGCCCTGAGCGGGCCGGCAGTCGCAGCGCCGGAATTTTCGAAAATTCCGGCCCGATTTCTTTGAAGAAATCGGGGAGCGTGAAGCCGACCTTGGCGCTTTCCCGGTGGAGGTGGCTGCTTTAGGCTGACCCGCAGGGAGGAGCCATGCGCCTGATGCTTGTCGAGGATGACCTGCCGTTGGCCGAAGCGCTGACCACGCTTCTAGCGGGATCGGGTCATGCGGTGGACTGCGTCAATGACGGGCTGGCCGCCGAGGCGCTGCTGATCGCTGAACAGTTCGAGCTGGTGATCCTTGACCTGAACCTGCCGGGCCTGGACGGCCTCAGCCTTCTGCGCCGCATCCGGGCGCGGACGCCGTCGCCCGCGGTGATGATCCTGACGGCGCGGGGATCGGCGGAGGAGCGGGTGCGGGGGCTGGACCTTGGCGCCGATGACTACATGTCCAAGCCCTTCGACGTGCGCGAGTTCGAGGCGAGGGTGCGATCGCTTTTGCGGCGGCAAGCGGGGCTGCGGTCCTCGGTCGTGCGGTTGGGTGGGCTCACGCTGGACCTGATGACGCGGCAATTCCGGGCCGAGGACACCGATCTGGACCTGCCGCCGCGCGAGCGCGCACTGCTGGAACTGTTCTTCCTGCGGGCGGGCAAGGTGGTGACGAAAGAGGCGATCGTGCAATCGCTGACATCGCTTGACGATCTGTTGTCGGACAACGCCATCGAGCAATATGTCTCGCGCCTGCGCCGCCGGATCGCGCCTTACGGTCTTTGCCTGCGGACGGCGCGGGGGTTGGGCTATCTCTTGGAACGCCCTGTGGAGCCGGGATGAACGGCTATTCCCTGCGCCGCCGCCTGCTTTTGGGACTGACGCTTGCCGCAGCGCTGATCGGAGTGGTGGCGCTGGTCGATACCTGGCGGGAGGCGGTGCAGACAGCGCAAGGCCTGTCGGACCGGGTGCTCGAGGGTTCGGCCCTCGCCATCGCGGAACGGGTGACGGTGGACGAGGGCGGGGGGCTGGAGGCCGACATTCCCTTTGCCGCACTGGAAATGCTGGCCTCGGCGGCGGAGGATCAGGTGTTCTACCGGGTAGACGCCCCGGCGGGCACGTTTCTTACCGGCTATGAGGAATTGGCGGTGCTTAGCCCGGGGGAGGACGGCATTGCCTTTGCCGATGGGCTGTTCGACGCGGTGCCGATTCGCAGTGCGACGCTGTTCCGGCGCATCTCGACCGGGGCGGATTCAGTAGCCTTCACGGTGACGGTGGCGGAATCGACCCGGGCCCGCAGCGCCTTGGCGGGGCAGATCCTGATCCGGTCGGCGCTGCGTATTCTGGTGCTGATCGGCTGCATCGTGGGCATTGTCTGGGTGGCGGTGACCTTTGCCTTTCGCCCGCTGGACCGGCTGGGCGCGGCGATTGCCGAACGCACGCCGGATGACTTGCGCCCCTTGCAGGCACGGGTGCCGCTGGAGGCGGCTCCGCTGGCCGGGGCGATCAACAGTTTCATGGCGCGGCTGGAAGGCGCGGTTGCGGCGCTGCGCCATTTCACCGGGAACGCCAGCCACCAGTTGCGCACACCGCTGGCCACGCTGCGCACCCAGCTCGCGTTGGCACGGCGGGCCGAGGGGCCGGAACAGGCGGCGGCAGCGCTGGACAAGGCCGATGCAGCATTGGTGCGGGCCGAACGCGTGCTGGCGCAGCTGCTGGCGCTGGCCAGGGTGGATGCGGCGGCGACGGGGCTGGCCCTGGTGCCCGTCGATCTGGCGGCGCTGGCGCGCGAGGTGACGGGCGAGGCGCTGCCTGCGGCAGGCGAGGCGGGGATCGACCTTGGTTATGAGGGCAGCCCGCGGGCGGAGGTGCTGGCCGAGCCGGTGCTGGTGGCGGAGCTGTTGCGCAACCTTGTGGACAACGCGCTGCGCTATGCCGGGCGGGGGGCGGTCGTCACCGTGAGGGTGAACGCGCTGTTGCTGGAGGTGGAGGATGACGGCCCCGGCCTTGCCCCGGACCGGCTGGCACAGGTGGCGCAGGCACAGCGGATGGCATCGGGCTCAGCTGGCGGGACACCATGTGGGGCGCCGGGAGGATCGGGCCTTGGACTGGCGATCGTCGGCGAGATCGCGGGGCTGTTCGGAGCGTCTTGCAGCTTTGCGCCGGGCGCGGGCGGGCGCGGGCTGAAGGCAAGCTGCCGGTTTCGGGCGCCCTGAGCCTGCCGGAAGGCTAGATGATCTCGACCCGGTAGCTTTCGATGACCGTATTGGCCAGAAGCTTTTCGCACATCCCCTTCACCTCGGTCTCGGCCGCAGCGTGGTCGGTATGGGCAAGGTCAAGCTCGATCACCTTGCCCTGTCGCACGCCGGTGACGCCCTGAAACCCGAGCGTCCCAAGCGCATGGCGCACCGCCTCGCCCTGGGGATCGAGGACGCCGGATTTCAGCATGACGGTGACACGGGCTTTCATGGGGATCTCCAGGCGGTAGCCCCGATTCTTCTGCGAAGGATCGGGGGTCAGTTGATCAGGGTCGGCTTCGTCGTATGGGTGATGTTCGTGGGCAGCACGCCAAGGCGGCGCGCAAGTTCGGTGTAGACGTCGTTCATCGGCTGCGGCTCGGGCAGGGTGCCGTCGGGGCGTTCGGGCAGGCGCATGTCCCACAGCCGGCAGCTGTCGGGGCTGATCTCGTCGGCCACGATCAGGCGCATGTAGTCGCCTTCCCAGATCCGCCCGACCTCGATCTTGAAATCGGCCAGACGGATGCCGACACCCATCATCACGCCCGACAGGAAGTCGTTCACCCGCAAGGCCAGCGCGATGATGTCGTCAAGGTCCTGCTGGTTGGCCCAGCCGAAGGCGACGATATGCTCTTCGGCCACCAGCGGGGCGTTAAGGCGTTCGTCCTTGTAGTAATACTCCACGATGGGACGGGGCAGCTGGGTGCCCTCGGGGATGCCCAGCCGCGCGGTCATCGGCCCGGAGGAAAAGTTGCGCACCACCACTTCAAGCGGAATGATCTCGGCCATCCGCACCAGCTGCTCGCGCATGTTGATGCGGCGGATGAAATGCGTGGGCACGCCGATCTGGTTCAGACCGGTCATGAAGAACTCCGACAGGCGGTTGTTCAGCACGCCCTTGCCTTCCAGCGTGGCGGGGGCCGCGACGGTGGGCGCGCTGTCATCCTTGAAGTACTGGATCAGCGTGCCGGGTTCGGGGCCTTCGTAGAGGATCTTCGCCTTGCCTTCGTAGACCTTCTTGCGCCGTGCCATGCGTGCTCCGATGACGAGTCCCGGACAGGACACGGGGTCCTGTCGGGCTGTTCTTCTGGCCTATAGTCCAAGGGTCGCCCGCTCGCAAGGCGCGTAAGGGCGGGTGGGGGTGCCGGGGGGCTTGCAGCAGGGCAGGCGGAGAGGCATATGGAAGGTCACTGACCTGATGCAAGAACCTGTGGGGGACCCGATGAGCACCTTTGACGATCGCGAGAACGCCTTTGAATCCAAGTTCGCGCATGACAGCGAGATGCAGTTCCGGGCCGAGGCCCGGCGCAACAAGTTGACTGGCCTCTGGGCTGCAGGCCTCATGGGCCACTCGGGCGATGAGGCTGCGGCCTATGCCATGGAAGTCGTCAGCGCCGATTTCGAAGAGGCGGGGATCGAGGACGTGGTGCGCAAGCTGGTCGCCGATCTGGCCGGCAAGGCCAGCGCTGAAGAGATCCGTGCCAAGATGGCCGAGCTTCTTCCGGTGGCCAAGGCGCAGTTGATGGGCGAACTCTGAGACCGGCACCCGGCGCGGCGTGGCCCGATCCGCGCCGCCCTTCCCGGCGGTAGCGCCGGTGAAGTTGAGGCCGGGGCCATGACGACTTTCGGAATATGGATTTGCCCTTCCGACCGCGCCATGGCACAGAAAACCGGTATCTGCCTGAAGGAATCCCGACAATGACCGATGCGCTGACCCGGATGCTCGCCTCACGCGACTGGTTGATGGCTGATGGGGCCACGGGAACCAACCTTTTCAACATGGGCCTGGAATCGGGTGAGCCGCCGGAGTTCTGGAACACCGACCGCCCGGACAACATCCGCACGCTCTACCGTGGTGCTGTCGAGGCGGGGTCGGACATCTTCCTGACCAACACCTTTGGCGGCAATGCCAGCCGGTTGAAGCTGCACGGCGCGCAAGGCCGGGTTCATGAGCTGAACCGGGTCGGAGCTGCCCTTGGCCGCGAGATCGCCGATGCGGCGGGGCGGCAGGTGGTGGTTGCGGGCTCCGTCGGCCCGACGGGCGAGATCTTCGAGCCGATGGGCACTTTGACCCATGCGCTGGCCGTGGAGATGTTCCACGAGCAGGCCGAAGGGCTGAAGGCAGGCGGGGCGGATGTCCTTTGGGTCGAGACGATCAGCGCCTTCGAGGAATACAAGGCCGCAGCCGAAGCCGCAGCCCTTGCGGGCATGCCATGGTGCGGCACGATGAGCTTTGACACGGCGGGCCGCACGATGATGGGCGTCACCTCTTCGGCGATGTCCGAGATGGTGGAAAAGCTGCCGAACCCGCCGATCGCCTTCGGTGCGAACTGCGGAGTGGGCGCAAGTGACCTGATGCGCACCGTCCTTGGGTTCGCCTCGACCGGGACGGAGCGTCCGCTCATCGCCAAGGGCAATGCGGGCATCCCGAAGTATCACGACGGCCACATCCACTACGACGGCACGCCAGAGCTGATGGCCGAATACGCCGTTCTGGCACGCGATTCAGGCGTGCGGATCATCGGCGGCTGCTGCGGCACGATGCCCGAGCATTTGCGCGCGATGCGTGCGGCGCTCGAAAGCCGGCCGAAAGGCCCGCGCCCCACGCTGGAGGATGTCACGGCCCATCTGGGAGGGTTCTCCTCGGCCTCGGACGGGACCGGCGACACATCAGGCGATCCGAAGCGGGAACGTCGCGGCCGCCGGGGATAGCGCCCCGGAGTTTTCGAAAACTCCGGTTCGATTTCTTTGAAGAAATCGACCCTGCGGTCAGAAGAGGCTGAGCTGGTCGCCGGCTTTCGGGGGGACGGCAAAGAGGTCGCTGCGCAGTTCTGGCAGGCCTCTGGTCAGGCCAAGGCGGGTGCGCGCGACGTGCAGGCGGCGCTGGATCAACTCAGCCCACAACCCCTGACCGGTCATCCTGACGCCAAAGCTCGGGTCATAGTCGCGCCCGCCGTGCAGTTCGCGCACCCGTCCCATCACGCGGGCGGCCCTGTCGGGGAAGGTGGCTTCGACCCAGTCACGGAACAGCTGCGCCACCTCCAAGGGCAGGCGCAGCGGGATCGAGGTGGCATGGGAGGCCCCTGCTTCGGATGCGGCCTCAAGGATCGCTTCCAGCTCATGGTCGGTCAATGCCGGAATCAGCGGCGAGACCTGGACCCGCACGGGTATGCCGGCGGTGGTGAGGGCCCGGATCACCGCTAGGCGGCGCTGCGGGCCAGGGGCGCGCGGCTCCATCTTGCGGGCGAGGCCTGGGTCCAGCGTGGTGATCGAAATGCTGACGCTTGCCAGCCGCCGGGCGGCCATGGCCGCGATCAGGTCGATGTCCCGCTCCACCAGCGTGCCGCGCGTGGTGATCCAGACCGGGTGTGAGTGGTCATGCAGCACGCTCAGCACCTGCCGCATCAGGCCATGGGTCGCGTCAATCGGCTGGTAAGGGTCGGTGTTCGTGCCGATGGCGATCGGAGCGGGTTTGTAGGACCGTTTCGCGAGTTCCTCCGCCAGCACCTCGGCAATGCCGGGCCGGGCGATCAGCTTCGTCTCGAAATCGAGGCCCGGGGAGAGGTTCAGGAACGCATGGCTGGGCCGGGCGTAGCAATAGACGCAGCCATGTTCACAGCCGCGGTAGGGGTTGATCGAGCGGTCGAAGGGCAGGTCGGGCGACTTCTGGTAGGTCAGGGCGGAACGCGGGCGTTCCAGCCGCGTCTCGGTGCGGACAAGGCGCTCCTCCTCCACCTCCCAGCCGTCGTGATAGGCCTCACGGCCCGTCGCCTCGAACCGGCCGGCGCGGTTACTGACCGCACCTCGGCCACGGAGGCGCTGGCCCGGCAGGATGGTGTTGTCTGCGGTCATCTGGCAAAACTAGAACATACGGCGAACAAACGCCATCCCTTTTCCATCCGCGACCGCTTTCTGTCGGCTTTCATCCGGTGTATGTCGCTTGCCGTATAGTGACCTGGTCGCTTTGCGACCATGCACGGTATCAAGACCCTTCCGCTGGAGCGCCCCCATGGCCGACGAAGACGAGATCATCCTGTCCGAACTGTCGGATGACGAGCTTGTGCTGCAGATGCACGATGACCTTTACGACGGGTTGAAGGAAGAGATCGAGGAGGCCGTCAACCTGCTGATCGCTCGCGGCTGGACGCCTTATGACGTCCTGACCAAGGCGCTTGTTGCGGGGATGACGATTGTCGGCGCGGATTTCCGCGATGGCATCCTGTTCGTCCCTGAGGTGCTTCTGGCCGCCAATGCGATGAAGGCCGGGATGTTCATCCTGAAGCCGCTTCTGGTGGAGACCGGCGCACCGCGCATGGGCAAGATGGTGATCGGCACCGTCAAGGGTGACATCCACGACATCGGCAAGAACCTTGTCGCGATGATGATGGAAGGCGCCGGATTCGAGGTGCTGGACCTTGGGATCAACAACTCGGTCGAGAAGTATCTGGACGCGCTGGAACGGGAGCAGCCCGATATTCTTGGGATGTCCGCGCTTCTGACAACCACGATGCCCTACATGAAAGTCGTGATCGACACGATGAAGGAAAAGGGCATGCGCGAGGATTACATCGTGCTGGTGGGTGGCGCGCCGCTGAACGAAGAGTTCGGCCGCGCGATCGGCGCTGACGCCTATTGCCGCGACGCCGCTGTGGCGGTGGAGACCGCCAAGCAGTTCGTAGCGCGCAAGCATAACCAGTTGGCGGGTTGACGCACTAAAGCGTGAGCGGCCTTGCAAGAGGCGGGTCCCGGGCGCAGGTTGTGATGCAGGAGGATGTTTCATGCCTGTTACACATTTCCTTGGACTGATCGCGCTTGTCATGCTGGCAGCTTGCGTCACGCTGGCCCTGGCGCTTTGGGCCGAGGTCCCGCTGGTTGCGCTTGGCTTTGCGGCAGCGGCTGGAAGCCTTATCCTTGGCTGGAACCGGCTCGCCCGATAGGACTATTGCGCCAAGGGAAGGCGACATGATCCCCGACGACGTGACATTGACCGAGGCAGGACTGTCGCCGTCGCTGGTGGGTCGGGTGCTTTTGATCGCGTGCGGGGCACTTGCGCATGAGATCCTCGCGCTGAAGGCAGCGAACCGCTGGGATCACCTTGACCTGCAGTGCCTGCCCGCAAAGCTGCACCTCTGGCCCGACCGGATCATCCCGGCAGTCGAGGCTGCCGTCCTTGACTCTCGAGAGCGCTACGACACGATCTTTGTCGTCTACGCTGATTGCGGGACCGGGGGGCTTTTGTTGGAAAAGTGCAAGGATCTGGGCGTGGAGATGGTGCCGGGGCCCCATTGTTATTCGTTTTTTGAAGGTAATGCCGAGTTTATCGAGCGGGCTGAAACCGAATTCACCGCCTTTTACCTGACCGATTTTCTGGTTCGGCAATTTGATGCCTTCGTCTGGCGCCCGATGGGTCTGGACCGTCACCCGGAACTGCGTGACATGTACTTCGGCAACTACACCAAGCTGGTCTATCAGGCGCAGGTGAATGACCCTGCGCTGGACGCCAAGGCACAGGACTGCGCCGTTCGGCTTGGGTTGGCTTATGAGCGGCGCTTTACCGGCTACGGCGACCTGGCCACCACGCTTCAGACCGTCGCGGACCGGTAGTAGTCCAGCACGTAAAGCCGGATCGCCGAGGCGAGTCCCTCGTCGCCTGATCGGGCATCGTCCACTTCGGCGGCAAGCTGGTTGAGCGGGACCTGCCGCGCGGCCGCAATTTCGCGGAACGCCTCCCAGAACGGCGCTTCCAGCGAGACGCTGGTGCGATGGCCATGCAGGGTAAGCGAGCGTTTGACGGGGCGGGTGGTCATGGCGGGAGCGTAGCGCTTGATTGCTGGCGTTGTCACCGGAGTTCTCGAAAACTCCGGTCCGGACCCTTTGAAGGGTCCGGTGCGATTTCTTCGAAAAAATCGCTCACACGATCCTGCGAAGGGGCTCGCGGTTGCAGAAGATGACGAATTGGCCGGCGTTCTCGACGACTGGAAAGCCGCGCCGTCTCATCTCCTCCAGGAATGGCTCGCGACCGACAAAGTGCTCGACATCGCGCATCTTCCGCCGGATCACGCCACCTTCCCGGGCCGCTCGCGACGTGAACAGATGGGCGACCCAGTGGTCGGCAGAAAGGTAGGCGGGAAGACTGGTCATGGCATACCTCCGTCCCCCGGAAAGCTGCCAGACCACGGTTAAGCGCCAGTTAATCCGTTTCGCGCTTATGCGCGTCCAGATCGCGCTCGGCCTTCTCGGACTTGGCCTGGTCCAATGCCCGCTCTGCCCTGGTGCGCCCGAACTTTGCCGCGTTGGCATCGGCG
>JANPJZ010000004.1:0-3587 GCA_031425795.1 Rhodobacter sp. | reverse complement strand
TGATCCGACGGAGGGGGGGGGGGGGGGGGCGGCCCGCCCCCCCCGCGCCGGGGGGGGGGGGGGGAGTTGGGGGGGGGGGGGGGCGGGGGGGGGGGGGGGGGGGGGGGGGGGGGGGGGGGGGGGCGGGCCCGCGCCGCCGGGCGCGCGGTTTTATCCGCCGGTGGGGGGGTTTCACACCCCCGCACCCCCGTGGGATATTTGGGCAAATGTGAAAGGCGGGTCGATGCGACCGGTGACTGAGGCGGAGCTTGCGGAAGCGGTGGCGGAAGCCGCCGGCCCTCTCCTGGTGCGGGGCGGCGGGACACGGACGTTGGGCCATGCCGTCGGCGAGGTGCTGGAGACGGTCGGTCTGACAGGAGTGGAGTTGTATGAGCCCGGCGCCTTGACCCTGGTCGTCAAGGCCGGGACGGCGCTGGCGGAGGTGGAGCGGGTGCTGGCGGGCGAACGCCAGCGGCTCGCCTTCGAGCCGCCAGACCTGCGCGGGCTTCTGGGGCGGGAGGGGGTGTCCACCATCGGCGGCGTCGTGGCGGCCAACGCCTCGGGCCCAAGGCGGTTGCAGGTCGGCGCCTGCCGCGATGCGCTTTTGGGTGTGCGCTTTGTCGATGGCACGGGGGTGGTGGTAAAGAACGGTGGGCGGGTGATGAAGAACGTCACCGGCTACGACCTTGTGAAGCTTTTCGCCGGAAGCCGCGGCACTTTGGGTGTGCTGAGCGAGGTCAGCTTCAAGGTGCAGGCGGTGCCCGAAGCCGAGGCGACGCTGGTGGTCGAAGGTCTGGGCGACGAGGCAGGGCTCGCCGCCTTGCGCTCGGCGCTCGGCTCGCCCTTCGACATCTCGGGTGCGGCGCGGCACTCCGGTCGCTCGCTGGTGCGGGTCGAGGGGATGGCGGGCTCGACAGCCTATCGGGTTGGGCGCCTCAAACCCGTGGTTGGGGGCGAGGTGACGGTAGTCGAGGGTGACGCCTCTGCACGGTTGTGGCGCGAGGTGCGGGACGTGACGCCCTTCGCGGGCAAGGCAGGCGATGTGTGGCGTGTGGCCTGTCTGCCAACCGCAGCGGCCGAGATCGTGGCACGCCTGGAGGCGGAGGCGATCTGGGATTGGGGGGGCGGCCTGATCTGGATCCTGGTGGGGCATGGCAAAGGCGCGGAGGTTGCGGCAACGGTTGCGGGGCGGGGCCACGCGACCCTGGTGCGCGGCGCCGGCGGGCCGGTGTTTCCACCGGAAGCGGTAGAGGTTGCGGCGTTGGCTGCGGGATTGCGGGCGAAGTTCGACCCGCGCGTGATACTGAACCGGGGGATGATGGGCTGATGCAGACGACGTTCACCCCCGGGCAGTTGAAGGACCCCGCCCTGAAGCGGGCGAACGAGATCCTGCGCTCTTGCGTGCATTGCGGGTTTTGCACCGCGACCTGCCCGACCTATCAGGTGCTTGGCGACGAGCTGGATTCACCCCGGGGAAGAATCTATCTTATCAAGGACATGCTGGAGAAGGGCCGCCCCGCGGATGCCCAGACCGTCAAGCATATCGACCGCTGCCTGTCTTGCCTCGCCTGCATGACGACCTGCCCCTCGGGTGTGCATTACATGCACCTTGTCGACCAGGCGCGGGCCTATATCGAGAAGACCTACAAGCGCCCGTTCTCGGACCGGGTGTTGCGGGCGGTTCTGGCGCGGGTGATCCCCTATCCGGGACGTTTGAGACTTGCGCTATTTGGAGCCAAGTTGTTGAAACCGTTCAGTTTTCTGGTCCCGGACAAGCGCTTGAAGGCGATGCTGGCGATGGCGCCGAAGGTGATCCCTCCGGTCAGCCGGAACGATGATGCACAGGTGTTTCCGGCGATTGGTGAACAGCGGATGCGGGTCGCGCTGATGACGGGATGTGCGCAGAAGGCGCTGAACACGGACATCAACGACGCCACGATCCGGATCCTGCGGAGGCTGGGCGGCGAGGTCGTGGTGGTCAGGGGGCAGGGGTGCTGCGGGGCGCTGACGCATCATATGGGCAAGGAAGACATGGCCCATACCAGCGCTGGGGCCAATATCCGCGTCTGGATGGCGGAAAAGCGGGCGCGTGGCTTGGATGCGGTGGTCATCAACACCAGCGGTTGCGGGACGACGGTCAAGGATTACGGGCACATGTTCCGGTTGGACCCCTTGGCAGAGGATGCGGCAGTGGTGGCCGGAATGACCAAGGATATCAGTGAGATAATCGTTACCCTTGGCCTGCCGGAGGGCGTGGCGAAAGGGTTGCGGGTTGCCTATCATGCGGCTTGCAGTCTGCAGCACGGCCAGCAGATAAAGACCGCCCCGAAGGATCTGTTGAAGCGCGTGGGGTTTGAGGTGGTGGAGCCTGCGGACAGCCATCTTTGTTGTGGAAGTGCAGGGACTTACAATCTTCTGCAACCCGAGATCAGCCAAGAGCTGAAGGCCCGCAAGGTGCAGACGCTTGAGGCGAGATCGCCGCAGGTGATCGCCGCTGGAAACATCGGCTGCATGATGCAGATCGGGTCGGGAACCGGGATTCCGGTGGTGCATACGGTAGAGCTTCTGGACTGGGCAACCGGTGGGCCGAAACCGAGGGCGCTGCAGGGAACGCCCGGTTAACGAGGCAGGAATCGCGGCGAACCCGTGTCTGGTGGACGTATGGCAGGCGTATGGCAAGCGCCCATACGACGGCTGGCCGGAGTGGCGTTTACCTTCCCGCGCGGATCAGCGTGGTGGTAAGCTGTAGCGCACCCCACGACACCCGGTCCAAGTCAGTTCACCGGGCATCCGGTGCCACCGATGCCGTCGTCATCGCCGGGGAGGCAGGCGGGATCTGACAGACCTGCGGGCACCTCTGGCGCGGCGGAAAGGGGTCCCTCTTTAACGACAACCGGCTCGGCTGCGACCTCTTCCATTCTGGGCGAGCAGGCCGCCAGAAGCGTCAGGGCAAGAAGGGCAAGAACGCGCGTCAATGGGGCTCTCCGGTCCGGTAGAAGTAACCGGCCGCGCGGAAGCGCAGCGGGCCGGGTGTTGGGTTGTCTGCCTTCATCCTTGCCGCAGTCTGGCTGAGGGTTTGGAAAAGCGCCATCTCGCCCGCAGCAAATTGTTCGGAGAGTTGCTGCACCTGCGCCTCGGTCAGGCCGGAGTAATGCACGGCGCGTTCGAAATGTGCAGGTTCGGCGCCCTGTACGTTCTCCGCTGCCGCCTCGGCATGGTCGCCGAGGTTGCGCGCCAGATAGGCCAGTTGGTCGTCCGACCCAGCGAGGGGCTGGTAGGAGGGCTGGATCAGCCGCACTTCCTGCCCGTCCCCGGACAGCGTCACGGTGCCCGCGGCAAGGAGCGTGTCGAGCATCGTGCGGGGGTGGACATCGCGGCGGACGGTCTGCGCGAGGGCCTCGAAGCTGGGCGCGGGGCCGGAGCGGGGCAGCGGGCGGGGCTGGCCGGCGTCGGACCACTCCGCCCCCGTGTGCCAGAGGGCGACCAGCCGGGCGAGGTGGTTCGGACGGCGGTCCTTCACGTCCTCATCGCGCAGGCGCACCACATCGCGGCGCTGCAGGCCGGTCAGGACGGACACGCGGCTGTCGGTCGCGCGGGCGCCGGTCTGG
>JANPJZ010000003.1:0-9588 GCA_031425795.1 Rhodobacter sp. | reverse complement strand
GGTCATCTGCTGCAACGCCATCGCGGCCGCGGGCGAGGGTGCATCCTCGGGTCCGTAGAGCAGGTCATAAACGAACTGGATCGGCGGACGCAAAGCATACAGCCGCGCAAGCACCGCATCCAGCCCCGCGCGGTCATCCACCGCCATCAGCGCCTGACACTTGAGACAGAGGATATAGACTTCAAGCTCGGATCCCGGCTCGGCCATGTCCTGCGCCTGATCCAGCGCGGCGAGACCTTGTCCGATCTGGCCCGCAAAGGTGCGCAGCATGCCAAGGATCACCAGCGAGGGCGCAACGGCGGTACTGGTGCGGCCGACCTCCTCCATCAGGTCCAACGCCATGCGTCGGTAGCCGTGATCTACAAAGAACAGAAGCTTGGCCGCGGTGGCGGCGTAGAAGGGATCATGCTGCACGAAGGGCAGGTTTGCCGAGACCAAGGCCTCGATCTGCGCCTCGTCTTCGGCCCGCGTGTCGGGTCCGGTGGCCAGGATCTCGAGCCCGTGCTGGACGTATTTGGAATGGATGTTGGACGCCAGCATGATCTGGATTCCGTGATCCGTCGGGCTTTGCGCGGCCAGTTGCTGCAGCCTGCGGTGGCTTTCGGCCCAACCCGGCAATCCGCCCTGCATGGTCTGCGCGGCGTTGTGCATCGCCACGGGCAAAGGTTCGCGGCGGCTGGCCGTCAACGTCAGGCTTTTCCAGATCTGCGCGGCCAGGCGAGTGGCCAATTGCCCCGCAGCATCTGGAATGCCCGAAGCAATCCCCGCATCGTCGGGAATGCGATGGCGGCTGATGCTGTAGGTCATGCCGTTCCGGAAGGCTGTGGCGTGAAGGATGCAGTCCAGTTCCGGCCCGTCGCGCAGGAAGGTCAGTTCCACCCCGATCAGCGGGGCTTTGTCCCTGAAGGACAGTGGCGGAGGGCAATCCGGATCAAACACCACCTTGCGGTCGGCGCCGAGGTTGCTGGCGAAATGGCCTTGGAAGAGGTCGGCAAAGCGCGCGGCGCGGGGCTGCGCGTCTCCCAGATGCCGATAGCCCCGCACCGGACCGATCACCGCATGTGCCCCGGCCGCCGGCGGCAGCAGGTCGGTCGGACGCGGGAGCCAGACATAGCCTTCGCCGTATCGAGTGGCGATGAAGCGCGGGTGGCGTGGGCTGTCGTCCAGCTTTCGCCGCAGGCGGTTGATCATGTAATCGACGTTGCGGTCACTTTTGTCGGACCCGACCTCGGTCAGCGCGTCGAGGAGTTGGTTGCGCGTCACAACGCGTCCGACATTTCGCGTCAGCACGACCAGCATCCGCGTCTCGCCCCGTGTGAAGGCGATTTCGCCTGCAGCCCTGCGTGCCCGGGTCAGATCGGGGGCGAAGTCCAAATCGTCAAACCGGATCATCGTCCACTCCTTCCAATGGTGGGGCATTCGGCGTGCGCCGCCTGCAGCAAGACGGGCGGGCGGCAACGGAGGGCTTGGCAGGGGGGTGCCGCGCCATGGTCAGAAGCGGTATCCGATGCGCAGCCAGACGCGCGTTTCGTCTTGCGTGGTGGAGGTGCGGAAGTCGTCGAGGACCCGTGTCGCCGCGAGTTCCGCGATGGCATCACCTTGCAGCCCGCGCACGCCCACCGACAGGCTGGACCAGCCCTGCGTTTCGGGTGGCAGAATGCCGTTGCCCAGGTTCCAGACCCGCCCCCCGTCCAGCCCGGCAAAGCCCTGCACCAGCGGGGCCTCGGGGCGATCAGCCGCGGGCATCGCCAGATAGCGCGCCAGTTCCACGCGGGCCGCGATGCAGCGGTCGCCGTTCGCCACGGTCTGGTCGAAGCCGCGGCTGTAGGCGTTGGTCGCATAGCCGCAGCGTTCTGACAGGGGCAGTGACCGGTCCGCCCACTGGCCCGCAATGCCCGCATTCACCACCATCCTCGGCGAAACCGGCAGCGACACCTCGCCCGCCAGCGACAGGCGCAGAAAGGCCGACGATGCCCCCGGCAGCGACGCGGCCGGGTTGGCCCGGTCCGATGCGCCAAGCGTATCGAGCCCCTTGGCGACGCTGGCACCGAACCGCGTGCGCAGGCCAAACGGCACTCCGCTTTCGCCGACGAGGCTGGCCTGTAGGACGCGCAGGTCCTCCGCCAGGACGGTGCGGCTCAGGGCATCCCCCCGCGACCTCCGCAGGCGCATCTCGAGCGTGGCCTTGAGCGTTGTGCTCGTCGCGGTCTGCCAGGTCTGGCGCAGACCAAGCGCCACGTTCGAACGGTCGCCGCGCAGGTCAAGCGCGCGGTTCATCTGTCCCCCCAGAACCACCTCGGCATGGTCGAGGTTCACGAACCACGACAGGCCCGCCATGCCCAGCGGCATCCGGTATCCCAGGCCTGCGGCGATCACCTCGGTCGGCCCCGTTTCCAACGCGCCGGCGACTACCGCCACCGCATCAACTTGATCCTCGTCCGCCAGAAGACCGGGGCGCGCGATGCTGAGGGTCGTGATGTCCGGCCCGATGCCGGACGACCCGTATGTATCGAAGCTGAAGAACCGGGTGGTGGTCGAAACCTTGGGCAACAAGGCGGTGGAGCCCTGATCGACTCCCACTGTCACACCGTCTCCCAGATCGCCAAAGAACAGCTGCGCCTGTGCCAAACCGGCCGCCCAAGTCCACATCATCACAGCGACGAAGACGGTGCGGCGGAAATTCGATCTGCTGCTGAACGTCAAATCCATCAAGGTTCCTGAACAGGTGCAATTGTTATGCGGTCGCCGTGAGTAACCGGGAAGAAACCGTCGATATCCAATAGTTTTGCAACAATCCCCACGTAGATGGGGGGAATTGTGTCGAACGTGCATCAAAAAGGAAAAGCGCCCCGATTTAAACGCGACCTCTGCCGCTTACGGGCAGGCTGCCCACAGCCCTCTGTCCCCTCACCCAGAATGACGCCTTTTCTGCCCGTACCGCGCCCGTTGCAGGCGAACGGAACAGGCGTCGCAGTATCCGGACATTCGCCATGACATTCCCGATGCGTCTCGCCATTGCCTGCTCATTGTCCCTTGCCGCAGCTGAGGCCGGGGCCGGATGTGCCGATGTCGGCTTGGTGCTTGCCATCGATGCCTCGGGCAGCATTTCTGACGCCGATTTCTACGTACAGACGGCCGGCTATTACGCCGCGCTCAACAACACCAAAGTGCTTGATGCGTTTCGGGCGGCTGGAACGGTCGATCTGGCGGCTGTGATCTGGGGTGACTCGGCCTATTCGCCCCAGATCATCGGCTGGCATCGCATCAAGGCTGACGAGGACGCGCGCCACTTCGCGAGCGTTTTGGTCACCACGCCCCGGCTTGTGTCGGGCAACACCGACATCGGAGTCGGGATCGGCGCCGCGCTAGATCTGTTCGAGGAACCTGGCCGCTGCTTTGATCGTGAGATCATCGACGTCTCCGGCGACGGCAGGTCCTCTATATTGACGCGCCGCAAGGATTTGCAGGCCCTCGCCCCGGTCCGGAAGCGGGCGCTGGATATGGGTGTGGTTATCAACGCCCTGGCTATAACGGTCGACGATCCGGGCCTCGGGGCCTATTACACGCGCAATGTTGCCGGCGGCTTCGGATCGTTCGTGATGGAGGTTGCGGGCCTAGACAGCTTTCACATCGCGATTGCCCAGAAACTGGCGCGGGAGCTCTATTCCGGGTTGCATGACACCGACCGGGACCCGGCCTGCGCAGACGTAAGCAACTGCATCAACGCACCGGGTTGATTGACCCATGTGGATGGCCGCCAGCTTTGCTCGAAGGTCCGTCCCGTGCGCCTGTGCGCCCTCAATCCGGCCCGTGTCGCGCCGGAGCGGCATCCAGGGGCGCTTGTGCCGGCCACGCAAAGTCCAGGCGCCGGAATCGCGACCGACGAAGCATGCGCGGCAATTGACCCAAGCTGAGCACAGACATCTCCCCACGGGAATGTCCCGCGCAAGCCGGCGCGGGGAACGCAGATGCCGTTGTATCGGCCAACAATCGAACACCGCACATGGTCGGGCGCACAGCGGTTCATTTTCAAATGACTGATCTCATTCAGTGCAAGGGGTTTTTGCATGCCGCTTGATACGGTCATTGCGCGCAAAGGGCGCATCTCCATTTCCGCGCTTTTTCTGCTCAATGGCGCTGTCCTCGGCTCATGGGCACCGCAGATTCCCCTCGTGCTGCCACGTCACGGCATCGACGAGTCAGTGCTTGGCCTTCTCATCCTGGGAATGGGGATCGGGTCGATGGTCGCGATGTGCCTTTCGGGCCGGCTGATGGCACGTCACGGGTCGCGGGCAATCACGCGCGGCTCTGCGGTTTTCTGCGGCTTGACCTTGCCCGCGGCTGTGTTCGCACCGGATGTGGCGACACTGGCCCTGGCGATGGGCGCGCTGGGCGCGAGCGTTGCCATGATGGACGTCGCGACAAATGCCAATACGGTAGAACTCGAACTTGCGACAGGGCGTGCGATCCTGTCCTCGACCCACGGTTTCTGGAGCGTCGGCGGCTTTTTGGGCGGTGCTCTGGGCGGGCCGGCCATAGCCGCCCTCGGCGCCGGCGGTCATGTCCTAACGGTATCGGCGATTTCCCTTGCCGTGGTGGGTGTCAGTTGGTCCCGGCTTGCGGCTGTGCCGGTCACTGACAGTTTCAGCGGCGCTGGCACCGGCACTGGCACCGGGCCGGGACTGTGGCGACAGGGTTGGACGATCTACCTCATCGGGCTGATGACGCTTTTCGCCTTCGTTCCTGAAAGCGCAGTGCTGGACTGGAGCGCACTATACTTGTCCTCGGACCACGGAGCGACGGTATCCTTGTCCGGAATGGCCTTCGCCGTGTTTTCTGCCTGCATGGCGGCGATGCGGTTCTGCGGCGATTCGGTCCGCAACCGGTTTGGGGCGGTGCCACTTCTGCGCGTCTCGGGGGTCGTCGCGGCAGCGGGGCTGTCGATGGCGGCGCTAGCGCCGACTGCCGCGCTCGTCATCGCAGGATTTGCGCTGGCTGGCATTGGACTGGCGAACATTGTGCCGATCCTGTTCTCAGCAGCCGGGCAGCAAGGAGGCGCAAACCCCGGTGCAGCCATCGCAGCCGTATCGATCATCGGCTACGGCGGGATGCTTGTTGCGCCGACGCTGATCGGCGTGACGGCAGAACATGTGGGGTTCCCGGCCATCTTGATCGCGCTTTCCGCGCTTCTGCTGTCCGTCGCGGCCCTCGCCCCGGCGGTAGCGAGAGCGCCGGACTACACCGTCCGCACCAAGGTCTGAAACAAAACGGGCCTGACCGAACGCATGAATGTCGGAACCTGCCAGCGAATGTCCGCTTCGGCAATCGCACCTCAATCATGGGCGAAGACCCAACAGTCGGCTTTCCGCCCTTACCAGCTGCTGCCGTCAGTCACGGACATCGCAGCGCCGGTGAAGACAGACGTGTCTTGACGAGCCATTCGGGTCCTACTAGCTAGCAAAGAGAGCGCGGGCGTTGTGTAATGGTAAGACCTCTGCCTTCCAAGCAGAAGACGCGGGTTCGATTCCCGCCGCCCGCTCCATTTGACCCCCTTCGTGGTCATATTTCCCAACAACTTCCTATACTTGCGTTCCCTTCCGGTGCACTTTAGAGCACACATGGGGCACACATGGGACTTGTCTTGAAGCACGTTGAACGCACCAAATCGGGCAGTTGGCAGTATCGCCGGAGGGTCCCTAAGGAGGTCTCCAAGGTTATCAACAAGCGGGAGTTCAAGAGGAAACTGGGCGAGTCGGAGAGGGAAGCCCTAGCGGCCTACCCCCGGTATCATGCGGAGGTGGAGCGGGAGATTGCCGAGGCCAAGCGTGGAAAGGGTCGGGCGGTGGTCCCCGGTGTTGTCGTTCTCTCCGGTCGGGAAGCCTATGCAGAGGCACTGCGGCGGCGGGCTGATCTGGTGGCCGCTGGGGCCACAGAGGAGGACCTAGAGGCGTCTGCCGACCTTCTGTCAGACCAATACCCACAAGACGAAGACGGGCCTCTGGGGGTCCCCTCAGTGGACCGCTACACTATCAATCTCATGCGCCTAGGCCCTGACCGCTACCAGCCCCCGGAGCCTACCCTTGGGGATGGCCGCAAGCTGTATCTCAAGGAGCACCTGAGGGCGGATGACCCCGAGACGGATAGCAGGGTGGTGGGTCTGGCCAATCGCGTGATTGACGCGGCCATAGCTGCCCTAGGGCGTGACCCTGCTTTGTCCTCCATCACCAGAGAGGATGCCCGAAAGGTTCGAGATGAGATGTTGGACCGGGTGAAGGTGACCGGAAAAGGAGTCGGGGGAAAGGTCAGCGCCAGCACGGTATCCCGCGAACTAACGATCATCGCCGCTGTGATCAACTTCGCCAAGGTGGAGTTTGGCTTGTCAGAGATGACGATGAACCCGTTTAGCCGCCTGCCAGTGCAGAAGGTTGCCAAAGGTCATGGCCGCAAGGCGTCTGAGGAACGCGACCCCCTGCCTCCTCAGGTGCTCTCTGAGACCCGCGAGAGGGTGCTTGCCAATGCCTCCCCCGAGTTGGCCCTTATCTGGCGTCTGGTAGAGGGCACAGGGTGCCGCCTCGCGGAGGTAAGTGGGATGAGAGTGGCCGACGTGAGAGTTGATGGCGATCTGCCCCACCTCCGCGTTGAGGCCAATGAACTCAGGGGCCTCAAGACAGAGTCATCAAGGCGACAAGTCCCATTGGTGGGGGACGCGCTGGAAGCCGCCAAGGAAGCCCTGAGGTTGGTCTCTGAGGGGCAACTGATGATGTTCCCCTCCTACGGTCGCCCCCGTGGTGGAGACGCGGCTTCAGCCTCTCTCATGAAGCACCTGCGCAAAGTGTCGCAGAACGAGAAGCATGTGGTCCACTCCCTCCGCCACAACATGAAGGACCGGCTAACGCTGGCTGAAGTGGCCTCACTGGACCAGAACCTTATCCTTGGCCACACGGTCGGGGGCGTGGGGGATAAGGTGTATGGGAGCGCTGCCGCCAAGCTGAGAGCCACCACGCGGGCCATGCAGCGGGCCTTCGGTGTCGCTATCTGAGACAACTTGCGAGACACCCGGATGTCGTGTCGGGCGACAGAGGGGGCGACCGGGGAGAGGGTTTTCTCCCTCCCCGGAGCGTTGGTGCCCCCAGCGTTCCTTCACGCGCCTTGATGGTCAAAAACACGCAAATTGCGCGCTCTATGGAGTGCGTGGTGCGGTGCCTAGAAGTCTCCGCCAGAGGCAGCTTCGAGGGGCAGCGGGTAGTCGTCTTCATCCTCGGCGAACTCATCCCCGCCAAAGACATGCTCCGTCATATGGCGCAACTTCACGACACCCACCGCCGCGAGGAGAGCCTCGGCGGCAAGGTGTTCATCTTGCCAAGGCAGCTTGCCAAGGGCCTCCCGCAACCGTGCTGACACCTCCTCAATGCGCTGTCGGCGTTCCTTGTCGGTCATCTCGGGGCGGTCATCCATGGCGGGCAGAACGTCTTGCCGGTCCCGCCACCATTGCCCGCTAGGCTCCATCGTTGCCGCCTCCATAACAGTCCACCGCTTTCGCATGATGTCCACCGAACGCGGTGCAACCCCGGCTGCCCCCGCGATGGTCTTGACGGTGAGACGCTTACAGGGGACGCGCACAAGCCGCCACGCGGCGTCCATCCGCTCATTCTTGGTGAGTGCAAGGCTTTCGCGGGAGTTGGCCCGAACGGCTGCCACCAAGGCCTCCTCAAGGTCACCGTTGAGGACCCTTGCGGGGACACCGCCGCGTGACCGTTTGGCGCTCGCATATGCCGCAAGGCGGTGGCTTCCGTCCAGGAGGACAAGCCTCCCCGTTGGTTCCTCGCTGGTGCCCTTTTCCTGCCAGACCAGCACCGGGTCCAGTTCACCCATCGTGCGGAGAACCTGAACGAGGCCTTTGACATGGGCCTTATCAATGCCCCCATGGCGAAACTGGAAGGCCGGGTCGATTGTGATCTCGCGGAGAAGTAGGTGACGCCGGTCAATCTTCAGGTCTACCTTCATCCCCGGAACTCCCGTTTGGTGAGGTTAGGGAGTGCCTCGCTCAGGGCAGCCGCGAGGACTTCTGAAGTGGACACTTCCCGCTTCCCGTTGTGCTGGGCCGTGAAGCGCTCCTGGAGGGCCTGAATGGCCGCAATGATCTCGGGGCGGACCCTGACGGTGCGCCACTGTGGTGCCCTTCCTGTGGACTCCACGGGGCATCCCTCAAGTAACTCGGGAAGGAAAACCGCAAGGGTGTGCTGGAGGTTGCCCAAGAAGCGCAACTCCCGGCGGGTCTTATCTTTGCAGTGACGGGCAAAGACGGTGGTGGTCGAAATTCCCGAGAGGGAGACGGTCGGGCGCGGTGTAGTGCTAGTCATGATGGAGGCTTTCCTTGGCTATGTGACGCACGGCGAAAAACGCCCGCGAGGAGAGGCCTCAGGAGCGCGCGTGCAGTTGGATTGGAGGTGTGACAGACGGTGGATGACACCGACCCTTCAGGCCCCCCGTGAGAGAGACGCTGGCACTGTTGCGCGATGGGTCGGCTGTTTCTATCTATGATGAGGGTTCAGCGCCCTGAGGTGTTTCCGAGGCCACGGCGTCGGGTCTTCTGGGCTATGAAGGGGGTCAATCGAGCCGAGGCGTCAAAGCGTCTCATGGCCCGTTCTGCCAACTACTGACAAGCACTGGGTGGCAGCGACGGAAGAGACCATCTGCATCGCTCGGCTGAGTTATACTACAGGTGGGGGCTAATCTGTCCCGAGGCGCTCCAGCGTCCTCATGACCTGCGATGCCGACCACTGCCCGCCCCGTGGCGTGTTGACCCCGGAGGCATTCAGCGCACCTGCAATCTCTCTCAGGGACTTCCCCGCAGCCTTCAGGGGCAGCAACAGGGCAGCCACTTTCTGGGCGCTGGCATCGGCTCCGGCCTGTATCGCCTCGTTCCGTGCCTCGGTCTTCGGGCGAAGCCCCCCCAGCTTGACCCCCCGCGCCTTGGCCTCTGCCAGTGCTGCCTTGGTCCGCAGTGAGATGAAGTCCCTCTCTTGCTCTGCAAGCATGGCATACAGGTGCAACTCGATCTTGGACGCCATGGGGATCGAGGCCACCCTGAAGGTCACCTTCGGGTCTTCCATCAAGGTCGCGATGAAGGACAACTTGCGTGACAGACGGTCAAGCTTGGCCACAAGCAGGGTGGCCCCGGTCCGGCGGCAGAGGTCGAGGGCCTTGGTCAACTCGGGTCGGGCATCATCGGCCCCCGAGAGGATGTCGGTGAACTCCCCGATGACCTCAAAGGGCACCTCTGCATATGTGGTCAGGAAGAGGTCAAGGTCCCGTTGCTGGGCAGCAAGTCCAAGACCTGACTCCCCCTGTTCCTTGGTTGAGACGCGGCGGTAGAGGATGAATTGGTGCATGGCCTGACTCATTGTTCGAGGTGTGTTCGGTCCTTGTGAGTCAGGGTGTTGCAAATGTCAACGTTCCTTGTGTTTGCAACGGCTGATCATTTTCGCCACCGTAATCTTACCAGACTGCTTCACATACGAGGCGCATGGCCCCACCGGGGGGCAGCGCGTGAGCTTCCTATCTATCTCCCTCTCTCGCGCCTGAGCG
>JANPJZ010000002.1:0-1739 GCA_031425795.1 Rhodobacter sp. | reverse complement strand
GCTGGTGATCATCGCGGTGCAGGCGACGCTGAACCATGTGAACATCCGCTTTGACGTGCCGGGCCTGAACCAGCTTCTGGTGCTGCCGCGCTTTCATCACTGGCACCACGCGGTCGAGCCGGTGGACCGGAACTTTGCCGTGCATTTCCCCTGGATCGACCGGCTGTTCGGCACCTACCACCTGCCCAAGCGCGACTGGCCACCCGAGACCGGGATCGCTGGCGACCCGGTCCCGCCAGAGTTCCTGCGCCAGTTGGCCTGGCCCTTCCGGCGCTGATGGTGGGGTTTCCCCAGGGTCAGACCCCGAGGCACCAACGCATCACCGCCTTTTGTGCGTGCAGCCGGTTTTCAGCCTCGTCGAAGATCACCGAATGCGGGCCATCCATCACGGCGGAGGTCGCCTCGTCGTTCCTATGCGCGGGGAGGCAATGCATGAACAGCGCGTCGGGTTTGGCGCGGGTCATCAGCTGCTCGTTGACCTGGTAGGGGCGGAGCTGGTTGTGGCGGCGTTCCTTGGCGGATTCCGGGTCGTGCATCGAGACCCAGGTGTCAGTGACGACGAGGTCCGCGCCTTCGACGGCGGTGAAGGGGTCGCGCTGGATGGTGATCTTGCTGCCCTTCTCCCGCGCGAAGGCGATGAACTTGTCCTCGGGGTCTAGGGTTTCGGGGCCGGTGAAGGTGAAGTCAAACCCGAACTGGCCTGCGGCATGGAGGAACGACCCGCAGACGTTGTTGCCGTCGCCGCACCAGACCACCTTCTTGCCGGCGATCGGGCCGCGGTGCTCCTCATAGGTCATCACGTCGGCCATGATCTGGCAGGGGTGGGTGCGGTTGGTGAGGCCGTTGATGACGGGGACGGTGGCGTGTTCGGCCATCTCCAGGAGCGTGGCTTCCTCGAAGGTGCGGATCATGATCAGGTCGACATATCGCGACAACACGCGGGCCGTGTCGGCGATGGTCTCGCCGTGGCCAAGCTGCATTTCCTTGCCGGAGAGGACCATCGTCTCGCCGCCCATCTGGCGGACGCCGACGTCGAACGAGACGCGGGTGCGGGTCGAGGGCTTCTCGAAGATGAGCGCGACCATCTGGCCCTTGAGGGGCTGGTCATCATCGGGCGTGCCCTTGGGGCGGCCGTTGCGGGCGGTCTTCATCGCCTGGGCGCTGTCGATCATGGCCCGAAGGTCGGTCGGGGTGGTTTTGTGGATGTCGAGGAAGTGGTTCATGGCGTTTCGCTTTTTGCTGCGGTTGAACCCGGGGGATGCGCGCCCCCCCACCCCGCGGGATATTTTTTGACGAATGTAAACAGGCCGCGTCGGCAAGGGTGCTGGCAGTCTGGTCCAGGCGGTTCAGCGCCTCGGCGATGTCTTCGTCGGGGATGTTGAGCGCGGGGAGAAGGCGCAGGACGTTGTCGGCGGCGGCAACAGTAAGGACGCCCGCGGCGTACCCGGCCTTGACCACATCCGTCGGCGCGGGCTTGCATTTGAGGCCGAGCATCAGGCCCTCGCCCCGGACGCTTTCAAAGACCTGCGGGTGGCGCGCGACGAGGGATTCCAGCCCTTGCCGGAACATCGCGCCCTTGCGGGCGACATCGGCGAGGAAGGCAGGGTCGGAGATGATCTCGGTCACCTTGGCGCCCACGGCGCAGCCCAGAGGATTGCCGCCGTAAGTGGAGCCGTGGCTGCCCGCCGTCATGCCGGAGGCGGCGTTTTCGGTGGCCAGCACCGCGCCGAGGGGGAAGC
>JANPJZ010000001.1:0-2544 GCA_031425795.1 Rhodobacter sp. | reverse complement strand
GTGCGACGCGATCTGCTCGCTTGCATTGGCTTTGCCGGCCGGGGACGCAAGCCTGATCTGCCTGCATGCCGCTGGCGTTGCAATGGCCGGGCGGCTTGTCGTGTTCCCAAGCGTCCGGCGGGCGGGGAAAAGCACACTGTCGGTCGCCCTTGCCCGGGCGGGCCATGCCCTCTTTGGCGATGACGTCCTGCCGGTTTCGTTCACTGCACAGGGACAGGCCATGGGCCATGCCATGGGGATTTCCCCCCGTCTGCGACTGCCCTTGCCCAAGACGATGGACGCCGGTTTTCGGGCCTGGGCCGAAGCGGCGGACGGCCCCCGCAATGCACAGTACCACTATGTGGCGCTGGACCGGCAGCCCGCGTTCGGGACGACGCTGCCCATTGGGGCGTTCGTGATCCTTGATCGGCAGGACCACCCCTGTCCAGCCGATCTGGTCCCGGTCTCGCCGGCGCTCGCCATGGACGCGCTCCTGCACCAGCATTTCACCCGTGACCGCCATTCCGCGGATGTTCTGGAGGCGATCGCCGCAATGTTGGGCGACCGGCCGGTCTATCGGCTGACCTATTGCGGGCTTGCCGAGGCGGTGGCCTGCCTGGAAAGCGCCTTCGGCAACTGGCCCTGTCCGGAGCCGATGGCTGCCGTCCTGCTGCAAGCCTTCCGGTCGGTCGGGGAGCAGCGTTGCCCGCAGGTCCTGGTCGGCAGGGACTTGCCCCTTGTCCAGCGCAGCGGAACCCTGGCGCGGCTGATCGGCGACAAGCTTTACCTGGCCGACCGCGAGGGCCGGGCGATCCACCGGATGGACGTCCTTGCGGCCGTCATCTGGGAACTGCTGGCTGAACTCACCACGTTCGACGAAATCAGGGGAGTGCTGGGCGAGGTCTTCCCCGACACCGCCCCCGACCGTATCGAGGCCGATCTTGCGAGGCTTCTGGAGGACTTCCGCCTTGCCGGGCTAACCGAAAGCCGGGAAGATACCGTCCTGGCACCGGCTGCATGTGGGGGTGTTCCGATCACTCTGCCTGTGATGAAAGCCAGTCCATCAGATGCGGTCGGGCGGTTTCCGCCCCTTCGGCACGGGCGCGGTCGATCACCTTGCGCGCGTCCTCAAGGTTGACACGACGCAACAGCGCCTTGACCGGGCCGACCGAGGCGGGGCGCATCGACAGGCTGTGGAATCCGATGGCGGCAAGGGCGAGGGCCTCGATCGGGCGACCGGCATCCTCGCCACAGAAGGAAAACGGGGTCTCGGTTTCGCGGCAGCGGGCGACGATCTGTTCCAGAAAGCCCAGAAACGACAGGTTCAGCGTGTCATAGCGGCGACGGACAAGCTCGTTCTCGCGGTCGGCGGCGAAGAAGAACTGCTTCAGGTCATTGCCGCCGACGCTGACGAAATCGGTCAGCTCGTAGAAACTGCGCGGCGCGAAGGCGAGGGAGGGCGTCTCGAGCATCGCACCGACCTCGACGCGTTCCGGGACGGGGTGGCCGAGGGATTTCTCACGGTGAAGCTCGCGCAGGGCATGGCTGCGGGCGGCCTGAAACTCGCTCATCTCGGTGATGAGGGGGAACATGATGGTCAGCGGGCGGCCATTTGCGGCGCGGATCAGGGCCTGCAGCTGCATGCGCAGGACGCCGGGCTTGTCGAGGCCCACGCGAACGGCGCGCCAGCCCATCGCGGGGTTGGGTTCGTCCTGCGGCTTCATGTAGGGCAGGACCTTGTCGGACCCGATGTCGAGGGTTCGGAACGCGACACGCTTGCCCTTGGCGGCGTCCATCACGCGGGCGTAAAGGCGGGCAAGTTCGGCGCGCTGCGGCATCTTGGAGCGGACGAGGAATTGCAGTTCGGTGCGGAAAAGGCCCACCCCTTCGGCGCCCGAGCCTTCCAGGCTGGGCAGATCGGCCATCAGACCTGCGTTCATGTGCAGCGAAACCGTCGTGCCGCAGGTCGCGGTGGCGGGAAGGCCGCGCAGCGAGGCATAGCGCTCCTGCGCCTTGGCCTGCATGGCGATCTTGTCGCGGAAGGCGCGGGCGACGGTTTCCTCGGGCCGCAGATGGACGATCCCCTGGTCGCCGTCGACAAGGATCGCGTCGCCGTTCAGCGCCTCGGCAACGATCCGGTCGGCGTTGACCACAAGCGGAATCGCCAGGGCGCGGGCCACGATGGCCGCGTGCGAGCCGACGGAGCCTTCCTCCAGCACGACGCCCTTCAGCTTGCGGCCATATTCCAGCAGTTCGCCCGGACCGATGTTGCGGGCCACCAGCACGGGGTTTTCCGGCATTTCCGCCCCGGTGTCGCGGCCCTGTCCTGTCAGGATGCGGAGGAGGCGGTTCGAGAGATCGTCAAGGTCCGACAACCGCTCACGCAGGTAGGCGTCGGGCACCTGTTCAAGGCGATTGCGGGCAGCGGATTGTTCCTTCTCCACCGCAGCCTCGGCCGACAGGCCGCGCTGGATGTCTTCCTCCATCCGCCGCAGCCAGCCCCGGGAATGGGCGAACATCCGGTAGGCCTCAAGCACCGCCTTCTGGTCCTTGTCGAGGCTTTCG